>NZ_JAZKTR010000092.1:0-10290 GCF_036625485.1 Natronomonas sp. | reverse complement strand
ACCAGTACCAGAAGCGCGTCGACGCGGGCGAGGAGGTCGTCGTCGGCGTCAACGAGTATCAGATCGACGAGGAGACGGACCCCGATATTCTGCAGGTCGACCCCGAGACGCGGGACCGGCAGTTGAACCGCCTCGAGGAGGTCAAGGACGAACGCGACGACGCCGAAGTCGAAGCCGCCCTCGAGGACATCTCCGAGGCCATCGAGGCTGACGAGAACGTCATGCCCGCCATCATCGATGCAGTGAAAGCCTACGCGACGATGGGCGAGATCATGGCGGTCTTCGAGGACCACCACGGCGCCTATCAGGAGAAGATCGGACTCGCCTGATACGGGCCGTCGGAACGACGTACCGGTCATCGCCAACCCGCACGGCCGGTGAAAGACGACAGTTCGTATCGGTCGACGTAGACCCGGTAGTAGGGCCGTCTTACCCGGTGCAGGCGGCTGGTATCCGGGCTTCGAACCTATCTTTTCGATGACGTGAATGGCGGCGTCACAAAACAGTTAACGCGTTTCCTTCTGTATGTTGTCACGCATGCACAAGCCATTGCTCGTGACCGACTTCCTCGATCGCGCTCGGCGCCACTACGCCGACGAGGAAGCGGTCGTGGCGACGACGGGGGAGCGGTACAGTTACGCGGAGCTGGGTGACCGTGCCGACCGGTTTTCGGCCGCCCTGCAGGACCGCGGCATCGAAAAGGGCGACCGAGTGGCCGTGCTGGACCCGAACACGCACTTCCATCTGGAGGCCGCCTACGGGACGATGCAGGCCGGCGCGGTCCACACGCCGTTGAACTACCGGCTGACGCCCAACGACTTCGAGTACATCCTCGAAAACGCCGGCGTGTCGGTCGTCTACGCCGACTACGAGTACGCCGACAAGATCGAAGCGATTCGCGAGGAGGTCCCGACCGAGCTGTTCGTGACCAACGATCCCGAAGCCGTCGACGGCGACTGGGAGGACTTCGAGGACTGGCTGGACAACGACGGCGACTACGACCGGCCGGAGATGGAGGAGGACGACCTCATCACGATCAACTACACCTCGGGGACGACGGGCGACCCGAAGGGCGTCATGCGGACCCATCGGACCGAGAGCCTCCACGCCTACCTCGTCTCCGTCCATCAGGAGATCTCCGACGACGACACGTACCTGTGGACGCTGCCGATGTTCCACGTCAACGGCTGGGGGCACATCTACGCCATCACCGGCCTCGGCGCGAAACACGTCTGTACCCGTGGCGTCGATACCGAGGAGATCTTCGACGCCATCGTCACCGAGGACGTGTCGTACTTCTGTGCGGCACCGACCGTCCTCAACCAGCTCATCAGCTACTACGAGGAACGGGACCCCGAGACGGCTGGCGACTCCGATGTCCGGGTCGCAACCGCCGGCAGCGCGCCGCCGGAGGCGACCATCCGGACGGTCGAAGACGAGTTCGGCTGGTATCTCAAACACGTCTACGGCGCGACCGAGACGGGGCCGCTCATCACCACCTCCGACGCGCGCCGCCACTTCGAGGCCGATAGCGCCGACCGCTTCGCGGTCAAGAAGAAGCAGGGTCTCGGCTACCTCGGCACCGAGGTGCGGGTCGTCGACGAGGACGGCAACGACGTGGCCAACGACGGCACCGAGATCGGCGAGATCGTCGTCCGCGGCAATCAGGTGATGGAGGGCTACTGGGAAAAGCCCGAAGCCACCGAGGAGGCCTTCAACGACCGCATCGAGGGCTACTACCACATGGGCGACCTCGCGACCATCGACGAGAACGGGATGATCTCGATCCAGGACCGCAAGAAGGACATCATCATCTCGGGCGGCGAGAACATCTCCTCCATCGAACTGGAGGATACCCTCTTCGAACACGAGGCCGTCGACGACGTGGCGGTCATCCCGTCGCCCAGCGAGGAGTGGGGCGAGACGCCGAAAGCCTTCGTCGTCCCGACCAGCGGCGATCCCGATAATCCGGGTATCACCGAGGACGAACTGATCGCGTTCACCCGGCAGGAACTGGCGTCCTACAAGACGGTCCGCCGCATCGAGTTCGTCGAGGAACTGCCCACGACGGCGACGGGCAAGGTCCAGAAGTACGAACTCCGGCAGGAAGAGTGGGAAGACGAAGACCGGATGGTCGGGCAGGGATAGTCGGTTCACGCGGTCCTCCGTACCGATGTCCGGTCATCACCGACCGCACTGGCGGTGACCGGTAACGGACGACGACCGTCCGTGTCAGGTTCGAGCGGTTCGGTGGTCGAGTTCGCCGGCGATGACGACCGGCGGCCCGGCCTGAAGGATGACCTCCTGTGCGCCGGGTTTGAGTTGCCGCTTGCCGGCCGGCGAACGGTGCCGGCCTCCCAGACAGACGAGGTCGGGATCGAGGGTTTCGATGGCGTCGACCAGTCCGTTGGGGGCGTTCTCGGCGACGACGCCGTAGGCCTCTGCCTGCAGGCCGGCCTCGGAACAGCGTTCCAGCGCCTCGCTGACTGCTGGTCGATCTGTTATTTTATCGTCGTCTCCCGCGTGGACGTGGACGAGCGTCACGCGGACGGCCTCGGTCGCCCCCGGGAGGTCGGCGACGGTCTCGACCTTCGCCGCTAGCCCCTCGTCGTCCGCCGAGACCGCCATCGCGACGTGGAACATATCCACGGTGTCCGAGGTGGTCGGGGTAATCGTTTTCGTTTATCGAGCGTCCTCATCGACGTAGCGACGCGAGACGCCGACGACGAGCAAGAGCAGGATTCCGAGGATGGTCCCGATAGCCATCATGCCGAACGCCGCCAGCCCCAGCGGCGTCGGCTGGAAGGTGACGAGCCCGAGAAACGAAACCGCTTCGAGGTCTCGAAGCCCGATGCTCCCGAGGACGGCGCCCATGAAGCCGGCGATGCTCACGACGACGACATAGAGGAATACGATGATACGGTGGCCACCGAGGCCTTCGGTGTCGGTTTCCGTCACGGTCGCTGGTACGTTGGGCGGGCCGATGAGCCTTCGGAATCGGAGTCGTTCTGAAACCCTTTTGACGCGGTGTTCCTAACGACCAGTATGGTCCAAGAGCGTCGGGAGTTCGCCGAAAAGGAGTACCTGCTTTTCGTCCTCGTCGGAGTCGCGCTACTCATGGCGGCGACCGGGCTGATTCTGGTGTTGACGTCGATATAGCTTCCTCGGCCGTCGTTTCGAGTGGGTCCTCAGAGCAACACGACGACGATTCCCACGACCGCGACGATGCCGAGTGCTACTGATACCCGTTCGCCGAGTCGGCGTGTCCCGAGCACCCACACGAGTCCGACCTTCGTGAGCGTGTTCGCGATAGCGCCGATGACGATGCCCGTCGTCGCGACTGCCGGGGATATCTCACCGTCCGCGGCGAGTCTACTCAGCGTAAGCGTGATCGCATCGACGTCCGCGAGTCCCGAGAAGAACGCCGTCGCGTAGATCCCTGCGTCGCCGAACCTCGAATTGGCGAACTGCGATGCCACCAAGACGGCGGCGAAGACCAGCCCGAAAAACAGCGCCGGCTGGAGTCGAAACGGGTTCTCGAGGTCGGCTTCGATCGTCGGTTCGAGGGTCGAACGCCAGTAGCCGATGCCCGCCAGAACTAAACCGACGACTGTCATCGCCCCGAGCGGCACGACGACCTCGGGAAGCAGTGCCGGATTGACGACGGCGACCTCGACGAGTGCCCGCGGGAACATGACGACCGACGCGACGACGACCGAAAACGCACTGATTCGATAGATGTCGGGTGCCTCGCTCGTCCGTTCGGCCATCGAGACCGTCGTCGCCGTCGAGGAGACGAACCCGCCGAGGATGCCCGTCAGGGCGATTCCATGTCTGGCCCCGATAACGCGACTCAGTATGTACGCGACGAAGCTGAGCCCGGTGACGAACACTACCATGAACCAGATGAACCGTGGGTTAAGCCCGTAGACGATGTCGAGTTCGCGGTTCGGCAACAGCGGCAGGACGACGAACACGACGAGGACGAACTTGAGCGTGGCACGACGCTCGCTTTTGTCTACGCGGTCGACGACCCCGTGAATCGTGGGTTTTGCCGAAAGGAGGACGGTAACGACGCCACCGATGACGATGGCGAAAACGGCTCCGCGCTCGGAATGAACCGTCAACGCTCCCAGCAGGACGGTGAGGATGGCCGCCGTCAGCGTCGTGAGTCCGATGTCGTGTTCGGTCAGGACCTTCGCGACGTAGGCGACCGTCAGTGGGACGACGAGAGCGAGTATCACCGTCGGTAACAGCCCCGGAAAGAACGCCTGGGAGACCGCGCCGATGAGGGCAAAGAGCGGGAACGTCCGACTGCCCGCGAAAGAGCCGCCCGACTCGGCTTGCTCCCGTTCGAGGCCGATGAGGGCACCGAGGCCGAACGCGATGAAGATACGGAGAAGAAGGGGATCGACGATAGGCTCGGCCATTCCGGTTGGTCTTCACCGGCCTCGGTTGTCAAACTTCGGGACTTCGGGAGAAGCGTCAGAAATCCAAGAAAAACGTCTCGTCAGTCAGTCGTCGAGGTGGCCGTCTTCTTCCGTCCCGCCGTCGGTCGCGACTTCGTCGTCGCCACCGTCGGTGGTCGCTAGCAGGCCGTCCTCGGCGAGCCGGTCCTCGAACCACGCGAACTCACGGCCGTGGAGGCCGTACTGCTTGGTGTCCCACGGGTCGGGGTCGGTGACCTCGGGGCCTTCGAGCCACGACTGGGCGATGTTCCACAGCCAGATGACCGTCCCGATGGCGATGAGGAACGCGCCGACGGTCATCGCGCGGTGCAGCAGGGTGATCTCGGCCAGCGGCGCCAGCGCGGGGTTGAACTCGTAGGTCGCATAGCGGCGCGGCATCTCGAGGTAGCCGGCGATGAGCATGGCGAAGAAGGTGATGTTGACGCCGATCATCGACAGCCAGAAGTGCCACTTCGCGAGGGTGCGCTGGTACATCTTCCCGGTGACGATGGGGAACCAGTAGTAGACGGCACCGAAGCCGGCGAAGGCGATCATCCCCATGACGACGTAGTGGAAGTGACCGACGACGTAGTACGTCTCGTGGAGGATGAGGTTGACCGGAATCGCCGCGAGGAAGACGCCGGTGATGCCGCCGATGACGAAGTTCGAGATGAACCCGAGACTGAACAGCATCGGCGCTGTCAGGCGGACGTTCCCGTTCCAGAGGGTCGTAATCCAGTTGAACGTCTTAACTGCGGACGGTATCGCGATAGCAAGCGACGTCGCCATGAACGAGGCCCGGATGCGGGGGTCCATCCCGCTGCCGAACATGTGGTGGGCCCAGACGCCGAAGGAGAGCACACCGATCGCGAGCGTCGAGTAGACGACGAACTTGAAGCCGAAGAGCTTCCGGCCGGCGAACTTCGGCAGGATCCACGAGACCAGTCCCATCATCGGCAACACGAGGATGTACACCTCCGGATGGCCGAAGAACCAGAAGAGGTGTTGCCAGAGGATGGGTCCACCGCCTTCGACGGCGAAGAACGTCGTCCCGAAGTTCCGGTCGAGCAGCAGCATGATGAGCGCGCTGCCGAGCAGCGGGAACGCGAAGATGATGATGCCGGACTGGGTGAGGATGGTCCAACTGAAGATGTCGAGGTTGGCCCACGTCACGTCGTCGCCGCGCTCGGTGAAGATGGTCGCGATGAAGTTGATCGCGCCCATCGTCGCCGAGACGCCGGTCAGATGCAGGCCGAGAAGCATCAGGTCGACGCCGGGGTTCGGCTGTTCGACCGACAGCGGGGCGTACATCGTCCACGAGGTCTCGGCGGGGCCGATGCCGATATCCAGCGGCATCGTGAAGAAGCCGGCCCAGATGAGCAGCGCGCCCGGCGGAAGCAGCCAGAAGGCGATGGCGTTGATACGCGGGAACGCCATGTCGTCGGCGCCGATAAGCAGCGGGACGAAGTAGTTCGAGAAGGCGGCGATGATGGGCGTCCCGAAGAGGAACAGCATCGTGATGCCGTGACTCGTCAGAAGCGCGTTGTAGAACGCGGGCTCGATGAGGGTCGAACTCTGCGTGAACAACTCGATGCGCATCAACAGGACGGCGACGCCGCCCCACAGGAACGCGATGACGCCGTAGGTGCCGTACAGTATGCCGATGTCCTTGTGGTCGACCGTCGTTAACCAGCGTGCGATGCCCGGTGGCTTGTGGCCGTGGCCCGCTGCGCTCGCGGCCTCGCCGCTCGCCAGCGGAGTGTACGTGCGCCAGTTCTCGATGCGGGCGACCAGCGCGAAGACCGCGATGAGAAGCACCCCCATGAGAACCGTTAGCGCAAGCTGTTCTGCAGCCATGTGTATCTAGGCGAGGTGTAGGACTACGGGTTAAGAAAGGTTGCGTTATACGGCCGCCCTGCCGGAAAATCTCGCCTCGGAATTCGGTGAAACTGGTCGGACGTTTCAGACGGCAGAACCTCGGGTTTCAGCGCGTTACTCGTCTTCGTGGCCGGGCATGCCGGCGACTTCGGCGTCGGCTTCGGAGTAGCCGGCGGGAATCATGTCGTCCGCTTCGTCTTCGGCGCTGCTGATGGCTTTCCCGGAGTAGTAGGTCAAAAGCGCCAGCGCCACGCCGGTTATCGTGATGACGGACACCTGGACTGCAAGGACCACCGGGTTCGCGGGGAACGGTGCGATGGCCGCGTACAGCACCACGAAGAACAGGAGGATCGCGAGCGGGATGACGTTGACCGACAGGTCAAGCAGCGTATCCCGGTCGAAGGTTCGCTCACTCATTGTTCGTGGGTTCGGATAGACATACTAAGAGATTACTGATTCAGGACGCGCGGCAGGACGGCCCCGGCGATGGCGACGACGGCCCCCGTCGCGGCGATGGTGAATCCGCGCTGGCTGACCTGGTTCGTGACCGCTGCCTGTGAGATATACGCCGAAACGCCGCCGTCGACCTGTGTCGAGACGAGGAGCATGCCGACGACCGCGAGGGCGACTCCGAGTCCCGAGAGGAGCCGCCACGGCCGGGCCACGTAGCCCGCTTCGTGGACGATTCCCGCGACGCTGCCGACGAACATGATGAGGCCGGCGACCGATACGGGATAGAGGTTAAACAGGATCCCGATTTCGCTGAGGACGAGCCCGGACACGACGACGAGCGGCCACGCGCTCGCCTTCTCGTAGCGCTCGGATACCCCTGGTTCCGGTTCCGCTTCCATGCGTATTCGTTGGACTACCGCCTAAAATGGCCGTCGGTTCCGGCCTCCAGGGCCGGCTTCGTTCGGACGACAACCGTTCGTCTCAGACGACGAACGCGTAGACGAAAATGAACCCGAAGTAGATGGCGACGAGCGCGGCCAGCGCCTTGAGGCGGAACAGTCGCATCTCGTCGCGTTCGGCCTCCCGAGCCGCCCGGTAGGCGTCGGTTTCGGCCTCGCTCAGTTCCTCTTCGTGGGCCAGTCCGTGGTGGAGCGCGAGCAACTCGTCGTCGACGAACCGCTCGCCACAGTAGGCGCAGGTGGCCGGCTCTTCGGGCGCGTCCGGCGGCGGTGTGTAGCTGTCCTCGGACATTTCAGGAGACGTAGGGTGGTGTCGCATAGGGTTGGGTGACGATCCAGAGGCTGAGCATCGTATACCCGACCATCGCCAGCGTGATCGCATACTGGCTTCGGATTGCCTGCAGTTTGCCGGGGAAGACGTCGTAGGCGGCGGCGTGAGCCGCCCAGATGGCCAGCAGATGGCCGAGAATCACGAAACCGATCTCTACTCCCGTGAACCACGACGGTAGCACGACCGCAACCGGGTCCGGTGGCGCAAGGGGTGCCGCCAGCGCGCCGAACAGCGCCGGTGACAACTCGACGAAGTAGCCGAGGAAGTGCGCGAGGTGGTAGCCGGCGGCGATGGCCAAAAGCGGTGGTGCAAAGCGCCGTGCGAGTTCGTCGACGGGGCGATACGTCCGGGCATGTCGCTTGCTGTAGGTGGTGGCGACCCGGAAGACGCCGAGGAAGACGCCGTAACCTACCAGAAGCGAGACCGGATACAGCAGATGTGCCGGAACGCCGGCCTCGACGACCGTGACGGCGAAGCGGCGCCACGGCGGCGTGGCGACGAGGCCGTCGTAGGTCGTCACCCAGAGGATGGCGACGACGAACCCGACCTCGCTTCGGTCCGAAGCGAGGCGTATCTCGTCGAGGCCCGCCCCCGGGAGCCGAAGGCGGAGGCCCCCGTCGTAGTGGAGCGGTGCGACCCGGCCGAAATACCGGAACACCCGGGCGATCGGGTCGACGGTCTCGAACCACGTTCCGGGACCGAAGACCATCGCGCCCGCGAGGGTCAGGACGGTGTAACCGACGACGACGCTCGCCAGGAACCGCGGCTGGTCGGCGACGGGGCTGACGACCTCCAACCAGACGAGCGCCAGCAGGCCGACGACGCCCGGCCATGCGCCGAACCGTTCGGGATAGGGGCGATCCAGCGATGGCAGTATCCCGGCGAGTGCGCGCCACGGGTTGATCAGCGGCCAGCTATTGCCGACCAGATAGGTCGTCATCGCGTAGCCGGACCACCAGCCAGCCCAGACGACGAGGACGGCGGCGTTGTACAGCGCCTCCCGCGGGCCGACGAAGCCGACCACGAGGACGAACGCGAGACCAACTACGCCGGCGGCACCGCCGAGTCGGCGAATCGCCGTTTCGGCGGACGGCGACCACCTGCCTCGGGAGCGGTGGAGTTGTCGCATGAACGACCGGTCGGTGACGAACGAGGCGAGCAGGAACGAGGCGCCGATGACGCCACCGCCGGTCAACAGGAAGAGCCACGTCGGGATGTCCGACCCGCGGTCGGGGGCGCTCGCGAGGCCGGCGCCATGGGCGGCGGCCGACCCGACGAGGCCGAGCAGGACGCCGACTGAAACGAGCGCGAGGCGACGACGACGGCTCATTATCGGAATTTGGAAGCGGGGTTGGGAGTACCTTGCGAAACGTGGCTGACCGTCCGGCAGGGATGGCCACATCTGTTCGGAAGCGCATTGCAGAAAAAGTCCGACGACCGTCTCGACGCTACGTCGGTGTTAGAGGATAGCCCCGGCGTAGAGGACGACGACGAGGAAGACCCAGACGATGTCCACGAAGTGCCAGTACATCGAGACCGTGCTGACCGAGACGTGCTTTTCGGCGGAGTAGTGGCCGAAGAGCGCGCGGATGAAGACGATGCTGATGAGGACCGCTCCGAGGCCGACGTGGAGGCCGTGGAGGCCGGTCAGTCCGTAGAAGGCCGAACCGTAGGCCCCCTCGGTGAGCGTAAAGCCTTCGTGGACGATGAACTCGTAGTACTCGTAGACCTGCCCGCCGAGGAAGACGATGCCGAGCAGGAGCGTGGTGCCGAGCAGGCGGACGAATCGCTTGCGGTTGCCCTCCAGAAGCGCGTGGTGGGCGTAGTGGATGGTGACCGAACTGGCGATCAGGATGAGGGTGTTGATGATGACGAGCGAACTGAGGACGTCGCCGGTGACGACCAGTTCGGGGAGTGCTTCCTCGTTCCAGACGGCCGACCCGCGGATGAAGAAGTAATAGACGAAGCCGGCACCGAAGGTGGCGACTTCGGTCCCCAGGAACAGCAGCATCGTCAGTTTCAACGGGAAGCCGTAGTCGTCGGCCTCGCCTGACCAGAAGTCGACGATGAAGGCGTGGTATAGCCAGCCGTACAGTCCCGTGAGGAACGCGAACGTGCTCAGGATGAAGACTATCGGTCCGAGTGACTGGGGCACGACGTCGTTGCCGGGTTGTCCGAGAACGAACAGCGCGGCACCGATGTAGAACCCGGCGCCACCGAGGGCGGTGATGAAGGGCCACCACGAGGCCTCGCCGAACCCTTGCGGCCAATCCTCGACCGCCGGCAGGTGGTGGTCGTGGCCGCCCTCGTGGCCGTGACCGTCGTCTGTCTCAACGCTCATACGCGGCACATTCGAGTGAAGGGGTAAAAACCCTCCCAAAGCGCCCGGGCCGTCCGAGTCTCGATCGATATTTGGTATCACCTCACGCGCGAGCACGTGGACGAGAGAGTCGACGTGGAGTCGCTCGACGCCTCAACACATGTTCGACTGTGAAACGTGATTCGGCCGGCGTAACGAACTGAAAACAGGTAAATCAGAACGGAGCTATCGAAGCGCTACCTTTGACAGCGAGAGAGTCCCGCCGTTCACGGCGGGCGTGAATCGCGTACGCATTGGTGAACGTTCCGCGGACTCCACTCGTTCCGAGTCTCCCACGCCGCCATCCTGCTGCTTCACTTCCGCTCCGCTCTCCCTGGGTTTAAACCCGCTCCGAACGACGCA
>NZ_JAZKTR010000091.1:0-10307 GCF_036625485.1 Natronomonas sp. | reverse complement strand
CCGCCGAGGGTCGCGCCCGTGAAGTCCTGCTGAAGGCCGCGACCGACTACGCGCTGGTCGGCGACCCCGAGACCGTCGCCGACCGGGTTGCCGACCTCGAAGCCGCGGGCGTCGACCACGTCGTCGCCTATCCCGCCCGTGGCCTCGACGTCTTTCGCCCATGAGCGCCGCGCCGCCGGCCGAATCCACCGAGGTCGCGGTCGTCGGCTGTGGCGTCGTCGGCGCGACGACCGCTGCCGAACTCGCCCGACGGGGTGCCGACGTGACCGTTTTCGAGGCTGGCGACGTCGCCAGCGGTGCCAGCGGCCGCGCCGCCGGCGTCTGTTACGACGCCTTCGCCGGCAAGCTCGACGCCGAGATCGCCGAGGCGGCGCTGGCGGCCTTCCGGGAACGGGACGCCATCACCGACTGTCCGTACGTGTGGCTGGCCCGCGAGGGCGACGACCGCAACGCGGAGGCGATGGACGAACACGTCCCACGGATGCGGAAACGGGGCCGGGACGTCGAGTTCATCGACCCCGCGAATCTCGACGCGCGCTGGCCCGAACTCCGCACCGACGACGTCGAGCGGGCGGCCATCGCTCACGACGCCGGCTACGTCGATACGGGCAATTACACCCGCGAGACGGCCCAGTTCGCCATCGCTGCGGGCGCGGACGTCCGTGAGGAGACGCCCGCACGAATCGATGCACCCGCATGCATCGACGCCGATGCCCGCGTCAACGGCGACGCCTTCGACGCCGTCGTCGTCGCCGCGGGCGCGCACACCCCCCGGCTGGTCGCGGCCGCTGGACTGCCGATACCCGTGAAGGCCTACCGCGTGCAGGCTTTCCTCTCCGAGGAGACACCCCTTTCAGCGGCGGTGCCGATGTGCTACGATGCGACCGGCGGCTACTATCTCCGCCCCCGAGACGGCCGACTGTTCGTCGGCGACGGGACCGTCCCCGAAGCGAAGGATCCGACCGACTGGGACCGACGCGCCGACGCCTGGTTCGTCGACGACTGCGCCGGCTACCTCGAGCAGGCAGTCGGCCAGTCGGTCCCCGAGTTCCGGTCGTGGGCCGGCCTCTGTACCGCGACGCCGGACGGCCATCCGCTGGTCGGCAAGCGCGCTCCCGGCATCTACGTCGCGACCGGTTTCCAGGGCCACGGATTCATGCGCGGGCCGGCCATCGGCGAGCGCCTCGCCGAGGCCGTGTTGGGCGAATCGCCCCCACCGCAGTTCGACCCCCGACGCTTCGCTCCCGATGAGGACTTCGACATCGTCGAAGGCATGAGTCTCGAAGAATAGGTCGTTACGCGTCCGCTTCGGAGTCGTCCGCGCCCACCGACTCGCTGTCGCTCGTGACGTCGACCGATTCGTCCTCCGAGTCGACGCCCTTTTTCGGAATCAGCACTTCGAGCGTGCCGTTCTTCGTGACCGTCGCATCGGCGGCCTCGGCGTCGACGTCCGCGTCCTCGGGCAACTCGACCTCGCCGTAGAGTGCGAGGCCACGGCCCGGGAAGCGCATGTCGTAGCCGTCATGGAGGCCGCGGAACCGTTCGATGTCGACCTCGAGGGTCCGGCCGACCATCTCGACGTTCACGTCGCCCGCGCTCGCGCCGGGGGCGTCGAAGACCGCGAGGTAGGCGTCGTCGCTTTCCAGCAGGTCGACGGGCAGGGCCTTCCGCTCCTGGACGCGGCTGGATGCTCTGCCGATCCCTTCGAGGACGGTCCGGCCGATGGATTCCCCCACCTCCCGAATCATACGTGGATCTCTTCGAGGCCTTCGCTTTCCCCGCAGTAGGGACAACTGAACGCCTCCACTCCGGTGTCGTCCGGCATCGAATACTCGTAGTGGAGCTCGAACATATCGAGACTACAATCGTCTCGGGTACAGGAAACCTCCAGCGTCTTTGGCATGAACGGCTCTAGGGGAGTGACGCTAATCAATGCCTCGGCGTTTTGTCCCCGGCGTACCTGAACGACGTATGAACGTTCGTGGCATCGACTTCAGCGGCGCGGCCGAACCGGGCGATGACATCTGGGTCGCCGAGGGGCGACTCGACGGCCGGACGCTCGCGATCACGTCGTGCCGGTCGGCCGCCGACCGCTTCGAGGTACGGGGCCGCGAGGCCGTACTCTCGTCGCTCGTTGCTCTGCTCGGAGACGCCACCGGCACGACTGGCGTGGACGTATCGTTCGGCCTCCCGGCGGCGTTGCTTCCCGATAACGTGGCCGAGTGGCCGGACGCGACCCGCTGGTTCGCCGAGACGTTCGCCGAGTCCGACGCGCCGACGATGCGCGAGGAATTAAAAGAGCGTGGCCGGGCGAGCGACGAATCGGGCGTCGAATTGAAACGCCGGACCGACGAGGCCGTCAGGGCGAATTCGCCGTACAGTTTCATCACATATTACCAGACACTTCACGGGATTCGCGACGTGCTCGCGCCGCTGGTCGCCGAGGATGCGGTTCGCGTCCCGCCGATGCAGTCGCCCGGGACGCACAACGTCATCGAGACGTATCCGGCGGGGACGCTCCGTCGGCTCCGAACGGTCGACGGCCGATACAAAGAATCCGGCGAGGACGCCGTCGAGCGCCGCGCGGAGATCCTGCACGTGCTGGAATCTGACCGTGGGGATATCGTTGTCTCTCTCGACGACCAGACGCGGGAGACCGCGTTACAGGCGCCGGGTGCCGACGCCCTCGACAGCATCGTCGCGGCGGCCGCGACCGCGCGGGCGGTGGCGATGGAACTCGAGCCTGTCTACGACTACCGGGCGTGTGAGGGCTACATATACGTCTGATACGGATCGTTGTAACGAGTTCCCGGTCATCGCCAGAAGGGGCGGCGATGACCGAGAAAAGACTACACCAATCCGTAGGAACGGCGGCACATCCGCATCCGTTTTACGCGTCGATGCCCTCCGGCCGAGTATGAAGGATCCGGCGGATCTGGACGTAACGCTCGTCGACGGCTACGTCGACGAGCCGGCGCATTTCGGCGTGCCACCCTATATTTCGACGTATCCGCGCTTCGCCGCCGGTGCCGCCGTCGACGCGGGCGTTGCGCCCGACAACATCACGTATCACACCATCGACGAACTCCGCGAGGACCGCTCGAAAAAGCGCGATGTCGCCGACGCGGACCTCTTCATCTACGTCGGCGGGATGACGGTCCCCGGCAAGTACGTCGGTGGGACGCCCGCCGAACCCGACGAGGTAAAGGAACTCGCCTGGACCGCCGAGGGCACGAGCGTCATGGGCGGGCCCGTCCGCTTCGGCGTCGGCGAGGCCAACGAGGGCGCCACCGAGACGAAGCGGCAGAACCTCGATTACGACTTCCTCGCGATGGCCGACATCGAGGCCGCCGTCTACGATCTCGTCCACGGCGGTCTGGAGGGCTTCGAGGACCGCTACCGCGACAACAAGGAACTGGACCGGTGGGCCGCGAAAGGCGCCTTTATCATCGAACAACACCCGGACCACCCCGAATACCTCATCTGCGAGATGGAGACCTCACGGGGCTGTCCGTACCGCTGTTCGTTCTGCACGGAACCGATGTATGGCGACCCGGACTTCCGGACGCCGCGCTCCGTGGTCGAGGAGGTCGACCGGCTCTCGGACCACGGTGCCCGGCACTTCCGACTGGGCCGACAGGCCGACATCCTCGCCTACGGTGGCGACGGCGAAGCGCCGAATCCCGACGCCCTCCGCGAACTCTACGGCGGGATTCGCGAGGCCGTCCCCGACCTCGGGACGCTGCACCTCGACAACATGAACCCCGTGACGATCACGGACTACCCCGAGAAATCGCGGGAGGGAATCCGCATCATCGCCGAGCACAACACACCCGGCGACACCGCGGCGTTCGGCCTCGAATCCGCCGACCCGCTCGTTCAGGAGGAGAACAACCTGCTGGTGACCGCCGAGGAGTGTCTCGAAGCAGTCCGTATCGTCAACGAGGAAGGTGGCTGGCGCCCCGGCGAGGAACCCGGAAGCGGCCCCTCCGTCGACCCCAATGCCGACCGCCTGCCGAAACTTCTACCCGGTATCAACCTCGTCCACGGCCTGAAGGGCGAGCGCTCGGAGACCTTCGAGCACAACAAGCAGTTCCTGCAGGACGTCTACGACGAGGGCCTGATGCTCCGTCGTATCAACATCCGACAGGTGATGGCCTTCGAGGGCACCGAGATGGCTGAGACGGGCGCCGACATCGCCAAGGACCACAAACAGCAGTTCAAGACGTACAAGCAGGAAGTACGGGAGGAGATCGACAACCCGATGCTCCAGCGCGTCGCGCCGCCGGGGACCGTCCTGCCGAACGTCTACCTCGAATACCACCAGGACGGGAGGACCTTCGGCCGACAGTTGGGCACCTACGCCCTGCTCGTTGGCATCCCGGGCGAACACGAACTCGGGCAGGCCATCGACGTGGCTGTCACCGACCACGGCTTCCGGTCGGTCTCGGGCGTACCCTACCCCCTCGACATCAACAGCGCCTCGATGGACGAACTCCGGATGCTTCCCGAAATCGGCAAGCAGCGCGCCGGCAACATCGTCGTGAACCGTCCCTACGAGTCGCCCGAGGAAGCGACCGACGAGATCGACCTCACGCGCTTCTGTGAGACGGACCGTCTCGAACACGCGGACTGACTCGTCTCGAACCGCCTCGACTCGCCCCGCTGAAAATCCGGTTTTGCGTCCGCCGCGCCACTTCTCTTAGAGGCTACCCGTTTCGGTTCCCAAGCGAGGGGTATGCACCGCCGACGGCTCCTCCAGATGCTCGCCGCGGGAACGGGCGCGATAGCCGGCTGTACGGCCGGCTATCAGGGTAGCGAGCAGGCCGGCGAGCAGCCACCGCGGGTCGGTGACGTCGAGTTGCCGGTTCCGGCGGGAGAACTCGAAACGCGGCTTCCGAAGGACGCTATCCCCGCCATCGACGACCCGGCTTTCGCCGAGGACTGGAGCGGACTCGACCCCGAGGGCGTCGACGACCCGACGCTTCCCGCGGATGCGGCTGTCATCGGCGTCGAACGGGCGGGCGAGGCGCGGGCCTACCCGCTCCGAATCCTCGACTGGCACGAGATCGTCAACGATAGCCTGGGTGGCGCCATCGCGGTGACCTACTGCGTCCTGTGCGGCAGCAGCGTCGTCGTCGAGCGACTTGTCGATGGCGAACCGACGATATTCGGCGTCTCCGGACAGCTCTGGCGCAACGACCTCGTGATGTACGATAGGGCGACCGACAGCCGATGGAGTCAGATCCTCGCGACGGCCATCCGGGGTCCCCGGACCGGTGACCAACTCACCATCATCCCGTCGACGCTGACGACGTGGGGCGAGTGGCGCGAGGCCCGTCCCGAGACGCAGGTGTTGCTCCCGCCGCCGCGGTCGGGGACGGTCGGCAGCCGAAACCGGACGTACGACTATTTCAGCGAGAAGTACGATTACGGCGGGGAATCCCAACTTATCGGATACGACCAGCGAAGCGGCGCCGGGAGCGGCCGAACGCTGGTCGTCGGCATCGAGGCCGGCGGGGAGACGCGCGCCTACCCCTTCCACGTGGTTGCGTCCGAGGGCCCCATCGAGGACACCGTCGGCGGGATGCCCGTCGTGGTGGCGGTTGCGCCCGATGACACCCTCGTCGCCTACGACCGGCGAATCGACGGTCGCGCCCGTTCGTTTTCGGCTACAGACGAGCGCCATCTCTCGGCCGCTGGTTCGCGGTGGGAACTGACGACCGGCCGGGCCGTCGACGGGCCGCACGAAGGAACGCGACTGGATCGGGCCAACGAACACCCGCCGATGTTCTGGACGGGCTGGTCGGCGTTCAACCCCGAGACGAGCGTGTACGGCGACGACCTTCAGGAACCGTAGAGGTCGGTATCCGGGTGGAAATCGACCCACGAGAACCAGAACAGCGGCGAGATGTCGTTGGCCTGCGTCAGGCGCTCGCCCTCGTGTGGGCCGTCGACGGCGGCGCCGGTCGCCCGGAGCCATCGCGAATCGGCGGCCGCGATGAAGCGGTCGCCGTCGGCGCTGAAGGAAACGGTTTCGCCGCCGACCTCGCGGACGTAGGCCACGGGACTGTCGTCGGGGGTCGTCGTCACCACGACCGGGAGGTCGCCGACGGTGTCGTTGATGATGCCAGCCTCGACGATGCGGTCGGTGGGATAGGCTTTGGCGGCGTCCTCGGTGGCGACGCCGATGACCTCCGCCTTCGGGTGGAGGCGGTCGTCCTCGGCCGACCGGCCGCTGATGCCGACCGCGTCGGTGTCCTCGTAGCCGGCGTAGGGGTTCCGCTGGTAGTTTCGGGTACCGTCGCCGGCGCCGACGGTGCCGGATTCCGGGGGCGGCAGGAGGACCTTCGTGTCGGGATGGGCCTCGCGCCACTCGGCGAGCGTGGTCAGCGTCGAGGGGACGAGTTCGAGCCTCTCGCCGGTTGCCTCGCCGTTGATGGCCGTCGCGAGAATCTGGCTCCAGAGACTCTCGGTGGTCTCGTCGTACATGACGAGGTCGTCCATGAACAGCAACCCGGAGACGCCGAAGGCCGTCTCCTCGCCGCGGACGCGCCGAACGGCGGTCATCGCACTCCCACAGAGCGGACAGTAGGTGACGAGAAGCGGGCCGTCGAGACCACCGTCGGACGCCGTCCGACGAGCCTTCGAGCGTGGCTCGAAGATGTCGTTGACGACCTCGTGCCAGTTGAGGATTCGAAGGGGGTAGGCTCGTGCCTCGCCGTCCCGGGTGACGCCGATGACGGTGTCGTCATCGTTGAGTCGCGGTTCGATCTCCTCCTCGCCGAACTGGGTGCGTGCGGTCACCGTGATACCCGACCAGTCCTCGCCGAAGGCGGGGTCGGTGATGGCGGGGATGGCGTCCTTCGCGGCACCGCGCTGGAGTTCATCTTCGGGCACCGGTAACTCGATGTCGCCGCCGGGGCCGACGGCGACGTCGCCGTCGACGGCCGGGGCAGTAGTTCGGTCACCATCGCTTCCAGCGTCCAAACCGTCCGCACAGCCGGCCATGCCGGCCGCTACGGCAGCGGCCACGGAGAGGTAGGTTCGCCGGCGCATACCCGTCGAGTAGGACTTGTCGCTCATAACCGCGCCGCGACTGTGTGACAAGGCCTCACAATCCCCTCGGGGCTTTTCCCGTCGGTTCCGAACGTCACCGTATGGTACGACGCCGAGCGTTCCTCGGAGCGGCAGTAAGCGCCACGCTCGTCGGGAGCGCCGGCTGTCTCGGCGCGGATGAGGGCGACGATGACGACGGGATGGAACTCGAACGGCTGGAGGTGGCCGGCTCGCCCGGCGGGACCGTCCAGCCACTTCCGGCCGGTAACGTCGCCCTGCTGGATTTCTGGGCGACGTGGTGTGCTCCCTGCAAGCCGCAGATGGCCGAACTCCGGGACATACGCGGGCAGTATCCCGACGTGCATATGGTCTCGATTACGAACGAGGACGACCGCGAGGCGATACGCGAGTTCTGGCGGGAGTACGAGGGGACGTGGTCGGTCGCCATCGACCCCGAGGTGCGGACGAACGACCGGTTCGACGTGACGCGGATTCCGACCCTGCTCGTCTTCGATGTCGACGGCGAGGAGGTGTGGCGACACGTCGGGCTGTCGGCCGCCGAGGACATCGCCGCGGCGCTGGAGGAGGCCGGCGCGACAACGGCATGATCGATACGAGCGCGCTCCGACTCGGCTTCGCCTTCTCGGCGGGCGTTGCCACCTTCTTCGCCCCGTGTGCCTACCCGATGCTGCCCGGGTACGTCGCCTTCTATCTGGGCGACGGCGAAGGTGCGGACAGCCGGGGACGCCGTCTCCGACAGGCCGGAACCGTCGGTGGTCTCGCCAGCCTCGGCTTTTTCCTCGTCTACGCCGCCCTTGCTGGCGTCGTCGCGGCCGTCGGCACCCGTGCGCTCGGCAATATCGCCGTCCTCGAAGCGGTCGTCGGCGTCCTGCTGGTCGGACTCGGCGTGGCGATGGTAACCGGTCGACTCTCGCCGTCGGCGCTCCACGTGCGCCTGCCGGAGCGCCGCCGCTCGAAGCGCGGCTACCTGCTTTTCGGCATCGTCTACGCGGTCGCCGCCGCCGGGTGTACCGCACCCATATTCGTCGCCATCGCCGGCGTCGCGCTCGGGTCGGGACCGGTCGGGGCAGTGCTGGTCTTCGCGGCTTACGCCGGCGGTATGGCTGTGCTCATGGTCGCCGTCACCGTCCTCGCGGCGCTCGGGCGGGCCCATATCATCGGCCGCCTGACGGCGAACACCGGCCGGGTGGCGCGGGCTGCCGGCGTCCTGCTCGTCGTCGCCGGCCTCGCGCAACTCTACCTGTTCCTCTTCCGATTCGGTGGGCTGGACCTCCTCGGACTGCGGTGAGGACGGGGGATGGCTCCGCCGTCGCACAGCGCCGACAGGCCTATACTGGCCGACAACCGAGTTCTACGCATGTCGGAAGACAGCACAATCGACCGACTCCTCGTCTCCTATCCCGCCGACCTGAGCGAATGGGGCCGATTTCAGGTCGAAAAGCCGTCGTTCCGGGCGTATCTACGGAAAACGATGGGGACGGCGAGTGTGGGGGAGATCTTCGAGGAGTTCGTCGGCGTCGGCTGCTGTGGAAGCGCGCTGGACGTGCCGCTCCGGGTCGAGGAGATCGAGGGCGGCAACCGCGTAGACGAGGACACCGAAATCGAATACGAGGTACGGGAGGCCTGCGATATCCAGGGTGGCTGGCTGGTGCAGAGCGAAGCCGGGCCTTCTTAAATACGGTTCGCGATTCTTCTATATTGCGGTCGACGTTTCCGGTATCATCTTCTCGGAGTGACGCGAACCGGTACTACTCATGACGTTACTCGCGGCGCTGGACGTCCAGTCGATTCGCCCGCGTGTCCTCCTCTACCCGCTGGGCGTCTGGGTGGTGATGGCGCTTGTCGCCATCGTGAACGGGGGCTTCAGAGAGATCGTTCTCATCCCGCGAATCGGGTCCTATCGCGGGCACGTCCTCAGTACGGCGCTTCTGGTCGGTGCGATTCTCGTCATCTCGTTCGTCTATTTCTCCCGGACGCCCATCGACTACTCGCAGAGCGAACTGGTGGTCGTGGGCGTCCTGTGGACCGTTCTGACCGTCGGCTTCGAGTTCGTAGTCGGGTACGTCGAGGGGACGCCAGTCTCGGTGACGCTCGGTCAGTACGACGTGTTGGCCGGGCAGGTCTGGATCGCTGTGCCGCTAACCCTGCTTTTCGCTCCGCTTCTGTTCGGCTGGTATCTCTCGTCCTGATGAGTGCCAGTCACCACGCTCTACTTGAAGTCGAACACGTAGAGCCGATGAAGGTCGTCGTCGGCTTCGAGGAAGACCCTCGACCTGCACTTCCCAGCGCGGAACGAACCTGCCTTCGTCGAGTCTTTACGCTGGCATATAGAAACGCTCGCGGGCGTTTCACTCGGTGAGTTCGGCTTCCTGGAGGACCTCGTTGAGATCGTCGCGGACGTGCTCGCCGACTTCGCGGTCGCCAGCGGTCGTGACGACGCGGTTCTCCTGGACGCTGGAACCGTCGCGGATGAGCAGGCGAACGTTCCCGTTGTCGTCGGCGCGGGTCACCTTCGCCCGGACGCCGGTCCGGGAGCCGGAGCCGCCGGCGTCGATGGGTCCCGGAATCAGCTTCTTGACGTGCGGGTGGCCGGCGACGGTCTGGAGGACCCGCCGGCCGTCGCGGCCGCCGATGACCGTCGAGTGGCTGCCGCCCAGTTTCTCCTGGAAAGAGGCTTCGACGACTTCGAGGGCGGTGTCGCCGCGCTTTCGACGGACCGCCTCGATGGGGTCGTCGTCCTCGACGCGGTAGAAGGGATAGTGGAGTTCGGCGCGCGTCGCCCGGACGGTTTCGCGGTCGCCGGTGGCGTAGACCTCCTCGGGCCGTTTGCGCCGGACCTCGTCGGCGATGCGGCCGGCGTAGTTGCGACGCTCGGCCGTCACCCACCGGTCGTCGGTTTCCTCCTTCGTCGTGATCGTCCGCTGGGCAACGATTTCGTCCTCCAGCAGGCAGGTGACCGTCGCACGCTCCCGCTCGCAGTCGATGACGACGGTGTCGGTGTTGGCACTGCGGCAGACCAGGCAGTAGTCGCCCGGCCGCTCCAGCGACGATGCGCACTGCCGACACTCCATGTTCGGTGGGTGGCGATTGAGTCGGATAAGTCGGCCGGTTACGTCCCCACTTTTTGCACGAGAACACGGGTCGCGCCCGTGAGGGGCACGACCCGGTTCTCGGCAAAAACGTGGTGAAAATATGCGCGCCTCCTTCCAGTCGCGGTGCCTCCCTGC
>NZ_JAZKTR010000090.1:0-10356 GCF_036625485.1 Natronomonas sp. | reverse complement strand
AAACGGTACAAGGGCCACGAGAAGTCCGCGAGCCAACAGCAGGTCTCCAGCGAGATGCTCCTCGGATTCGCTGAAGGCAAGGAGAATTTCGCGGTCATGGAGGAGACCTACCGCGAGATTCTGGAGGACAAACTCGCGGTCGGCGCCGTCGAGACCTTCGTTGCGGGCGTCGACTCCGGCACCATCGACGTGGCCATCCAGCAGGTCGATACCCCGACGCCACGGGCGTTCGGCCTCGCCACGCTGATGGCCAGCGACGTGGTGCTCGCAGAGGACGAATCGGCCGTCCTGCAGGAATTTCACGACCGCGTTATGGAGGAAATCGACGGCGATGCAGGTGGCGTGAGCGCCGGAACGGACTAACGAAGCAGCGTGTTCAGCGCGTCGGGAACGACCAGCACGTCGCTTCCCGGTTCGACGGCGTCTTCGACTGAGCCTTTGGCGTGCATCAGACACTCC
This sequence comes from Natronomonas sp., assembly GCF_036625485.1. Taxonomy (GTDB): domain Archaea; phylum Halobacteriota; class Halobacteria; order Halobacteriales; family Haloarculaceae; genus Natronomonas. The sequence goes on along the minus strand of NZ_JAZKTR010000090.1, from coordinate 9,897 downwards.
TCGACCACGTCAGGCGCCTCGCTGTTCGTGACGTAGACCTCGTGGTCTCGGAGCGCTCGCGCGACGACGAAGGCGCGTTGGGCGCCCGGTTCGTAGCCCGAACGCATCTCCTCATAAAGGGCGTTTGCGCTGTCGGCACCGGAGAGCCATTTATAAAATCGCTGCTCCCCAGTCCCCGCACCGGCACCCTCTGGCAATTCTGCCGGCACGACGACGCGACCACCCCTCCGAAGCGGATTGGTCGCGCCGAGAATCACGTACGTTGCGGCGCGGGTCGCCTGATAGAGGTTGGCGTCCTTCGGCGCACCCACGCCCGCGATGACGGCGTCGTAGCCGTCTTCGATGTCGACCGACAGCGCCTCCTGGGCGCTCTCCGCGAGGTCCCGAACGACGAGTCGCGGCAGGCCCGCGGCCACGTCCAGTATCCCCGCGGGACCGTGGGTGACGTTCAAACAGAAATCCAGCCCACACATGTCTCCGGCCTCGTCGACGGCCTCGCGGAAGGGGTTGTCCTCGATGCTGCCGAGACGAACGCCCTCCTTCGAGAGCATATCCGGGCCGTGTGTGTAGCGGATCAGTGGTTCCCCGCCGGCGCCGATGGCGACCGTCTTGCCGCCGCCCGAAAAGCCGGCGTACTGGTGGGGTTCGACCATCCCCGTCGACAGGACGCGGTCGGCCATCGCGACGCGACGGTGCAGTTCGATTGGCGTTCCGTCGATTTCGCCGACTTCGACGGTGTCTTCGGGGTCGTGATTCACGGCGAGGTCGGCGTGCTCGCCGAGCATCGCATCGAGTTCGTCGTCGGTCATCGGCCGGTGGAGACCCAGTCCGACGACGATGGTCACCTGTTCGCGGTAGACGCCGACGCGCTCTAACTCCGACAGCAGGACGTCCACGAGGGCGTCGTCGGGCGTCGCACGGGTGATATCCGTGACGACGATGGCGACGGTATCGTCGGCGCCGACGAGTTCGGCGAGTTTCGGGCCGTTCGGCTCTCGGACCGCGGCCACTGCCGTCTCTCTCACGTCGATGGCCTCGCCGCCCGGTGGGTCCGCGACGGTTACGTCGCAGTCGGGAAGGGCGACCGACACCGTTCCGTCCCCGAGCGGGACCACGAAATCGGCCATCGGATCAGCCCTTGATGTTGCAGATGGGGTAGACGCGTGCGACCTTGTCGCCGATGCCGAGTTCGTCGCTGACCCGGACGACTTCGTCGACGTCCTTGTAGACGCCGGGGGCCTCCTCGGCGATCGTCGCGCCGCTCTGGGCCTTGACGTAGACCTCCTGTTCGCGCAGGTCGTCCTGAACGTCGCCGCCCCAGAACTCGTCTTTGGCCTGGGTTCGGCTCATCAGGCGGCCGGCGCCGTGGGCCGTCGAGCCGAAGGAGAGATCCATCGACTCCTCGCCACCGCAGAGGACGTAGGAGCCAGCGCCCATGCTTCCGGGGATGATGACCGGTTGACCGACGTCACGATAGGCCTTCGGCACCTCGTGGCGTCCGGCCGGGAACGCACGCGTCGCGCCCTTGCGGTGGACGAATAACTCCTTGTCCTCGCGGTCGACGGCTTCGCCGTCTCCCACCGGTCGGCCCTCCGGCCCGACCCCGATTTCGTGAACCTCCTTCTTGGCGATGTTGTGGGAGACGTCGTACAGCAGGTCCATCCCGAGGTCCTCCCAGTCCTCGTCGAAGACGTCCTCGAAGACCTGCCGGGTCTGGTAGGTGATGAGCTGGCGGTTGACCCACGCGAAGTTGATGGCCGCACACATCGCGTCGTAGTAGTCCTCCGCGAGTTGGGAGCCGGCGGGGGCCGCGGCGAGTTCCTTATCAGGCAGTTTCGACAGGAGACCGCTGTGGGCCTGTTCAATGTCCCGGAGGTAGTCGTTGCAGGTCTGGTGGCCGAGACCGCGGGAGCCGCAGTGGATGAGGACGACCACCTGGTTCTTCCGCAGACCGTAGGCCTCGGCGATATCCTCGTCGAAGACGTCGGTCACGCGCTGGACCTCGAGGAAGTGGTTGCCCGACCCGAGCGAGCCGATCTGGTTGCGGCCGCGGTCCTTGGCCTTCTTCGAGACGGCAGCAGGGTCCGAGTCGTGACGAACGCCCTCGTCCTCACAATGGGCGAGGTCGTCGGCGACGGCGTAGCCTTCCTCCAGTGCCCAGTCCATCCCCCGGTCGAGGACGGCCTCGATGGTGTCGGCGTCGCCCTCGACGACGCCACCGCCACCGAGTCCCGAGGGGATGGCATCGAACAGCGCGTCGACGAGTTCCTCCTCCTTGCCCTGCACGTCGGCGTAGGCGAGGTTTGTTTTTATCATTCTGACGCCGCAATTTATGTCGTAGCCCACTGCCCCGGGCGAGATACAGCCGTTTTCGGCGTCGATGCCAGCGACGCCGCCGACGGGGAAGCCGTAGCCCTGGTGGGCGTCGGGCATCGCGAGGGCGTACTTCTCGATGCCGGGAAGGTGGGTCGTGTTCTTGAGCTGTTCGAGCGATCTGTCGTCAGCGATCTCCTCTAAGAGGGCCTCGCTGGCGAGGACGCGGGCCGGGACGCGCATGTTGCCGTCGGGCGGAATCTCCCAGACGTAGTCCCGGACCTTATGAAGGGTGATATCGCCGGCTTCGAAGGTAGTCATACCCGAGGGTTCTCTCCGCGCGGCCCAATAAGTTACGACCCGGCGCGGGCCGCGAATCAGACGTCGAAGACGACGTAAGCCCGCCAGCCCTCCGACGTTTCTTCGAGTTCCATCTCGGAGTAGGTGACAGCCTTGATCTCGCGGGCAGACACGGCATCCAGCGGGATACCGTAGGCGTAGGCTTCGAGGGCCCACGTACCGTTCCAGTTGACCGTCGCTTCGTGATGGGCTGGCAGGACGTTGCGAACGTCACGCTCGTAGATGAGTTCGTCCAGATAATCGAAGAGGAGTGCTTCCTTGGACTCGGCCTGCAGGCCGATGGGGAACCGCTCGGCGTCGACGGTTTCGGGGTCGGGGACCGACTCACAATGGGCGGCGGTCAGCCCCGCGGCCACGTCGGCGAACACCGCATCGAGGGAGTCACCGGTTGCTTCGACGGCGATGTCGGCGGTGTGTTCTTTGAGTGTGAACGTCATCGTGGTTCGTCGTGCTGGGAATCGGTCCGTCCGGATTCAGTACTCGGTGTGGATGAATCTTCACCGGAGTCGTCCGCGTCACCGTCGATGTCTGTCCCTTTGATGTCGTCGATGGTACTGACGTTACTGAGCTGGCGGAGTTGCTCCTTGTCGAGGGCGGCCAGTTCGTCGTCGTCTTCACCGAAGGCGACACCGCTCGTGACGATAGACCGGATGCCCTGTTCGACCGTGAGGTCGACGTCGACGACACGCTCCGTGGAGACGTGGATGACGAACCCGCCCATGACGGGGTTGGGGGCCATCGGCATGAACAGCGTGATCATGTCGTCGTTGCCGGTGTCTTCGGCGACGACGTCGGGCGTTTCGGCGGTTTTGAACGCGACGACGTAGGAGTCCTTGCCGGGGTATTCGACCAGTTTGACGTCCTGGAAGCTATCGGTGTCCGAATCCAAGAGGAGTTCGCTCATCTCGTTGAAACTGGTGTAGACGGAGCCGATGCCGGGGATCGACCCCATGAACGCGTCGAACTGCGAGCTCATGCGGCCGCTGCCGGAGCCGTACTCGGCGATGGCGCCCATAGCGAGGACGAGAACGACGAACACGACGAGCGTCAATATCAGGATGGCCGAATCGCTGTTGGCGCTGAACATCGAGGTCTGCTGGAGGACGCCGACAAGCGGGCTGAGCGCGTCGGCGATAAAGCCCAAGGCGAAGGAGATAACGAGGAGGGTGATGACGAGCGGCAGGACGATAGCCAATCCCTTGATGAAGGACCGCATGAGGGCGTCCTTCGGGTCGGGGCGGTCCGCCATGACCGCCTCAGCGGCCTCGATATCGGCTGGCGCGGACGGCATGGGAAAACGAAATCATCCCGTAATTGAAAGCCTTGTGGGCTTCGGGCGGTGGAGTTATATTCGCCCGATTCCAATCTCGTGACAGTGAGTGTCACCGTCGATACACGCGTCATCGGGACGGGGGACGACGCTCTCGTAGACGACGCGTGGGAACTCAAGGAGCGAATCCGTCGCAAGGAGGGCGTCCTCAAGCAACGCCACGGGTTTTTCACGGACGCCTACCGCCGTTCCCGCGTGTACGCCCTCGTCGAACCCCAGTACGATGGCGAGCAGTTGGTCGGCTTCGCCGCGACCCGGCGGGACGGCTACATCCTCTTTTTAGCCGTCGACCCCGACTACCGCGGCGAGGGCTTCGGCCGGCGTCTCGTCGCCGCCGTCGCCGACGACCACAGTTCGGTCACCTGCCACGCGCGGGCGACCAACGAGGGCGCGCTCGCGTTCTACGAACACCTCGGCTTCGAGATCCAGCGCCGAATCGACAACTACTACGAGGACAACGGCGACGCCTACTACCTTCGACTCGGCGACGGCGGCCTCGCCGAGAAGCTCTCGAAGTTCATGCCCGGCAAGTAGTATACAAGAGCGGGTGGTGGGGCTGAAGAGGCGGTATCAGTAGTCTCCGAGCACGCCGAGTCGCCGAGCGCGACGTGTCGCATAGTGGAACACGACGTAGCCACCGAGGAGGTAGCCGACGGCAACCGCGACGAGCAATCCGAGGTCGCCCACTCCGAACTCCCAGAGTCGTACGCCGTCGACCATCGCTCGCTGAAGCATCGCGCTCCCGTGGGCCAGCGGGAGGAACCGACTCCACGGGGCATCCAGCACCGGCGCGGATATCAGGACGATGAATCCGAACTGCAGCAGGTTGAGCCAGTTCCCGATTCGCTTGTAGAGGACGGTGATACCCCCGGCAGCAAAGCCAAGCCCGAGCACCGAGGTGATAGCCAGTCCAGCGACGGTGACGACCGTAATCGGGTCGAGTTGGAGGCTCGTTCCAGTCAGCAGCAGCATGATCACGAGGACCACCGACGAGGTGAGGAACGTCCGGACGACCTTCGCGACGCCTTTCAGCAGCGCGACGGGCGCGAATCCGAACGGTGTCGTGATGTGGCGCTCGAGCGTTCCCCACTGGACCTCACTGGCGATGTCGTTCGATACCGACGAGTAGGCGCCGACCGACAACGTCCACAGGAAGTAGCCAACGACGATACCCTCGATGGAGTCGGTGAGTGCTTGTCCGGCAACCATTCGGCCCCCGTAGAACAACACGCCGAAGAAGAACAGCGCGATGACGATGCCACCGATCGCGTTGGCCGGGTACCGGACGAAGATCAGGTACTCGCGGTACAACACTGCCCGTGCCAGATGGTAGTACGTCGCCGGACGCGGGTCGTCGCTGGTTGTCACGACGACCACCTACGGTCCTCGCCTGATCTGCTCAGGCCGCCTGTATCGCCGGTCAAATCCACGAACACGTCTTCGAGGTCGGGTTTGACCGTCCGGACGTGTTCGAGGGAGACACCGGCGGCGCGAAGATGGCTCATCAGGTCGTACAGTTCGTCGCCGACCGCCGCGAGTTCGATCTGGACCCTTTCGTCATCCCGCGTGACACCGAGGACGTCGAACCGGTCCCGAAGCGATCCGAGGACCTCGTCGTCGATGTCCTGACTCGTAATCCGGACGATGTCACGGTCGGCCCGCTCGAGTAGTGCGTCGACCGTGTCGTCGGAGACCACCCGTCCGTCGGACATGATGATGACCCGGTCACAGACGTCCTCGATGACGCTCATGTCGTGGCTGCTGACGACGATCGTCAATCCCTCCTCACCGGCGAGTCGTCGGAGCTCCCCTCGGAGCGTGCGTGAGCTTTCGATGTCGAGCCCCAGCGTCGGTTCGTCCAGGAAGACGAGTTCGGCACCGCCGGCCAGCACGCTCGCCAGCGATACCTTCTGTTTCATCCCTCGGGAAAGGTCCCGAACCGGTGTATCGGCCTTGTCGGCCAATCCGAGTCGGTCCAACAGCCGGTCGTGTCGCGCCGCTACCGAGTCGGGGTCGACTCCGCTTATGGTCGCGAAGTAGCGGAGGTTTTCACGAACAGTGAGCCGCCAGTAGTCGTTTCGTGCCCCCTCGAGCATGGCGTCGACGTCGGCATACACGGCGCGCCGACCATTCCCGACCGCAGTGCCGAATATCTCCACCGACCCCGAATCCGGAACGACGATGCCAAGGATACTCTTGATAAGCGTCGTCTTTCCCGCCCCGTTCGGACCGAGGAGACCGACGACCGAACCACGTTCGACGGTGAAACTCACGTCGTCGACTGCGAGAACGGCATCCTCGCCGCTCCCGAAGCGCTTCGAGAGACCATCGACGGTGAGGGCTGGCGATTGCTCGATGTTTCGACCATCGACGTCAGCGGCAGTATCGACGTCGTCGTGTCGAGTCCGTTCACCCTTCACGGCCACAGACGCCCGATCTGTCCCTGCACTGTCGTCCATTACCTGCTATACGGGCTTGAGGGCGATAAGCGACACCCGCGAGACGATCACGTTCGCGGTCTTCCGGGAACCGGTAGCCGCCCGTCAGTTCATGGCTGATTCGGGACGCATCCGCGTGGTGAAATCACTTGCTATCCACGTAGGGTAACGCTTTTTCACCCGAGTGTCGAAAGCGGGCTATGGACGGCCGCACCCGCGATTATCTGAAGGGCCGGTTCGGCGACCACTACCGCCGGGTAGCGGTCCCGACGCCGCCTGCCGCCAACGAGCGCGAGTGGGGCTACATTACGTGGAGCGACGGCGGGACGACGATGGTCCGCCACCACTCACATCTCGACCTCGTGGGTGGGGGCGACCTGGAGGACTTCCTCGCGGGCGAGCGCCCGCGTCACGTCTACTTCTCGGCGGGCCGGTACGACGATCCCGGTGCGTCGAGCATGGGACAGAAAGGCTGGCGCGGGTCGGACCTCGTGTTCGACCTCGACGCCGACCACCTGCCCGGCGTCGACCCCGAGGCAGACAGCTACGCCGAGATGCTCTCGGTCTGCAAGGACGCGCTCCTCCGACTGCTGGACCTGCTGGAAAACGACTTCGCCTTCGACGACATGACCGTCGTCTTCTCCGGTGGCCGTGGTTACCACGTCCACGTACGGGACCCCGGCGTCTTGGAGTTGAGCCGGGCGGCTCGCCGGGAGATCGTGGATTACGTCCTCGGAGAGGACGTCGAATTCGAGGATATCGTTTCGACGGAAGCCGTCGCCGGGAGTGCCGGCCGAAAGTCACCGGCTCAAAAGCGCTCGCTGCCGGACGGCGGCTGGGCGGGCCGCACCAGCGAGCGATTGAACGAGTTCGTCGACGAGCTACTCGCGATGGGCGAAGCCGATGCCCTGGAGCGATTGCAGGGCTTCGAGGGCATCGGCGAGGGGAAGGCGAAAGCCGCGCTCAACGCCGCCCAGAACAACCGTGAGGAGATCGAACGCGGCAACGTCGACGTTCATCCGGCGGTTCACAGCATCGCCAAGCACCTCTTCCAGTCGGTGCTGGAAGATGGCGCCGCACCCATCGACGAACCGGTCACGACGGACATCAACCGCCTCATTCGGCTGCCGGGCAGCCTCCACGGTGGAAGTGGGCTCAAGGTCACGCACATCGACCGCGCCGCCGTCGAGGAATTCGACCCGCTCGTGGACGCCGTCCCCGAGACGTTCGTCGGCGAGGAGATAACCGTCTACGTCCGCGAGGACGTAACCGTCGAACTGCAGGGGGAAAGCTTTAGGCTCACGGAGGGAGTTGCATCCGTCCCAGAGTACGTCGGCGTGTTCGCGATGGCTCGCGGCCACGCAACCAAGGCAGGAGAATGAATCTCGACGAACTACAATCCGTGCAGGCCCGAGAGCGTCAATCTAGTGACCTCCAGCACCTGCGTTCGTCGTTCTACCGGGAGGTCGGCGAGTTCATCCAGGAGTTGACCCAGGAGCGCGCCCGAGTGGTCGACGGCGCCGACGACCCCTTCTCCTCGCCCGAAGTGCGACAGTTGACCAACGACATCGAGACGGCCGAACAGACCGTCGAGGCGATATACGAACGCCGCGTCGGCAAGGTCGTCAAGAAGGCTTCCATCGCCGCGGCAGGGATGCCCGTCGACACCGACGGCCTCACCGACGAGGAGGCATCGCTTTTCGACGACCTCGTGGTCCGAATCGAGAACAACCGGGATAACGTCCTGTCGGTACTCGACGGCGACGCGCCGTCCGTGTCTTGCTCGGTCGATGCGAGCGAGACGGAGACGGAGACCGCTGGCGCCGACGTACCTACCGATACGTCACCTGCTCCCGAAACAGAGCGGTCACCGGAGATTGACACCGGCGCCGACGCGACGCCCGATACCGAGGGCGTCAGCGCGGCGGACCTGATGGGGAGCGGCCCCGAAGAACCCGCTGACCCGACGGGGGCCTCTCCTGCGGCCTCGGAGGCGGACGGAGGCCCCGAACAGAGCGAGACGACTGCCGACGGCACCCCTGACCCGGATGCCGACGCACTGACAGCGACCGACGCGACTCCCGACTCGGTGCCGCCCGAAGAACCGCCCGCGCCCGATCCGGACCAGGACGCGGCTTCACGCACAGCGGTCCAACCCGATGAGGCGCCACCTGGGGCCACCACCGAGGCGACGCCCGCCGCCGACGAGCGGACGACGTCAGATTCGTCGACGACCGACGAGTCGTCCGAGGAGAGCCGTGACATCCCGGGCCTTCCCCGAACGACGGTCCGTATCACCGACGACGTCGGCGAAGTCGTCGGCGCCGACAACCGGGATTACGACCTCGGCTCCGAAGACGTCGTCACGCTGCCGGAGCCCAACGCCGACGTCTTGGTCGACAAGGGCGCCGCCGAGCGTCTCGACTGACGCCGCTTTCGCCGTTCGTTTCTACCTGTCGACCTCTCCCATGATCGTATCCAGACTACCGATAGTGGCGATGAGGTCCGGGACGTATTCGCCTTCGGCCATCGCCGGGAGCGCCTGCAGGTTCGAAAAGGAGGGCCCACGGATCTTGAAGCGGGCGGGCTTTTCGGTGCCGTCGGCGCGGATGTAGATACCGAGTTCACCTTTCGCCGCCTCGACGGCGCGATAGATCTCGGTGTCGGGGTCGGGCTTGAGCGTCCGCGGGACGTTGGCCTGAACCGTCCGGTCGTCCTCGGGCCACGATTCCAGCAGGTCGATACACTGGTCGACGATTTTCGCGGATTCGGCGATTTCGCCGAGGCGAACCGCCACGCGGGCGAAGTTATCGCAGCCGTCGTCGGTCACGATGTCCCAGTCCAGTTCCTCGTAGTAGCCGTAGGGGTCGTCTCTCCGAAGGTCGTAGTCGACGCCGGACCCACGGGCGACGGGGCCGGTACAGCCGTAGGCCTTTGCACGCTCGGGCGGCAACTCGCCGACGCCCACCGTTCGGACCTGGAAGAGCTCGTTGCTGGTCAGGAGGTTCCGATACTCGGTGAGCTTCTCGGGGAGGCCGTCGACGAACTCGCGGACCTTCTCGAAGAACTCCTCGCGAGGGGTCGGAAGGTCCCACGCGACGCCGCCGAGTCGGAAGTAGTTGAACATCAGTCGCTGGCCGGTGAGGTCTTCGAGGAGGTCCTGGGCGAGTTCACGATCTCGGATGGCGTACTGGAAGGCGGCGGTGAACTCCCCGACGATGTCGAGTGCGTAGGTACCGATGGCGAGGAAGTGTGAGAGGATGCGGCTCAACTCGGCGGCCATCGTCCGGACGACCTGCGCGTAGTCGGGCACCTCGATGTCGACGAGCGACTCGGCGGTCCGAGCGTAGGCCCACTCGTTGAGGATGCCGCCCCCGCCCCAGTCCCAGCGGTCGGGGTAGGGCATGATCTGGTGCCGGTAGGTCCCCTGCTGGCACATCTGCTCCTCACAGCGGT
>NZ_JAZKTR010000089.1:0-10480 GCF_036625485.1 Natronomonas sp. | reverse complement strand
TGCTCGCGAAGGCCGTCGCCAACCAGACCGACGCCACCTTCATCAAGATGGCCGGCTCCGAACTGGTCCACAAGTTCATCGGGGAGGGCGCGAAACTCGTTCGCGACCTCTTCGAACTCGCGCGCCAGCAGGAACCCGCCGTCGTCTTCATCGACGAGATCGACGCCATCGCTGCCAAGCGGACCGACTCCAAGACCTCCGGCGACGCCGAGGTCCAGCGGACGATGATGCAACTGCTCTCGGAGATGGACGGCTTCGAGGACCGCGGCGAGATCCGCATCATCGCCGCCACCAACCGCTTCGACATGCTCGACCGCGCCATCCTCCGGCCCGGCCGCTTCGACCGCCTCATCGAGGTGCCCAAGCCGGACCACGAGGGCCGCGAGATGATCTTCCAGATCCACACCCGCGACATGAACGTCGCCGACACCGTCGACTTCGGCGAACTCGCCGAGATGGCCGACGACGCCTCCGGTGCCGACGTGAAGGCCGTCTGTACCGAAGCCGGCATGTACGCCATCCGCGACGACCGCACCGATGTCCGGATGGAGGACTTCGAGAACGCGTGGGAGAAGATCAAGCAGACCGAAGAAGAGACCGACGACGTCTCCAAGACCTTCGCCTGAAACTTTTTGCACGGGTCGGCGAAGCCGACCCGGCAAAAACGTTCATGAAAAAGACACGGCGGGCCTCCTTACAGTCGGCCCTTGGTCCCGCGCCTCGCTGACGCTCGGCGCGGTGAACCGCTTCAGGCGGGTTCTTCGAACCCGCCCTCGCGGATGCTAACCTTATATATTGATTCATTCGGCTAAGAGAGGACTCTACTTCGACTTGCTGAAACAACTACACTCTTGCATCCGCCGAGCGGGGCCTTCAAAGAAGGCTCCCGAGGCGGTTCGCGGCGCCGAACGAAGTGAAGCGCCGTAGCGACGAACGACTACCGCGCACCGAAGGCGCGCGACAGGAGCGAGAAGCTATTTTTCATCGAAGTTTTTGCCGGCGAGCCCACGGCTCGCCGTGCTAAAAGTTCGGTGTAAACGTGGATTTATAGGAGGGAGAAAACCGCAAGCGGCAGGCCGAACAGCAGAATCGTCATCACGACGAGGATGAGGGTGTAGGCGGCGGCGGTCCCCGCGGCGGTGAACCACGAGGGATGGTCGTGTCGTTCCTTGATGTCGGAGATGCTCATACGCTGGTGTTCGCTCGCTGTCCCTTATTTGTACCGTTACCGACCGATTTGGCGCCGGTCAGGGGCTCGATTACAACATTCGCCGGAACTCACCGAGCGGCGGGAACTCGTGTGTCCGGTCGGCGTCCTCGTCGCGGACGATGGGACGGAACACGTTCGTGCGCTTGATAAGGGGCGACTGGAAGTCGCCAGCGGACATGGTATTTATAAGCGCGCCGGCGGGCACGCGGCTGAACGGGGGCAGCATCAGCACGTCGGCGCCGTCGTAGTGGTCCGACGCGTGCAGATAGCAGGGATGCCGCTGGCCCTCGATGTCGATGGTCGGGTGGTCGTGGCCGACGACGTAGAGGTCCGCCTCCGTGTCGGGCGCCTCGTGGCCGTGCGTGACGACGATATCCGTTTCGGGAAGGCGATATTCGCCGGCGGTCGGGCCGTCCCACAGCTCGTCGAGCATCGAATCGTGGTTGCCGGGCGTGACGACGAGCCGGCAGTCGGCGTCGGCGGCGATCTCGCGGAGTTCGTGGACGGTTTCGGCGGTGCCGGTCGGTAGCGAGTCGAAGGAATGCAGCAGGTCGCCGGCGACGACGGCCTCGGCGGGTTCGTAGTGGGCGAGTAACGCGTCGAAGCGCTCGGTGAGATCGCCGTGTTCGCCGAGTCGCGCGTGAACGTTCGAGGCCGCGTCCCGGCCGATGTGGAGGTCTGCAACGACGAGCGCGTCCGCCGCAGGCAGGTAGACAGCCCGGTCACGCGGCTCGAAGGCCATATTCACCGTTGGTTGGTGGGCGGCAAATCCCTGTCGGGGACGTCGTCCGAGAGGCCGGGCAGTCCGACAACCGGTACCCTGCAGACGGCCGGAGTCGCCGGGGTTTATAAATAATCGATACGAGTGGTCGGTATGGTCGAGGTGCTCGACAACAAGCGGGCCGCGACGAAGTTCCGCGTTCTCGTCGAAATCGCGGACCGGCAGCCGGCGGTCAATCAGGGGGAGATCGCCGACGCCGTCGGGGTGACGAGCCAGGCGGTCTCGGAGTACATCCGCGAACTCGTCGACGAAGGCCTCGTCGAGAAGGAGGCCCGGTCGCGGTATCGCGTCACCAAGCAGGGCGTCGACTGGCTCTTCCAGCAGGCCTCCGACGTCAAGCGGTTCTCCGACCACGTTACCGAGGACGTCCTCGGGAGCATGCAGGAGGACGCCGCCTTCGCGACCGACGACATCGAATCGGGCGAGACGGTGTCGCTGTTCATCGAGGACGGCCTCCTGCACGCCGAATCCGGCGACGAAGGCCCGGCGACGGGCGTGGCGACCACCGACGCCGAGGCGGGCGATGTCGTCGGCGTCACCGGTTTCGCCGGCATCATCGACCTCGAACCCGGGGACGTGACGGTGTTTCAGGTCTCGCCCGTCAGGTCGGGCTACCCCGAAGGGTCGGCGGCACTCGCCGAGGCCGCCGCCGCGGCCGACGTCGTCGCCGCCGCGGGCGTCGAAGCAGTCGCCGCCCTCCGGAAATCCGACGCCGAACCCGACGTGACCTTCGCCGCCGGCGAGGTGGCTGCGGACGCCGCGGGGCGCGGCCTCGACGTGGTCGTCGTCGCGACGACGGACCTCGCCGGCCGCGTCACCGACGCCCTCCGCGATGCCGGCCTCGCCTACGAAGTCGACGATATCTGAGCCTTTTTGCACCTGTCGCTCGGCCGTGTTGCTCTATCAAAGATGCCGCGAGAAGCGTGCGGTTCGCTATTCTTCGCGGTCCTTCGCCCGCTGAAGGGCCTCGTAGTAGGTCGCGGCGTCGGCCTCGTAGATGAACTCCGCGAGTTCATCGTGGCCGAGGTCCTGTGCGGCGAAACTCGCGCCCATCCAGTTGTGTTCGTCGTCGAGGAGGTCGGCGGCGAGGACCTCCGAGAGCTGTTCGATTACGTCGTCGGTGATGGGGGTTCGTGTCATGAGGCGTGTTGTTTCGCGGTATCGTAGGCGTCGCGGACGCGTTCGAACTCGGCTTTGTCGCCGCCGTGGTCGGGGTGGACCTCCTTGATGCGTTCGCGGTAGGCCCGCTGGACGGCATCCCGGTCGGCGCCCGCAGGCAGACCGAGGACGGCGTAGGCGGCGCGTTCACGCTCGGCGAGTCGGTCGCCGTTCGCGACTCTCTCGTTGCGGTCCTCGCCGAAGGAAACCTCGGGCGTCTCGAAGGGCAGGCGCGTGCCGAGTGCGATGCCGGGCAGTTCGTGTTCAACCAGTACGGCGTAGGTGGCCGTGGGTTCGAGCGCGTAGAAGGTGCGGGCGTCGAAGGTGACGGCCACGCCCCGGTGTGGAAGGTAAAAGTCGACGGATTCGCCGTGGACGACGGCGTCCTCGGTGAACCCCTCACCGATGGCGTCGAGATACCGGCGGATCTCCACGCGGCGGCGGGTCTCCGTCGTGAAGCCACCGTCGGAACTGGCGGCTGGGGACCCGTCGGGGAACAGTCGCGCGGCGACGACGAAGGTCGCGGCGACGCCGGCGCTCAGGAGGGCACCGAGCAACACCCCGAGGTACAGCCATCGTGGAAGCGTTAGCAGCGCGTCGACGGGCACAGGCTTTCTAGGGAAGAACTCCTTAAGACGTTTATCGATGCGACATCAGCCGATGTAGCGGAGGTCTTCCTCGCTCGGTGCGGCCGACCCCTGCTGTTCCATCTGCCGGATGCGCTTGACGACCTCTTCCATCTCCTCGGCGCGTTCTTCCAGCGAGTCGTAGCCGATGTCGAAGCCGACCGCCTCCTGCAGCACTTCCAGCACCGCGCGGGCACTCTTGGGGTCGACGAGGTAGCCGCTCGTCTCACCCATCAGGCAGGACGCCTCGAAGCCACGGCGCTCGCCGAGGCCGAGCAGGAGCCCGGAGATGCCGACGATGCCACCGGCGGGTTCGTCATCGCGGAACTCAACGCCGACGGCTTCGAGGTCCTCGATGAATTCGTCGGTCGTCGCCGCGCCGATGACGTCCGGTTCGTCGACCAACTCGCCGGTCGGGACGCCGCCGAGCGCGAAGATGCGGTCGACATCGAAGGCCCCGGCGACGTTCAAGAAGCCCTCCGTCAGTCGGTAGTGGCTCGGGCCGTCGCCCGCCTGATGGTCTCCTGTCAACAGGAGCAGGTCCAGTTCGGGTTCCTGCAGGGCGTAGACCTCCGCGGAAGCCAACTGTGTGCGACCCTCGTCGACGGTCACCTGCGGCGGGAAGTGCTCCGAGTAGACGCGACGCACCAGTTCGCCGTCGAACTCCTCCAGCAGGTGTTCGGCGGCGAGTTTCCCCACGTGGCCGACGCCGGGAAGCCCTTCGACGAAGACGGGATCGTCGAGGTCCGGGTCCGCGATCGTCTCGATGTCGAACTCGTCCATGCCCTGTACTGGCGGTCCGGCCGCTTAAGAACACGGCGATATTTCGAAAAGTGCTACTCGCCGCGGCGACGCGCTCGCCGGCGATACTCGCCGTATGGGTCCTCCGGATTGAACGGCGCTGGCGCGGTGTTCTCGGCGTCGGCACCGCACTCGGGGCATTCCTCACCGAGGGTGTAGACCGGCCGGTCGTGGGCAGATTCCCACGCCGAGCAGACGCGAATGTCGGATTTGGCCATCGGGAGTCGCTATTCTTCGTCGGTGCGGCGTTCGCGGTGGAAGTCGGCGGTGCCGCCGGTGGCCTCGATGGCCTCGCGGGCGCGGTCGGCGCTTTCTTCCAGTTGGGTTTCGGCGGTCTTGTAGTTCGGCGCCTTCACCTTGATGCGGTACTCGGGCGCACCGACGTAGGTGACGTCGAGTTCGACCTCCTCGGGGACCTCGCCGTTGCCCTCGGCGGCCTTGAGCGCCTCGCGGACGTCCTCGACGCCGTCGGGGCCGGCGGATTCGAGGTCGACGTAGCCCGTGACCGTGACGTAGGGGACCGAGACGTTCTCGCGGGCCGTCTCGACGATGGCGTCGACGTCCTCGTCGTCGAGGTCGGTCGATTCCAGCGCCTCCTCGCCGTGGATGGCGGCTTCCTCGAAGCCCTTGTAGAGGGAGCCGTACTGGTCGATGACCTCGTTGGCGACGTTGCGGAACCGGTCGTCGTCGATGTCCTCGCCGAAGGCGATCTCCATCCACTTGTCGGCCTTCTGCTCGTTCTTCCACTCTTGGACTTTCTCGGAGCGCTGGTGGTCGTTGACGTCCTTGATGGAGAGGTCGACCTGCTGGGCGTCCTCGTCGACTTCGATGACCTTGCAGACGACCATCTGGTCTTCGTTGACGTGGTCCCGGACGTTTTTGATCCATCCGGAAGCCACCTCGCTGACGTGGACCAGCCCACGTTTGTCCTCGTACTCTTCGAGGTCGACGAAGACCCCGAAGTCCTCTATCTCGTCGACGCGTCCGACGACGAGTTCGCCCGGGGAAGGCCAGCCGCTGTATTTCATACTCACCGCTACCCGTCTTATAAGAATAAAAGCACCGTTCCGCCCGCCGGTCCGGTTTTATCGCGCTTCGACGGTCTCGACGACCTCGCCGTGGAACTCGGCGTCGCCACCCGACGGGGTCGCGAGCGTCGAGCCGCAGACCGCGCAGTTGACGACGTTGGCGGCTTTTCCGAAGACGATCTGCTCGTTCTCACAGTCCGCGCATTCGACGCGGAAGAAGCTTCCTGCCATATTTACTCCTGGAAGGTGAGTCGGCCAGCACGCCATCCCTCGCGGAGGTGAGCCTTGCCACAGTCGCTGCAGCGGTACTTCAGGTCCGTCTTCTTGGTCGGCTTGTCGCCACCGGGCACCTTGGAGAAGCGACCGGCGTTGCCGATGACGGCCTTCCCGCGGCGGGTTCGGCGAGCGTCCCACTTCGTGCCCGAGGAACGGCCCGTACGGACCTTCTCGACCTCGTGCTGGTGGTGGGCATCGCAGTGCGGGCAATACGTGTTGAACCGGCGTGGCATTTCCATAGTTATCGACGGCTAACGCACCGTAGGTTAAAACGGGTTTGGTTTCACCTCCGTCGCAGTCGTCGAGTCAGCCACCGCGACTCATCCCTCCCGGAACGAAGTCGGCGCCCGATAGCGGCCTTCGAAGCGCTTAACCCATATTCCTGCAAACACCCGCGCATGAAGCACCTCATCATCCACGGGGACCCCGGCATCCGGAAGGACGCCATCATCAACTACGACGGCGAGGAACAGATCTGCTTCAACATCGCTCGGCAGGGCGAGTGGCACGGCCCCGACCGCGTCCAGCTGTGGTGTACTATCGGTACCGAGGACGAACGCGAGACGTTCGAAAAGCGGGAGTACGTCCCGATGCACCTCGACGTCGAAACCATCGACGCCGACGCCCTCGACGTCGTCAAGGCCAAGGGCGAACTCTCCGTTTAAGCGCGGTTTCCGATTCCGACCCGTCGGTCCCCTTCTTCCGAACGCGTTCTCACCCAGCCTGTGTTTTATATATCGAAACGCGGCCAGTGGTCGTGTGCTCTGAGCAATCGCCGATAGCCCGCCGAGGCGGTCGTGCGGCAAGCGGGGTATCGGGACGAACGCCGCCTGTCAGCCCCGTACCTCGTAGATGACGACGTCACCCTGCTGGAAGGCGACCTCCAGGTCCGGGTGGTCCTCGATGGAGAGGTCGTATCGTGCGCGTTCGGTCGGCCCGACGTAGACGTATTCCACGTCATAGCGGTCGAAGAGCGACGACTGCTCCACGGTCGACCCCTCGTAGATCGTCTCGACGTCGGAGAGACGCTCCTGATATGGCTCCTCCCCGCGGTACTGCTCCTCGTGGAACCACCCGAGGACGGTCGGCACGCCGGTGAGGCTCGCCGGCGCCGACGCGCCCCGTCCATCGTCGGGGTTCCATCGATAGCCGCCCGGCGCGGCGGTGACGATCGTCGGCTGCCCCTCGCGGGCGTCCAGCCAGTCGATAGCGGCCGCCTCGTCGGGATACCGCTCGTAGGTGTAGGCCGTCCCGTCGAGGGTCGGCCCGTCGGCACCGGCCGGTTCGTTCTCGAGGTGGGTCGGGATCGCGAAGCCGGCATACAGGCCGGTCGTCAACAGCACCACACAGGCGACGGCCACGCCCGCGGACCGCCACGCGGGCGTATCCACCGACGGCAAGGCGTTGGCTGGGTCGACCAGCCGCGCGAGTGCGACCCCCGCGGCCGGCGCCCAGAGGACCCACACCTGCATGTAGGTCTTGAAGACCGTGTTCATCCGCTCCAGTTCCGTGCCCTGATACTGTGGTTCGAGTACGTAAGCGAACTCCACGATGAGAACCAGCCCGATGCCGGCGAGCATCAGGACGGTCTCGAACCCCACGTCGGCACGCCGACGAAGCAGGAACCACGCCGTAGCCAGCAGCGGGCCGAAAAGGGCAACCACTGCGAACCCGCCGAGCCAGACGGCAAGGAGCAGGACGCCTCCGGCTGCTACGATTCCAACGATCCGTTCGCGTGGCAACGACGTCGTCCCGTAGGCACGACCAGCGAGATACGGGACGAACGCGAGCAGGAAGCCGCCGTGGACGACGAGTAGTGGTCCGAGATCGCTCCGGGGTGGGAAGAGCCCGAGGCTTCGCGTGCTCGCCGTCCCGAGCCAGAACGGCGTCACGAGTATTCCACCGACGAGAAGCACCACGAGCGCGCCCGCGAGGGCGAGGCCATCGCGGCGTATCTCTTCGAGGAGACCGTTACGAGGCCGAAGACGTTCGGCCAGCGTCTCGGGGAGCAGCGTCGCCGGGTCACTCGGCGTGAAGGCGACGGTGAGCAGTACGACCCCTGCGGCTATCGGGAAGTCCCACGTGTTCGAGATGGCGAGAAAGCCCGCAACGGGCGCGGTCAAAAGGAGTAACAGTCGGCGACGGGTCCGTTCTTCCTCCGGTGTCTGCCAGTAGCTGAAACAGAGCGCGGCGACAAGCAGCGTAAACGGCGTGGTCAGCATGTGGGCGTGGAGATCGCCGTTGAGCCACGCGAAAAGCGGGAACTCGTTTATCGTCCCCTCGATGACGCGGCTCGTATCGAAATACCAGAACTCCGTCGGGTTCCACGAGAGGGCGTCCCCGCCCGGCTCGAACCCGGTCACCGACGTCACCAGCGCGTCCGGAACCAGCCACGCGAGGACCTGTCCGGCCGTATAGAGGTTGCCCGCGATACCGACGAAGAAGGCACCGAGACCCGCCGCGATTCGTCGGGGAGCGTCGTGGGTTTCGGCGATTGCGCCGGCAAGCCCGTAGGCGGCGGTCACGAGCGAGGCGTAGAACCCCGCCAACGCGAGGTTATAGGCGAACCGGGGCGCGGTCCCGGTCAGTATCGTCAGCAGCGCCGTGAGCATCTGCCCGCCGTAGTAATACTGCAGGCTCTCGCCGGCGAACCACATGTCCTCCGGGGGAAGCGCCTCGGCCCGAAGCGACGTCCGAAGCAGGCCGAAATCGAGGAACTTCTCGCCGATAGCCAGCGGCAACGGGGCTATCTCGGGCGTTACGGAGCGAATCGCGACGAGGAACCCGAACGCGACCGCGAAGACGACGGCCACCTCGGCGTAGGCGTACTCGTCGACGGCCTCGCTGTCGCCGACGAACACGCTCCCGGCAATCAGGACAGCGAGAGCGGCCAGCAACGCCGGCCAGCCGAAGGCGAGATGACCGACGAGATAGCCAACGATGCCGATCGTTCCGAGTCCGACAGGGATGGCGAAGGCGGCGCCAGCGTCGTGGAATCGTGGGAACAGGGCCGCTGCGAGTGGGAGCGTCGCCAACCCCACGATGAGGTACATCGCCAGCCAGAGCACGACGAGGCCGTATTCCATCACAAATACGGCGGCATCCATCCCCTATACTTCTTGTGAATTGATACCTCGGATGCGGACCGTTGTAACGATACACCGGTCATCGCCAGTAGGGGTCGGCGATGACCGGTAAAAGACTACAACGGCCCGTATGATTCGAACGGTTTTTGCTCGCCCGGATGTCAGGAACGGACATGAGTCACCTCGGGGTCGTCGTCCCCGCGTTCCGACCCGACGCCGCCCGACTGGAGGCGTACCTCCGAGAAATCGTCGAAGAGCTGGCTCCCGAGACCGTTCGCGTCGAGTTCGACGCCCCCGACCCCGAAACGCTGGAGGCGATTACCTCGCTATCGCTGCCGGGCGTCGTGGTCAACGCCGTCCCGTATCGGCGCGGGAAGGGCGCCGCGATCACCGCGGGATTCGAAGCCCTCGATACCGACCGGCTGGCCTTCGCCGATGCCGACGGCAGTACGCCGGCATCCGAACTCGGTCGAATCGTCGACGCCCTCGACGGGGCTGACGTGGCTGCCGGGTCCCGCCGGCATCCGGACTCGCACGTCGTCGGCCACCAGACGCTCGCCCGGCGCCTCCTCGGCGACGGGTTCGCGTGGCTCGCTCGGCGTCTGCTGGAAGCGGAACTCCACGACTACCAGTGCGGCGCGAAGGCCCTGACGGCCGAGGCGTGGGACCGGGTTCGGGTCCACATCTACCACCCCGGCTTCGCGTGGGACATCGAACTCCTCGCGATGGCGGCGGCGCTGGACCTCGATATCGTGGAGGTCCCAATCGACTGGGAGGACAAACCCGGGTCGACGGTCTCGCCAGTTCGCACCAGCCTCTCGATGGCGAAGGCCCTGTTCGTCGCTCGGAATCGCGCCAAACGTCTGCAGGACAGTCGACTACACGACGCCCTCGCGCGAGGCGACGAACTCGCGTTAATCGACCGAGAATGAAACGGGGCCCGCTCGACCTGCTCATCGACCTCCGGGACGCCCTCCTTGCGCCCGCTCGAATGGGCCAGTTTCTCGGCGTCGGCGCCATCGGTGCCGCCGTCGACCTCTCGGTGAGCTCGTTGCTCACGCTGGGGGCGATACTGCCGGCCGAATGGGCGAAACTCATCGGCGCTGAGATCGCCATCGTCCTCATGTTTCTGATCAACGACCGCTGGACGTTCGCCGACCACGGCGCGACCGGGGCGGTCCCGAAGGCCCGGCGTCTCGTCAAATCAAACGTCGTCCGGTCGGCCGGCCTGCTCATCCAGTTCGTCGTCGTCTACGTCCTCACCCGAATCGGCGTGACGGTGGTCGTCGCGGGCACGGACCTCTGGCCGCTCATCACGCTCCCCATCGCTATCGGCTGTGCCGTCGCGGTCAACTACGTCGCCGAAAGCCTGCTCACGTGGCGGGTCCACCAGTCACGGTAGGATTCCACAGACGGCACGTCAATCACAACCCTTAATGGGCGGACCGGATTACGAGGATGTAGCGGGATGGGATAGCCAGGAGATTCCGCCGGGCTCATAACCCGGAGATCGG
>NZ_JAZKTR010000088.1:0-10484 GCF_036625485.1 Natronomonas sp. | reverse complement strand
GCTGACCAGCACCTCGCGGACGCGGAGGAGGTCCTCGTTGGGCATCTCGTCGAGGTCGTTGAGGATTTCGGCCTCCCGGTCGCCGATCTCGGCGAACTTCTCGCGGGTCTCGATGGCTTTGTCGTAGTCGCGCTCGACGGCGGCGGCGACGCCGAGTTCGGTGATCTCGTTGACCTGGTCGGTGAACTCGCGGATTCGGCGCATCGTCGCCTGGTCGACGTCGAGGGCGTGGCCCTCGGTTTCGAGGACGATTTCGGCGATGTCCTCGGCGTTGTCGGCGGTGAGTTCGAGGTTCTTGGCGATAGAACGGTAGCCGATGAGCGGGAACCCGGAATCGAGGCCGACCGCGCGTGCGAGATTCGGGTTCTGGTAGGCGGTGAAGATGAGGCGAAGCAGGAGGACGAAGATCTTGTTCGCCTGTCGCTCCCGGTTGAGGGCGCGCTGTGCGAGGTCGGGGTTGCCGTGGGCCAGCGCCTTGATGGCCTCGTTTCGCATGGTCGAGCCGGTCGATTCCAGCCGTTCCAGCAGGTTGTCGAGGGTGAAGTCCTCGGGGTCGACCGAACAGCGGATGGCGATGCGTTCGGGCGTCTCCTCGATGACACCGAGGCCCATCAGCTGGGTTTCGGCGTTGTAGACGGCGTTGATCTGGGCGGAATCGAGGGTGTTGCCCTCGCCGACCTCGACGTGGATGATACGGCGGCCGAGGACGTACTGGGCGATGATGGCGCGTTCGACGGCGTCGGCGTCGAGGTTCTGCGCGTGGATGACGGCCTCGCTTTCCTCCTGTTGGACGGACTCGGGCATGACCGTCAGCGTGCCCTTCGACCCCATCCGCAGCGAAACCTCGTCCCCTTTCTCGACGTCCTGCTTGCTTGCCCACTCGGCGGGCAGGGTCATCGCCAGCGTCGACGGCCCTAGCCGCTGTACCTTGCGTGTCTCCATACCTACCCCACGTGGTCAGCAACCTTAATATTCACTATACACGCGGTACATTGGACACGTTTCATAATATTGTGTCAGGAACAATGCGGAAGGATACGAATCCTTAGTCGGTTCCAGCGTGGAAAACGTGCGCTTTTGTCGAGTATCCGACGAGTGACTACCGCGCTCGACCGTCGGGAGAGCGCGACAGGAACGAGCGGGTTGCGGGCGAAGCCCGCAACCGCATGGACGTGGCGGCTTCGCCGCCACGCAGCGCGCATATCCTCCCCATGTTTTTGCCTGGGTTGCGAGCCGACGGCCCGCCCGTGCAAAAAGTGGGTGTTCTAGTCGTCGTCAGTCTGTGCCGTCGCGGCCTGCCCATCACCGGGGTGGCCCTCGTGTTCGACGGCCCGGGTGCGGAGTCCCTCGGACATGGCGGGAATGTCGTCTTTCGTGACGGGGCCCTGCTCCTCGATTTCCTCCACCGAGCGGGGGAAGGCCCGGAGGTCGTAGTGGTTGCCGATACCACAGTGGGCGCCTTCGCCCATGGCGACGGGAATCTGGTTGTGCCCGGGGGTGACGTCGCCGACGGCGTAGATGCCGTCGACGTTGGTGCGGCCGTGGTCGTCGACGGCGATGCTGCCGTCGTCGTTCAGTTCGACGCCGAGGGATTCCGCGAGGTCGGTGTTGTAGTTCGAGCCGTACATCGGGAAGCCGCCGCGGTACTCCCGGCGGGTGCCGTCCTCGAACTCGAAGGCTTCGAGCCAGCCGTCGTCGCGCTTTTTCATGCCCGTAATCTCCTCGTGGATGACGTCGATGGGGTGGTTCTCGACCATCGTATCGGTCTCGTCGGACCACTCGGGATCGTCGCCGCGGGTGAGGATGTCGACTTCGGGCGTGAAGTTGAGCATGATCATGGCGACGTAGGCCGCCGAATCGCCGGTGCCCATCACGTAGACCGGCTCGTCGACGAACATGTAGGCGTCACAGTGTAGACAGTAGTGGAGGCCCTTCCCGGTGCGGGGAAGCGGGGGATCGGGCCGCTCGTCGGAGAAGCCGGTCGCCAACACGACGTGGTCGGTCGTCACTTCGACGTTGCCGGCGGTGATGTGGTAGCCCTCGTCGGTCTCCTCGATATCGGAGACGAAGTCCTGGTAGTAGTCGGCGCCGTACGCCTGAATCTGCTCGGTCGCCGTCGCGAGGAACTCGTTTCCGGAGACGTCCTCGGTGACGCCGATGACGTTGTGCGTATCCAGCATCATCGCCGCCCGGCCCCCGCCGCGGTTGATAACTGCCGTGTCGTGGCCGAGTCGCGTGGTGTACAGCGCTGTCGTCAGTCCGGCGGGGCCCCCGCCGACGACCGTCACCTGATAGTGGTCAGTCATTGTACCCTTATATACATCCCTCGGGCTTAACTGTCCGGCCCATGTGCCGGCCGAACGCATACGACCCAGCCGTTGATATACGACGGCGAGTCGTCGGGGTCGCCTGAGAAACGCGTCCGAATCAGGCCTCGACGGGGTCGTCCAGCATCTCGACCTGTAGATCGTCGCGGTCGAGGGCCAGTCGGAACGTTGGGACGGTCTTGGTGATGACCTCGACGACGCCCTTGTCTTCGAGGCTCCGAAGGCCCGAGCGGACGGAATCGGTGTCGGGGTCCAGCCCCGCCTCACGGAGGGAATGGAGGACGGCAACGACGCTTTGGGGCTCCTCGTCGGGGCCGGCGATGACGTCGAGAATTCTGGCCTGTAGCTCGGGCACTCGTACGATGTCCTCGCCGACGTCCATGCCGACGAGGTCGGCGGCTTCCGGCGTCGCGCGGATGAGGCTGTCCTCGTCGCGGTAGTAGTACTCCTTGAGCTCCGATTCCAGATACTGGTGGACGTCGCTGCCGCTTTCCATCCCCCACCGGTCCTGTAGCTCGCTGTTCTTCGTCGGTTGCAGGGCAACGAGGTCCGCCAGCCGGGATTCGGCCTCCTCCGAGAGCGTCATTGGGGTCGACTACGCGGTGTCGGGTACAAAAAGGAGGCGGCTCACGGAGCGACCACACGTGGCCTTATGGTCTCTGCCGTCGTTGGCCGACGCATGACCACGGTCCGGCTCGATACGGAGGGCGGCGTAGGGACGCTGACCATCGACCGCCCGGAGCGGTACAACGCCCTGGATTCGGCGACGCTGGAGGCGCTGGAAGGCGCCCTCGCGGACGCCCGGGGCGCCGACATCGACGCACTGGTCCTCACGGGTGCCGGCGAGGAGGCCTTCTCGGTCGGCGCGGACGTCCGCGAACTCGTCGACGCGACGGTCGCCGAGGCCGACGCCTACATGGAGTCCGCCCAGCGTGTCACCCGCCGTATCGCCCGGTTTCCGGTGCCGACCATCGCCGCCATCAACGGCTACTGTCTCGGCGGCGGCTGGGAGTTCGCCCTGAACTGCGACATTCGGGTCGCCAGCGAACGGGCCGTCCTCGGTCACACCGAACTTGACCTCGCTGTCGTGCCCGTCTGGGGCGGCGTCCGGAAACTGGTTCGACTGGTCGACGACGAGACGGCCCGGCGGCTGGTCTTCTTCGCCGAACGCATCGACGCACAGGACGCCTACGAACTCGGCCTCGTGGGCGACGTCATCGCCCACGACAACGTCGCCACGTACGCGGAGGACCTCGCTGAGGACATCGCAGCCAAACCCGCCTTCGCCATGCGGGCCGCCAAGGAAGCCTTCGAGTACGCGTGGCGCGAACCGGACGCCGAACGGGGCTACCAGCGCCGCCTCTGGGGCGAACTGTTCGGCACCGACTCCCAGCGCGAGGCGATGCGGGAGTTCCTCGACCGCTGATTCGTTTATAAATAAGCCATCAAAACCGGCTCAACATGGCTTCTTAAGACGTGTGTCACGCCTACGGATATCGATTCCGCTAGGGTAATGATAGGGGTTCCACACAATCTTTTTCAGGGTCTATCGAGAGCATGTTGCACAGCGATGGTTATTCCAACCCCAGATAGTGGGATTCTGAAGCGGATCTATGCCAATATCGTCGGGTCGGGTGGGTTCGTCTCGCTCGACATTCCGGATAAGATCCTGAAACGGCTCTACACCTACGGGAGCCTGAAGGATACCGACGAGGGAATCGAATTCGAAGTCAAGAACAGGCTGAAGGACGCCAAGTTCGCGGGCGTCTCCCGACTCGTCGTCAACGGCGAGGAGATCGAGGCGGAATCGGTTCGGCTGGAGACCGCTGACGGCAAGACCTTCACCCTCGAAGAGGTCTCGAAGGACGACCCGATCCAGTTCCCGGTCGGTACCACGGTCACCGTCGTCGTCGAGGAGTTCAACCTGCCGAGTGGCAGCCACCAGATCCACATCGACTTCCTCGCCGAACCGTTCGGTGAACTCTCCCTCGAAATCGAGGATACCATCCGCGACGAGGGCCAGCTCCCGAGCATCCCCCGCTCGGAGGAGGACAACTACAGCGAGGAAGCCATCGCCGAACGCCACGAATGGCTCGAAGAGGAGACGGGCGTCGACCTCGAACACGTCCCCGAGTACTCCTTCGATTCCTCGAGAGGGCAGGGTAACGTCGAGAACTTCATCGGCGTCGCCCAGATGCCGCTCGGTATCGCGGGCCCCGTCAAGGTCAACGGCGAACACGCCGATGGCTACTATCCGATCCCGCTGGCGACGACCGAGGGGACGCTCGTGGCCTCCTACAGCCGCGGGATGAAGGCCATCAACATGAACGGCGGTGCGAAGGCCACCGTCTCCGACGACCGGATGAACCGTGCGCCCGTCTTCGTCTTCGAAGACGCCCGTGAGGCCCGGGACTTCCGTGATTGGGTCTTCGACCACTTCGAGACCGTCAAGGAGGAAGCCGAGGAGACCTCCAGCGTCGCCGAGCTCATCGAAATCGAGGATTACCTCACCAACAACTTCGCCCACCTCCGGTTCAGTTTCAAGACGGGCGACGCTGCCGGCCAGAACATGGTCGGGAAGGCCACCTTCGCGGCCTGCAACTGGATCCTCCAGGAGTATCCCGGCTACGTCGAGAGTTTCTATCTCGAAGGCAACTTCGCGACCGACAAGAAGGCCTCCAAGGTCAACGACCTGATGACCCGCGGCAAGCGCGTCACCGCCGAGGTGACGCTGGACCACGAGACCTGTGTCCATCACCTCGGTGCCGAACCCGAGAGTCTCGCCAACCACAGCGATATCGCCACGATCGGCTCCTTCTTCTCGGGGGCCAACACCAACGGCGCCCACCCCGCAAACGGGCTGGCGTCGCTGTTCATCGCCACCGGCCAGGACGAGGCCAACGTCGCCGAGTCCTCGGCGGCCATCCTCAACACCAGGCTAGAGGACGATGACTCGCTCCATATCTCGGTGACCATCCCCTCGCTCATCGTCGCCACCTACGGCGGCGGGACCGGGATGGCGACCCAACAGGAGTGCCTGGAGATGCTCGACTGCAACGGACCCGGAAACGTCAACAAACTCGCCGAGATCGCGGCGACGACCGTGCTCGCCGGCGAGATCTCGCTCGGTGCTGCCATCTCCGCCTCGGACTGGGTGACCAGCCACGAATCGCTCGGCCGCAACCGGTAACGTCGGTCTTCCGTTCGTTTCGCTCCGTCCTTTCTTCCGCTCCTGTGTCGTCCGGACCTAAGAGCTACGGCTGATAGACTAAGTCCGGGTGTCACGTACATCTCCCATGAATCACGTTCTCAATACGCACACCAACACTCTCCACAAGCCGAATAACGAGGACGGCATCGGGGTTGCGGTCTGTGGATCTCTCAGAGAGGTACCGCTGGCGCGCACCCAGTTCGTCTCCGAGGCGGAACTCGACACCTACGACGGCGTGGCACGCTGTGGGAACTGCTTCGAGGGCACCGGCGGTTATTGACCGGACTGTCTCGCCGTACACGCCGCGAGGATACATCGTCGAACCGAAGGTCTCGGATGTCGCCGGCCCGCCCCAACAGTTAGGGACGTACCTCATGCCGATAGGGGCGTAACCGGCGCGTGTGCGACGAACCTGTCCGGAGTGTGCGGCGGAGGCAGGCCGAATCACGGATCGTGAGATAATCGAGGTAGGGATTCGAACCGCGTTCGAGTGTGCGGAGTGCAGCCACCGCTGGACGATCGATTTCTGAACACGTACGGACTGTTGTCGTCTCGTATCGGTTCTCGCGGACCCGCACTGGCGACGGCCGGTACATCGGTACGGCGATCCGTCTCAGTCACCTCGCCCCGGGACGAGCGAAGGGACCACGGCTCCCTCGAGCGTCTCCTCGACTTGCGTCGCAACGAGGACGAGTGCCGCCAGCGCCAGTATCGCGCCGAAGGCGAAGGGGACGACGAAGCCGTAGCCGAACAACAGTCCCGATGCGAGCGGCCCGATGGCTGTCCCGAAGCCGAACGCCATCGTCAACACCGACAGCGTCGTTCCGGACTGGCCCTCCTCGGCGAGGTCACCGGCGACGGCCAACGACGGCGCGAACACCATCGCCACCGAGATTCCGTGGAACAGGCGCGCGACGAGCATCGCCCACGGCGAGGTGACGAGTCCCTGCGCGAGAACCGCGGGCGCGAGGATGAGCAGGCCGCCGACGAGGAACGGTCGCCGGCCGATGCGGTCCGAGGCCCGACCGATGGGCATCTGCAGGGCGACGTTGGCGATGACGACCGCCGAAAACTGGATGCCGAACCACATCGGTCCCTGATCGAGTCGCGTGTTGACCGGCTCCTGCAGCGTCGCGAACAGCGCGATGCTGATCGCCATGAACAGCGTGCCGATTCCGAGGACGAAGATGGGGTCGAGCAACTGGTTTGCCTCATCGCCCTTGACCGAAACCGAGATGTCGTCGGTGGCCTCGGCCTTGGCTATGTCCGGCTCCTCGACGAGGACGGTGACCAGCATGAAACTGACGAGTGCTCCTATGACCGCCACCCCGAAGGCGGCGTCGAAGCCCGAGAGCACGACACCATCGACGAGCGCGTACGGCCCGGCCTGGACCACGAGCCCGGCCACGATAGGACCGAAGCCGAAGCCGATGAGTCGGAAGGTGTTGAACACGCCGAAGTTACCGCCCCGTTCGGCGTCGCTCCGCGCGAGGTCGTTCACCAGCGCGATGGTCGTCGGGATGACGAAGGCACCACCGAGTCCCTGTAGCGCCCGCACGACCAACAGCGCCTCGTAGGTGTCGACGAACGCGTAGGCGACCGCCGTCACCGCCAGCACGGACAGTCCGAAGAGGATGTAGATCTTCCGTCTGCCCGTTCGGTCCGAGAGGCGGCCCGTAAACGGCTGGGCGAAGCTGTTCAGGAAGCCGAACAGCGACAGCGCGAAGCCGATGAGCAACTCCAGCGTTATCTGATAGCCGAACACCGCCGCCCCCTCGAAGCCCGGCAGCGCCAACTCGCCGCTGGCGATATAGAGCGGGAGGACGATGATCAGAAACGAGTTCGCGACGGCGTCGGCCATCCGGGCCAGCGCCAAGACGATAACTCGGCGGTCCGTCCCCAACATCTACCGATTTGTAGGCCGGCCCCCGTATCACCTTTCCGAAGCGCCGACGAAGCTTTCCCAGCGGCCGCACTATCCTTATCATGGCACGAACTGTCAAACTTAGCCGCGTCGAAAGCGTCCTTGACTCGCTTTCCTACCCCGTCGACAAAGAGCACGCCGTCGACCAGCTGGACGACGTAACCGTCGAACTGGCGGATGGCGAGACGAACCTCGGCGACGTCGTCGCCCGAACCGCCAGCGACAGCTACGACTCCCCCACGGAGCTCCGGGACGAACTCTACGAATACCTCCCTACGGAGGCCATCGGCGAACCCGGCCAGTCCGAAGGGGATAGCTGACGGTTCGTTGTCGTCTGTTCCCGGCGAGCACTCGGTACAGTTCGCCGGCGATTCCGTACAACGAGCCGTATGAATCCCGCCGCTTAAATACGCGGCTGGCCTTTTCAGACCAAGATGGAATTCTGCGACGAGTGCGGTTCGATGATGCACAGCGAGGACGGGCTGTGGGTCTGTAGCTCCTGTGACTTCGAGAAGTCCAAGGGCGACGACGACGCTGCCCGGATGACGACTACCGAGGGTCAGGACCACGACAGCGGCCCCGTCGACATGTCCGAGGTCGACGACGCCGAGATCGGCCCGACGACCAACGCCCGCTGTCCCGAGTGCGGCCACGACCGCGCCCGCTACGAGATGAAGCAGATCCGCGCCGCCGACGAATCCGAAACCCGATTCTTCACCTGCGTCGAGTGCGACCACAAGTGGCGCGAAGACGATCATTAACAACCACTTTTTGCACGCGAACGCGGGTCGCGCCCGCTTCGGGGCGCGACCCCGGTTCGCGGCAAAAACATGGTGAAAATATGCGCGCCTCCCTCCAGTCGCGCGGCCTAGCGGCCGCGCGGTAGTCGGTCGGCGCTACGGCGACTCGGCCTGCGGCCTCGTCGCCGGGAACCGCTCGCGCCCTTCGGGCGCTCGCGGATGCTAACTACTGTTTCTGTGTAATATCGCGAAACGTGTTCAGACGCGATCTTTGCGAGTGCTACCGCTACGAAACGTGAATATCGTGAAAGTGAGAAAACCGCAAACCGTGGTGTGCGACTATCCGGCGGCCGTCAGGCCGCGACAGGAGCAAGTCGCGTTGTGGAGCGGTATTAGAGCTTGCCGGCCTTCTGCAGCTTCATGAGGTCCTCGGTGTCGAGGGTCTCGCCTTCCTTGAACTTCTGGTAGATCTCCTCGGCCTCTTCCTTGGCGGCCTCGCGTTCCTCGGCGCGCTCGTCCTCGCGCTCTTCTTCCTCTTCCTTGTCGAGTTCGCGGAGGCGCTTCTGGACGCGGACGAAGTCCTCGTGGTGCCGGTCGGCGGCTTCCTGAGCGTCGACGAACTTCTCGTGCCACTCGTCGGCCTCGTCACGGATGTCGTCGGCCTCTCGGTAGGCCTCGATCATCTCGTTGTGATGCTCTTGGGCCTTGTCCGCCAGCTCGGTCACCTTCTGGTGGTGCTGGGAGGCTTCGGCGCGGACCTCCTGGGCTTCCTCTTTCAGCTCGTCGAGGTCGTCCGTCTGGTTGAGCTTGTCCTTGCGGTCCTGGAGCTTCTCGCGTTTCTCCTCGATCTTCTCGATGAGTTCGCGCTCGTCCTCGGTCGAGAGAACCTCGGTCTGCTGTTTGAACTCCAGCTCCTCGATCTCCTCTTTGAGCTGGTCGACACTCTTGCCCTCGTCGAGTTCGAGGTCCTCTTTGAGGTCGTCGACCTTGTCGAAAAGCTCGTTAGCCTTCGCGTTCAGCTCGTTTCGGCTCTCCTTGTGTTCCTGAACCTGCTCGTTCAGTTCGTCCCGCTTCTCGCGGTGTTCCTGGGCCTCGTCGACTTTCTCACGCGTCTTCGCGTTGAGTTCGTCGCGTTTGGAGGCCCGCTCGGAGGCCATCTGGTTCAGCTCGTTTCGTCGGTCGCGCAGTTGACCGGCGAGCTTGATGAGCTGCCCTTTGGATTTGTTTTCGAGGTCGTCGTCTGTGAGTTCTACGTTATCGGATTCGTTAATTGACTCTGCCATGGTTATCGATCTACTCCATTACCGCTCCGGCGGCGACAGCTACCACTGGTGGAAAGGCCAGTCGCCGTATAAGGAAGTGCTCCTGTCATTCTGGTCGGCTTACGATGCTGCCGAACGCCGGACGCGTTCTGGTATGTCTACGTACTGGATTGCCGTATTTAAAAATTGCGGAGGTTGACCCCCGTGAAAACAGGTACCACACGCCGGGATTCGTACGTTATCCGTTACCAAGGTGTGTGCGTTTGGTATATAAATGAACGCTAATCTAGACGGTGCGAACGGACGGCCTGAAGTAGCGGCACCGTTTCGGGCCGGGTATGGAACGACGCGTACGCGCGACGGGACACGAGAACGTGTCGGCCGAACACGCGAGCACCTTCGAACTGACCAGCGACGACTGGCTCACGCCCGCGGGCGATTGTATCCTCGCCGTCGAAGCCGATACGGTCCCCGCCGACTTCGATGCGGAGTTCGTCGAAGCCTGCCAGTCCCACGAGGCAACGATCACGGTAACGCTCCGCGCTGACGGCCACGAGGAGGCCATCGAGGGCCGCGGTCACCCCGACCTCTCCTTCGAGAACGACCGGAGTATGGTCGGCCGCACCAGCGACTACGTCGACGACCGGACGGTCATGGTCGGCGCGGACAAAGCGGCCGCCGACCTCGACCGCGAGTTCGTCGACGCGCTCGCGGCCGGTGCCGACCTCGAATGCGTCCTGCGAGCCGAGGAGTAGCGTTCCTGATCGAGCCCAACTCGCAGCCTCCTCCGCGAGTGATCTGCCGGCGCACGTAGCGTTTTTTCGGAGCAAGCCCTACCCACGCTCATGAACGACGAACCCGCCGAGAACATCTCCGGCGGTGACGCTGGCGGTGGTTCATTCGCCGAGTTCGACCCTAAAACCGCCGAGACGCGCGCAGAGCAGGTCATCGACCGCCTTGGCGAGCGCTACTGGCAGAAGACCTACGGCGGACAGGACGGCTTCGAGTGTCTGGTCCGGA
>NZ_JAZKTR010000087.1:0-10529 GCF_036625485.1 Natronomonas sp. | reverse complement strand
TTGCCGCCCGCGCAGGTGCCGATCTACACGCTGGCCGCGGCTGTCGCGACCGCCGAGGCGCTTCGGGGCGTCGGCGTCGACGCGGGTATCAAGTGGCCGAACGACGTGCTGGTCGAGGGAAGCGAGGCGAAGATCGTCGGCATCCTCACCGAGATGGAGGGTGAGGCCGACCGCGTTTCGTGGGTCGTCGTCGGGATCGGTATCAACGCGAATATCGACGGGGACGCGGTGCCGCAGGAGGCGACGACGATTCGAGAACAGGTCGGCGACGTCGACCGGGCCGAACTGACGCGGCACCTTCTCGAACGGTTCGACGAACTCCGAAACGACCCCGAATCCGTTCTGCCGGCGTGGCGCGAGCTATCGCTGACGCTGGGCAAGCGGGTTCGCGTCGAGACGCCGGCGGGCGAGGTGGTCGGCGAGGCCGTCGACGTGGAGTTCCCCGGAACGCTCGTGGTCGAAACGGAGGACGGCGAGAAACGCGTTTCGGCGGGCGACTGCGAGCACCTGCGGCCGGTCTGATACGGATCGTTGTAACAGATTACCGGGGGTCGCTCGTACGCCCGGCGTTCGCCGGTAACAGACTAAACGATCCGTATGATCACTCCATCGCTTCGCCGACCGGCGAATCCGGTGTGGGATTCCGGTCGGCCGCTTCCTCGCCCGTCCCGTCGGTCCCGTCGCCGACCCGGACGGTCATCACGGGGACGGGCGCCGAGCGGACGACCCGTTCGGCGACGCTGCCCAACAGGAGGCGGTTGAGGCCGCCCCGGCCGTGAGTGCCCATCACGATGAGGTCACAGCCCTCCTCGCGGGCGTGGTCGACGATCTCTCTGCTCGGTGGTCCCTCACCCAGTGCGGTCACGACGTCGTCGGTGTCGGCGCGGCGCTCGGCGGCCTGCAGGGCGGCTTCCCCCTCGTCGCGAAGCATCGAGGTGACGTTCTCCCAGGAGGTCTCCATCGGAAGGTTGGCGAAACTGGCCGTGTTGACGACGTAGAGGAACTGCACCTCCGCGTCGTGGGAGTCTGCGAGGTTCGAGGCGTGGTCGATAACCCGGTTCATGCCCGCCGACCCGTCCGTCGGGACGAGGATTCGATTGTACATTGTGACCACTACACATGGTTTGTCTGTACGTATACAAACAATTTTCGACCGTTCGAGGGCGGCAGCGAGACAGAAATCGGGGTTTCAGGGTGCGATGACTCGTTTGACGTCGTCGACGCCGGCCCGTCGGACGACGGCGCGGACGGGGTCGTGAGCGCCCGTGAGGTTGTCGGAGTCGCCGTCGAGTACGAGCAGGCGTGCTTCGCGGCCGGGTTCGACGACGCCGCAGTTCAGGTCGGCGATATCGGCGCCGGCTTTCGTCGCCATGCGGAGGACCTCCGGCGCGCTCACGTCGAAGAGTTTCGCGGTGAACTCCATCTCGCGGAACATCGAGGGGCTGTTGAGGAAGACGTTGTCCGTCCCGAGAGCAACGGTCGTCCGCTCAAGCAGGTCCTCGACGGGCGGGAGGCCGACGTCGGTGACGAGGTTCGACCGCGGGCAGACGGCGACCGGGATGTCGTCGTCCTCGACGCGTTCGAGGTGGAGCTTCTGGGCGTGGACCATGTGGACCACGAAGTCCGGGTCGAGGTCGAGGGCGGGATTGATGTCGTGTTGGTCGACCTCGCCGGCGTGGATGGCGAAGGGTTTCTCGCGGCGTCTGGCTTCGTTGCGTTCCGACGTGAAGTCGGCGTCGTTGGCGCCGCTGGCGCCGTAGCCGTCGGCGATGTCGAGTACATCGATCTCCTCGCGGCCGAACACGACGGGGTCGATGTCGACGTGGGCCGCCGCATCGAGCAGGGCGTGGACGCCGTCGACGCCGCCCTCGCGGAACTCGAGGAAGGCGGTGGTGCCGCTTTGGGTCATGAACTCCAGCGACCGGCGCATGGCCCCGACTTTCTCCTCGCGGTCGGCCTCTCGGAGCAGACGGTGTTTCAGCCCATCCGGGGGCGCGACCAGTTCCTCCAGGGAGAGGCCGCGACCGGCCTCCTTGGCGATGGAGTCGCCGATGTGGGTGTGGGCGTTGACGAAGGCCGGACAGATGATGTCGGTCGAGGCGGTTTCGGTCTCTTCGATGCCTTCGATCTCGCCCTCTTCGACGACGACGCGTCCCTCGACGGGTTCGTACTCCTCGCCGGCCAGTATCGTCCCCGACAGTTCCATACTCCGGGCTTGGGGGCGTCTCGGATAAAAACGGGTCGCTACTCGACGGCGCTACTGGTGGGGATACCGGGCATCTCTGGGCTATTCGTCCGCGCCGGGTCCCGCGTCGACGCCGACGTCGGCGCCGAACTCGTCGAGGGTGGTGTGCATGCCGCGCCGGACGTCGACGACCAGCGCTTCCAGGTCGAGACCCAGCACGTCCTCGGTGGCCTGTCCGACCCGTTCGGTGACCGAATCGGGCGCGTAGACGCCCATCCGCCACTGCTCGCGTTGGGCGCGCTGGAGGGCCTTCACGAGCGTCGATTGGCTGGCCAGTTTCCGAACCTCACCGTTGACGACGACGCGACTCGACGACTCCCGCATCGTCGGGCGGGAGGGAATATCGAGGATGACCTCGTCGTGGTCGACCTCAGCGCGGGCGGCGATCTCCCGCTCGT
The DNA here is from genome assembly GCF_036625485.1 of Natronomonas sp. Classification (GTDB taxonomy): domain Archaea; phylum Halobacteriota; class Halobacteria; order Halobacteriales; family Haloarculaceae; genus Natronomonas. The sequence continues at coordinate 7,886 of NZ_JAZKTR010000087.1, read as the reverse complement.
ATTCCCGGACCGTCTCGTGGTCGGCGTCGACGATATCGTCCGGCACGTCCCGCAACTCGGCCCAGACGGCCCGCTTGTAGAGGGTCCGGGTGTCGAGCATCTCCGCGAACCCGGCCGTCTCCGGGCAACTTCGCAGTGCGACAGTCAAATCGCGGTCGTCCATCCGCCGGACCTCCTCGGCCGTCGCCGCGTCGGCCTCCAGCAGGCCTTCGGTCGCCCGCCGGAGCATCGCCTTCGAGATGCGGGCGACGTGGTGGTTGTAGACGACGGGGTTCATCAGCGCCCGCGCGAGCAGCAGCGATTCGGCGGTCTGGACGTTGTTCTCCGCCAGCACGAGTTCGCCGTCGACGAAGCGCAACTCTCGGACGAACCGGCCCGTGTCGATGGTGCCGTAGGGGACGCCGGTGTGGTGGGCATCACGGACGAGGTAGTCCATCCGGTCGACGTCGAGTTCGCCCGACACCAGTTGGCCGAACTCGCCGTCGCCGGCCACGAGGTCCGCCACCTTGCCGGGGTCGATGTTATGGAGCGTGAGTACCCGGGCGACGTCGCCCTTTTCGAGCAGGTCCTCGACCTCGTCGTGGAGTTTGCCGGTTCGACGAGCGATGAGGTCCTCGATGTTGTGGCTGAACGGCGAGTGGCCGATATCGTGGAGGATGGCCGCCGCTCGGAGGCGTTCGGCCTGTTTGCCCTCGATACCGAGATTGTCGAGCGCGCGTGTCGCGAGATGGTAGACGCCAAGCGAGTGTTCGAACCGGGTGTGGTTCGCGCTGGGATAGACGAGTTCGGCGGTGCCGAGCTGCTTGATGCGCCGGAGTCGCTGGACGGCGGGCGTATCGAGCAGGTCCTCGGCAACCCCCTCGACCGTGATGTGGTCGTGGACGGAGTCCTTGATGGTTGCCATTATTGCCGGATTCGTCGCCATGGCTTAAAAACCGTCGTCCTATGGCGGGTGTCTTCGGTGGTTTCGGGTCGTTTGGGTGTGCTCCGTGGTCCTTTGGTATTCAACCGAGGTCTCGGTCATCCCTCGCGTCGGTTGGGAATTCAATAGAGCACTGCGTTAACCACGGCGCCGAAAACGAGGATTATACCACTGATATAGAACCACACGAGCAAGAGAAGTATGCCGCCGAGTAATCCATATACTTGGTATTGGCTCGCGATTGCAGCATACATCCCGAACAGTACGTTCAGGAGTATCCAACTGAATGCCGCCACGATCGCTCCGGGTAACGCGTCGACGAAAGAATGCTCGATGGCCGGTAACAGGTAATAAATCGCCCAAAAGACGAATACGAGACCGACGGGTGCTGCCCCCGCACTGACGACTCCGATGAGAGGAATCTCGGGGAGTACTGCGAACAAGACGCTGATACTGATTAGTCCGCTCCCGGCAATCGCGAGCGCGAGAAACAACATCGCGGCGGTCGAAATCTGTGTGAGTGCCGGCGGGGACAGTTCTGTCTCATATATCATCGAGATCGCGATGTCCAGACTCCGGATAAGACGAAACACACTCCAGCCGAACACGAGGATAGCTCCGATAATGACGCCTGTCCGTCCTTCCGTCTGGACGATCGCATCACGAACGGCGTCTTGACTGGCTGGCGTCAGAAATCGTTGAGTCAAAACGACGACTCGCAACGCGAGTTCCTGACCACCGATGGCCGAGGCCGCAATAAACGCAAACAGTAACAGCGGAATCAACGCAGCGAACGCGTAGTAGGCGATGCTCGCGGCCAGAAAGTGTATCTCTTTTGTCCTGGCGAGTTCGAACATCTCCTGGGCCACAGCTACTGCGCGACTAAGGCGAGTATACGCCTGATGAAGCCTTTGTGAAGCCACGTGGAGTGTGCCTATGTGTAAATATATCACCCAACGAAGTGAATCCTTCGTACGACCCAATCGCTCACTATCGTGGCTCTGTATTCCGCACGTCCGCTGAAACGTGTCGTCGTTCGAGGGTTTCGACAAGCCAGGCAGGCGTTCAGGGCAGTCCCAGCACGTCGCTGGCGGCCCGTTCGACCGCTTCCACGTCGTTTTCGGGACAGTAGACGCCGAGCCGCCAGTTGGCCCGTCGAGCGCGACGGAGGGAGCCGACCAGTTCGGATGCCTCTTCGAGCCGCTGGACGACGCCGTTGACGACGACGCGGGAGCGGGATTCCTTGAGAGCGGGCCGGGAGGGGATGTCGACGATGACCGATTCGCGGTCGATACCCGCCTCGTCGGCGATCTCGTTGGCGGCCTGCCGCTCGGCCTCGCGGTCCATCTCCGTGACGGCCTCGGGGACGCGGTCGAGGCCCGCCCAGACGGCGCGCTTGTAAAGCGAGCGGCGCTCGATGCGTGTTCCGAGGTCCGGCACGTCCTCCCGGAGCGCCACGAGCAGATCGTGGTCGGCCATCCGCCGGAACTCCCTGACGGTGCGGCCGGTCTCCAGCAGGCGCTCGGATGCGCGTTCCAGCATGGCGCCAGCGATGCGGGAGACGTGGTGGCGGTAGACGGTGCCGTCCATCAGCGACCGCGCAAGCAGGAGGGATTCGGCGGTGTGGACGTTGTTCTCTGCGAGGACGAGGTGGCCGTCGCGGAACCGGAGCGCCCGCAGGAGGCGGCCGTGGTCGATGGTGCCGTAGGGGACGCCGGTGTGGTGGGCGTCCCGAACGAGGTAGTCCATCCGGTCGACGTCGAGTTCGCCCGAGACGAGTTGGCCGAGTTCGCCCTCCCCGGCAACGAGGGCGGCCACACGGTCCGGATCGAGGTCGTGGGATTCCAGCACCCCCGCGAGGGTCGTCTCGTAGAGCAACTCGCCGATGTCGTCGTGGTCCTGGCCCGTATGCCGGCGGATGACGTCCTCGGTCTGGTGGCCGTAGGGGCCGTGCCCCACGTCGTGTAGGAGGGCGGCGGCCCGAACGTGGGCGGCGCGGTCGCCGTCGATGCCGAGATGCTGGAGGGCCTCGCGGGCGAGGTGGTAGACGCCCAGCGAGTGCTCGAAGCGGGAGTGGGAGGCGGAGGGATAGACCAGTCGGACCGTCGAGAGCTGTTTGATGTGGCGGAGCCGCTGGATGGCGGGGGCGTCGACGAGGTCGACCGCCACGTCGTCCAGCGGTATCCAGTCGTGGACGGAGTCCTTGATGGCGTTCATTGCCGGCCGTTCGGGTGTCGGTGGCAAAAGATGCCCGAAACACCCCCTCGCCTAACGGTCAGATACAAATCCGTCGGCCCGAAAGCCGGGGTATGGTCACGTTCCTCGCCGGCGGGACGGGTACGCCGAAACTCCTCGACGGCGCCGACGAAGTCTTCGCGCCCGCCGAGACGCCGGTCGTCTGCAACACCGGCGACGACGTGGAGTTGGGCGGCCTGCTGGTCTGTCCCGACGTCGATACGACGCTGTTCGCCGAGGGCGATCTGCTGGACCGCGAGACGTGGTGGGGCATCGCCGACGACACTACCGAGACGCACGAGGAACTGCACGCACTCGCCGAATCGGCTGGCCTCGACCCCGGCCCGCGCTATCTCCCCGACGAGGCCCAGACGAGTGGCCGCGATATCACCCGTTGGCGGCGCTTTTCGGGGGTTGCGGAGTTCATGGAACTGGGCGACCACGACCGCGCAGTTCACATCACCCGAACCGGCCTGCTGGACGAGGGCCACACACTCACCGAAGTCACCGATATCCTCTGTGATGGCTTGGATATCGACCGACCCGTCCTCCCGATGAGCGACGACCCCGTCGCCTCCATCATCCACACCGACGAGGGGCCGATGCACTTCCAGGAGTTCTGGGTCCACCGCCGCGCTGACCCGGCAATCGAGGCCGTGGAGTTCCGCGGCGCCGAGACGGCCGAACCGACCGACGCGGTTCTCGATGTGCTCGATGCGCCGGTCGTTATCGGCCCCTCGAACCCCATCACCAGTCTCGGGCCGATGCTGGCGATGGACGCGTTTCGCGAGGCGCTGGAATCGACGCCCGTCGTCGCCGTCTCGCCGTTCGTCGAGGACCGAGTGTTCTCCGGCCCGGCCGGGAACCTGATGGAGGCGACGGGCTACGAGGCATCGACGGCGGGTGTCGCCGAGGCCTATCCCTTCGCCGATGCGTTCGTTCTGGACGGGGACGACAGCACCGACCTCGACCGGCCGGTCGTCCGCACCGACACCGAACTCGGAAAGCCCGAGGACGGCGAGCGCGTCTGTCGGGCCGTCGACGAGGCGCTCGCTCTCGCGGGCGCGGAGGTGTCGTGATGTTCGAGCCGCGCCTCGCAATCGCTTCGCTGTCGGGCGAATCCGATGCCGAGTGGGCGACGCAGGTGGCGCCCCATATCGGCTGTGCCTTCCTCGGCGGTATCGCCCTTGACTCGGCGACCCGCGATGCGGCCCGCGAGATGGTCGACCGGGACCGAACCGAGTTCCTGCCCGACGACCCGATCGATTTCATCGACGAGCAACTCGCGGCGCTCGACGACGCCGACATGCGGGCGGGCTTCAACGTCCGAAGTGCGACGCTTGAGCCGATCGCGAAGGCGGCCGAAACCTGCGCGAATCACGACGCCCTCCTCGAGATAAACGCCCACTGCCGGCAAGAGGAGATGTGCGCCGTGGGTGCGGGCCAATCGCTCCTGTGCGATGGCGACCGACTCTGCGAGCAGGTGACGACGGCCGCCGGCGCCGGCGCGGACGTGAGCGTCAAGATCCGTACGGAAGTCGAGGGCGTGGACCTGCCGTCGCTGGCCCGGCGCCTGGCGGATACGGGCGCCGACGCGCTCCACGTCGACGCGATGGACAGCGAACCCGTCGTCAGGGAGGTGGCCGAGGCGGCACCCGACGCCTTCCTCGTCGCCAACAACGGCGTTCGGGACCGGGCGACCGCCCACGAGTATCTGGAGTACGGCGCCGACGCGGTATCGGTCGGTCGGCCCTCGGATAACCCGACCGTCCTCCGTCGCGTGCGTGAGGCGGTCGACGAATGGTTCGCGGCGACCGGTGGCGCCGAGTCGAGATCGGAGGTATCACCCGATGCGTAACCCTGCCGAGAACGCCCAGTTGGCGCTCTTGCTGGAGGTGTCGGGTACGCCGAAACCGGGCAACGTCGACCGCCACCGGGATTACGACGATCTCCGATTCGAACACTTCATGGCTGGTGCGGTCGGGTCGCTGTCGGGCCTGCGGATGGCCGCCGACGGCGACCGCATCGGCCGGGCCTTCGAGCGCGGCGTCGCCGGCATGAGCGACCAGTCCGGCGGCAACACCCAGTTCGGCGCTTTGCTGATGCTCACGCCGCTGGTCCGGGCAGCCGCAAGCGACCGACTCTCGCCCGCGGGCACGAGCGAAGTCGTCGAAGGGACGACGGTCGCCGATGCCTGCGATTTCTATCGCGCCTTCGACCACGTCGAGGTGGCCGTCGACGAGCCGCCCGAGGACATGGACGCCCTCGACGTCCGGCGCGGTAGCGACGCGGTGCCGGCGCTTCGAGAGCGGGAGCTGACCCTCTACGACGTGATGGCGCAGTCCGCGGACCGCGACGGCGTGGCCGCCGAGTGGACGTCGGGCTTCGAGCGGAGTTTCGAGGCAGCCGAGTGGCTGCGCTCCGACGACGGCCCCGTTTATAAGCGCGCATCTCGGGTTTTCCTCCGCCTCCTCGCCGACGAGCCAGACACCTTCGTCGTCACGCGAAACGGCGAGACGGCGGCCGCCGAGGCGACCGACCGCGCCCAAGCGGTACTGGACGGCGCGGAGGACGCCGAGGCGCTCGCCGAGGCGTTCGTCGAGCGCGATATCAACCCGGGGACGACGGCCGACCTGACGGCCGCCGCGCTGTTCATCGCCCTGGAGCAAGGGCTGGAGGTGTGAGGATGGGCGAAGGGGACGGCGACGCCGACTGGCCCGTCGACCTCTCGGGCGTGACCGAATCCGTCGTGACGACGCTGGGCCCGAACGACCGCTGGAACGTCGCGGCACTCGGGGTTTTCGCGCCCGAAGACGAAAACGGCGACGACCCGGCAACCGCGACGACGTGGGGTCGAACACGGACGTGGCGTAACTTCGACGAGCGCGGGGCGGGCTACGTGCAGTTCACACGCGACCCGGTCGACTTCGTCGACGCGGCCTGCTCGGTTCGGGAGGAAGACGAGCCGGTTCTCGATTCGGCTGACGCGTGGACCCACGTCGAGGTCCGGGAGGTCGATTCGGGCGAGCGCGGCGGCACCCAGTGGGTCAAGTGGGAACTCCGGCCGGTCGAGTCGGCCGTCGAGCGGCGAGTCGTCCCGACGACGAACCGGGGCTACTACGCTGTCATCGAGGCAACCGTCGCCGTCTCGCGCCTCGACGTGCCCGAATACGACACCGACGAACTGCTGGCCCGCATCGACTACTTCGAGAGCGTGGTCGACCGCTGCGGCGGCGAGCGCGAGCAGCAGGCGTTCGAGCGATTACGCGAGTACGCCGACCTGTAACTGGACGAGCGGTAGTTAAGTCCGTGCGAAACGCCGGCAATCGTCGGGAAATTATTTATCGGTCGCGTGCGGGAGTAAGGTGTATGCCCTCCATGATTCCACTCCAGTCCGCCGGCGGCGCCGCCGTGCTCTGGTTGTTGTTCATGCTCATCTTCTTGGCGATGGTCGTCTGGACCTACTCGGACGCCAAGCAGAACAGTAGTCATCCGGCCTTCCTGTGGGCCATCGTGGTGTTTCTGGCGCCACTGCTCGGTATCGTCCTCTACCTCCTGCTCGGTCGCGACCAGCAGGGCGGCGGTCGGGGCGGCCGACAGACGGTCTAAGGCGGTCTGCCGTGCGGTGCGACACCACGGACCCGTCGGCGGCCCTTTCGAACCTTTTTTGAAGTACACAGCAGTAGGGAGGCATACCAATGGCCATCAAACCCGCCTACGTCAAAAAGACCGGAACGCTGCTCATGGAACGATACCCGAACGCCTTCGGTGACGACTTCGAGCACAACAAGGACGTCGTCGACGAGCTGACGAACGTCGAATCCAAGGGCGTCCGTAACCGTATCGCCGGGTACGTCACCCGAAAGATGCGCTCGCCGCAGACGGCGTAGTCGGGTTTGTCTTCTCTCGCTTTCGCCGCCGCGTAGCCACGGCGCCGTCCGTCGACCCCCACGGCCACTCTTGGTGCTTTCCAAACCGTTTTCCTCCCGCTCATCGTAGCGCCAGCAATGTCCATTCGCGTAGGTATCCTCGGCGCGACCGGCGCCGTCGGACAACGCCTCATCCAACTGCTCGAACCGCATCCCGACTTCGAGATCGCCGCACTCACCGCCTCGCCGGCCAGTGCGGGCCGCTCCTACCGTGACGCCTCGAAGTGGCGCGTCGATACCCCCATCCCGGAATCGGTCGCGGAGACGACCGTCGTCGAGACCGACCCCGACGAGGTGCCGAACGATATCCCGCTTTTGTTCTCGTCGCTGCCGTCCAGCATCGGCGCGGAGGTCGAACCCGCGTTCGTCGAGGAGGGTTACGTCGTCTCCTCGAACTCCTCGAACGGCCGCATGGACGAGGACATCCCCCTGACCATCCCGGAGGTCAACCCCGAACACCTCGGCCTCATCGAGGTCCAGCGCGACGAGCGCGGCTGGGACGGCGCCCTCATCAAGAACCCCAACTGCTCGACGATCACGATGGTGCCGACCCTCGCGGCGCTGGACGGCTTCGGCCTCCAGCAGGTCCGCGTCTCCACCCTGCAGGCCGTCTCCGGCGCCGGCTACTCCGGCGTCACCTCGATGGAGATCCTCGATAACGTCCTGCCGCACATCGGCGGCGAGGCCCAGAAGATGGAATCGGAGTCCCTGAAATTGCTCGGTGCCTTCGACGGCGCCGAGGTCAGCCTCCACCCGGCCGACGTCTCCGCATCCTGCAACCGCGTGCCGACCCTCGACGG
>NZ_JAZKTR010000086.1:0-10629 GCF_036625485.1 Natronomonas sp. | reverse complement strand
CGACCACACCATCGTAGAGCGTCCGAAGCCCCGGCATCCGGTCGTATGTCCAGACGCTCGCGGCGACGATGAACAGTCCGAACTCGAACAGCCCCATCGGGGTTTGCGCGCCGGTAATCAGCATCTCCAGAATCGAGTAGCCGGACTCCGGCGACTGTTCGATGAGCGGCCAGACGAGATAGGCCAAGGCACTCCACTCTCCGGCCAGTGCCGAATACAGGCCGTCCGAAGCCAGATGGGAGAGATAGCCGACGGCGAAGGCGACGCCGAGTTCATCGCGTTCGTAGTGGCGCGCTAGTACGACACCGACGAGAACGAGTCCAGTCGCGATAAACAGCGAGTGAAAGAACGACCGGCCTGTGGGAATCAGGCCGAACTGGAAATACCAGCCGAACGGCTTGTCGATGATATCGGGGAACTGCGTCCCGATGGCAAGAGCCAAGACCGGCCCACCGGGCGGTATTCCCTTGCCACGAGACCGAACGACTGCCGCATAGAGGAGATACCCGATAGCAGCGTGGCCCCATGGAAGCATGTACCCTATATCGGTGGCTGGAAGGCCTTCAGTCGTCGGGTCCGAACGTTCCGCGGCCTGTCGTGTCTCTTCTCGATTGTAAGGGTGTCCCAGTTTGGGCCACAGATGGGAGTTCTCTCGACGCATCGACGGCAGGCTTACGGGGTCGCCAACGAACTCTACTGATGACCCTATGAAGAACGCGCCGCCGACGCCGCCCATCGACGAGGCGCCCGACTCCCTCACCGAACGGGGCCACCTGTGGCTACTCGAGTATATCGACGGCGCTCCGTTGCGGTTCCAGGTGCGGGAATCGGGCCTCATCCGCTTCGGCGACGACGACCGCGTGTTCCATCCCGAAGAGATTCCGGTCCAGTACCACCACGCCGTCCGATACGTCCGCGAGCATCTCGACCGGGATGCGCTCCGACGCGCCGTCGACGACGTCGAGGATTACGTCTTCTTCGGGACGGCGACCTACCGCCAGAATATCGACTACGACTGGGCGCGGCTCCCTTCCTTCGTCGGGACGGACGTCTGGTCGGGTGACGACGGACGATATCTCACCTTCGACACCGTCGAGAACGCGCTCGACCGACTCGGCCTTGACGCGGTGAACGCCTTCGAGCGCGAACTCCCCGCACGGGACTTCGACCCCGACTCGTACACGATTCCCGAATCGGCGTGGTACGACGGTCCCGCGGCCGGTGTGGTCGTCCGCAACAAACGCGGCCAACGCGGGCAGATACTTTCGGCTGATACCGAGTCCGCCGACGCTGGAGCCATTGACCGAACCGCCGACGAGATCGCTGCGGAATCGGCTACAGAGGAGCGATTCGCGACCGTCGAACAGCGGCTTCACCGACGCAACGAGGCGGTCACGGTCGACCAGCTCGCCGAACGTGTCTTCGAGGCTATCCTTCGAGAGCAGTACCAGCCCCTCGTTCGGGGGCCGGAAAGCGTTGCCCTCGATGATCTTCGGGCAGCCGTAGCGACGCGAGCTCGGGCCTACTTGGGTTACAGTTGACGCCGATTACCGGAACTCGTTGATTTCGAGGACGAGGTCCGACCACAGCCACGCGTCCGACTCGTCCGGGTCGTAGATCACGCACGCGCCATCGTCGACGATCCGTGATTCGAGGTCGACGGGCGTGTGGTCGTCAGCGTCGCTTCCTATCGACATACTCGTCGCTCCGCGGAGGCCCTTGAAAGTTATTGGCCGTATTCGGGCCCAAATTCGGAACGAAAACGCCGACCCTCGGGGACGAACGCGTGCCGACTCCGGCGCTACACTCGAGACGACGGCTTCCGACCCGTTTCAACCGGGAATTTATCATCGTTCACGCCCCGTACTCCCACACGAGCCCCTACGCTACCCTCATACGAGTCAAGACGTCATTCTCGTCGTCGAGGACGAGCCCGATCTCGCGGACCTGTACAGCGGCTGGCTCTCGGAGAAGTATCCGGTGCGAGTCGCTCACGACGGCTCGGAGGCCATGCAAAAGTTCGACGAGGACGTCGAGATCGTCCTGCTCGACCGACAACTGCCGGGGATGGACGGCGACGCCGTCCTCTCGCTCATCCGGGACCGGGACCCCGAGTGTCAGGTCGCGATGGTCACCGCCGTCGAACCCGACGTCGACGTGGTTGACATGGGCTTCGACGCCCACATCACCAAGCCGATTCGCGAAGAGGACATCTTCCAGCTCGTCGACCACCTCCTCCATCGGCGGGTCTACGACGACAACGTTCGCAAACTCTTCGCGGCCCTCTCGAAGCAGATCGCCCTCGAGAACGAACACGACCCCGAGGAACTGGCCGAGGACCCACAGTATCAGTACCTGCTGGCCCGCATCGAGAAACTCCGCGAGGAGACCTCGGACCTCGCCGAGCAGTTCGACGACGAGAACTTCCAGACCGCGCTGTCCTCGCTGAAGTAGCGTCGCCGGGAACACAATATTTTTCGAGTATCGCCGCTCAGCCGTTGCTATGGAATTCGGCGTCGACGAGGCCGGCAAAGGCCCCGTGTTAGGGTCGATGTTCGCTGCCGCGGTCCGGGCGCCGCGGGCGGCCTTGCCCGAGGGCATCGACGATTCGAAGCGGCTCTCCGACGCCAAACGCGAAGCGTTGGCCGAGCGGATTCGCGATGACGACCGCATCACCGTCGGTATCGCCGAAATCTCACCGGAGCGCATCGACGCCGGGAACATGAACGACCTGACGGTCGCCGCCCACGCCGAGGCGCTGTCGGGCGTCGTCCGGTCGGGCGATATGGGCGTCTGTGACGCCGGCGACGTCGATGCCGACCGCTTCGCCGACCGGGTCGAGAGCCGACTCGATGTCGGTGCGACGGTGACCGCCGAACACGGCGCCGACGCAGCCGACGAACTGGTGGGTGCCGCCAGCATCGTCGCCAAGAGCGCCCGCGAGGCCCACGTTGCAGCCCTCGACGCGCGGTTCGAGGGGGTCGGCAGCGGCTATCCGAGCGACCCGACGACCCGGGAGTTCCTCGCGACCTACGTCGACGCCAACGGCGAACTGCCCGCGTGTGCGCGCACGTCGTGGTCGACGTGTGCGGACGTGCTGGCGGCGGCCGAACAGTCCGGTCTGGACGACTTTTAAATGGTCGGCGAGGAGCAGCCTCGGGGAATACCCCCGCTGGTTGCCTCGCCACGACCCTTTATGTCGTCTCCGCGAGTACGTAGTTTATATGCGAATCCTTGTCGTGGGCGGTACGGGCTTCATCGGTGAGACACTGTGTCGTGAACTCCACGGGCGGGGCCACGAGGTGACGGCACTGGCGCGGGACCCCGAAGAGGCCGACCTGCCGGCGGGCGTCGAGCGAGTGATGGGCGACGTGACGGCCTACGAGTCCATCGAGCCGGCGTTCGAGGGTCAGGACGCCGTCGTAAATCTGGTGGCGCTGTCGCCGCTGTTCCGGCCGAACGGCGGCAACGAGATGCACTTCCGCATCCACCGGGACGGCACCGACCACGTCGTCCGGGCCGCAGAGGAACACGGCGTCGAGAGGCTCGTCCAGATGAGCGCGCTCGGTGCCGACCCCGACGGCAATACGGCCTACATCAAATCGAAGGGCCTCGCTGAGGGTATCGTAAAAGAGTCCTCGCTCGATTGGGTCATCTTCCGGCCCTCGGTCGTCTTCGGCGACGGCGGGGAGTTCATCCCCTATACGAAGCAGCTGGCGACGCCCTATCTGACGCCGCTGCCGGGCGGCGGCAAGACGCGGTTCCAGCCCATCTGGGTCGGCGACCTCGTGCCGATGCTCGCCGACGCTATCGGGGGGAAGGCCCCCGACGAAGACGAGGCGGAATCCGAAACCGAGGATGGCGAACTCGACGAGGAACTGACCCCGGCAATCCGGGCGGTTGGCGAGGGCGAAGAGGAGCATACGGACCCCCACGTCGGTCAGATCTACGAGATCGGTGGTCCCGAAGTGCTGACGCTCGCGGAGGTGGCTAAACTCGCCCATGCGGCCGACGACAAGCCCGTCGATATCGTCCCGATCCCGATGGCGCTGGCGGGCATCGGCCTCAAGTCGCTGGATTACCTGCCGGAATCGGTTCTCGATGCCCTCCCCGGGGTGCCGCGGATGGGCTCGGACCAGTTCCGCTCGCTGCAGTTCGACAACACGACCGACGATAACGACGTGGCGGCCTTCGGTGTCAGCGAGGACGAACTGACGACCGTCCCCGAGTACCTGGGCGTGAACCTCGAAGAAATAGACGTCTGAACAGGACGTGGCAAGCGCTGACGTGTGTCAGACGATTCGAGAGGTGAGAGGCCCTTGCGCTTCGATTTGGGCCGAAAGCTTATCCTTCCCGTGGTACGCTATCGGGACAAGTAACGATATGAAACTCGCAATGATCGGCTTCGGGCAAGCCGGCGGGAAAATAACCGACCGGTTTCTCGAATACGACTCTACTCGCGGTACTGGCATCATCGGCCACGCCGTCGCGGTGAACACGGCTAAAGCCGACCTCATGGGCCTCGATTACATCCCCAAGGAAAACCGCGTTCTCATCGGGCAATCGGTCGTCAAGGGCCACGGTGCGGGTACCGAACCCGAACTCGGCGAGCGATGTGCGCGGGAGGACATGGAGGAGATCCAAAGCGCCATCGACCAGATGACGAGCAGCGAGATCGACGCCTTCCTCATCATCGCGGGCCTCGGCGGCGGCACCGGCAGCGGCGGCTCGCCCGTCCTCGCGGAACACCTGCAGCGACTATACGTCGAACCCGTCTACGGGCTCGGCGTTCTTCCGGCCCGCGACGAGGGTGGTATCTACAACCGCAACGCCGCACGTTCCTTCCAGGAGTTCACCCGGAACGTCGACAATATGCTCGGCTTCGACAACGACGCCTTCAAAACCGGCGGCGAGAGCCTTGGTGAAGGCTACACCGAGATCAATACCGAAATCGTCTCCCGTTTCGGTGCGCTGTTCTCCGCGGGCGAGGTCGAAGCCCTCGGCGACGACGTGGCCGAAAGCGTCGTCGACGCCTCCGAGATCATCAACACGCTCGGCGATGAGGGCATCTCCAGTGTCGGCTACGCCAGCGAGGAGGTCGAAACCGAACAAAAGGGGCTGCTCGGCCGACTTCGCGGCGGTAACGACGACAACGGCCTCGAAAGCTCCGGCGACGCCACAAACCGCATCACGTCGCTGGTTCGCCGGGCGACGCTCGGCAAACTCACCCTGCAGTGTGAGGTCGACAGCACCGAGCGCGCGCTGCTTCTCGTCTCCGGCCCGCCGGACGCCCTCAACCGGAAGGGCATCGACAAGGCGCGGAAATGGCTCGAGCAGAAGACCGGGTGTATGGAAGTCCGGGCCGGGGACTATCCCCTGCCCAACGAGGACCGGGTCGCTGCCATCGTCGTCCTCTCCGGCGTAACGGAGGTGCCCCGCGTCAAGGAGATGCAACGGACAGCCATCGAGGCCGAGGAGAACGTCGAACAGCTCCGAGCCAAAAGCAAAGAGGACTTAGAGGACCTTATCGAATACGGCGACGATGAAGAGCAGTAAGCTACTGTCGCTCCTCGTCGCCGGGTTACTCGTGTCGTCGCTGGCCGTCGGTTCGGCGGCTGCCGTCGACAGCTCGCCCGAGGAGCTTCCCGAAGAGTCCGAAGTCGGTACCGAGTACGAGGCCACCTTCGAACTGACCAACCTGTTCGACGAGTTCGAACAGTGGACGCTCAACGGTGAGACCGAACTCACCAACGTCACGTGGACGGTCGTCCAGTACGACCAGGCCGGCAACCAGGTCGACCAGACCTCCACGGACGGCCAGGAGTTCAACGAGGATATCAACATCGACGACGGCACCAGCCGCATCGAGGTGCAGATCACGGGTACGACGCCCGAGATCGGCAACCTGAGTTACGACCCCGAAGAGCGCTTTACGGCCGCCAACTTCACGCAGGTCCGCGAGGGCGGCACCCAGCAGGACATCGCCACCCACGACGCCCACCACTACACGGCCGATAGCAAGGAGGCCCGCAACGCTATCGACGACGCCAGCACAATCGTCGAGGGATCCGGCGATTCCGAGGCCGAATCGTCGCTCCAGAGCGCTATCTCGGCCTACGAGGCCGGCAACTTCGACAACGCCATCAGCCTCGCCAACCGCGCCGAAGACGAGGCGACCCAGACCCAGACCCGACAGAGCTTCCTGCTCTACGGGGCGGCAGCGGTCGTCGTCCTCCTGCTTTTGGGTGGCGGCTACTACCTCTACAAGTCCCGCCAGCAGGGCCCGAGCCGACTCCGGTAGATGGACACCCTCGTTCCGTTCGCAGCCACCGAGCCGAAAACCCGCCTCGACGACACCTTCTCGGCGGACGAACGGGACGACTTCTCGCGTGCGATGCTTCTCGACGTCTGTGAGGCCGTCAGCGACGCCGGCGGCGACCCGACCGTTCTCTCGACCGCAGAGGTGGGCTGTCCGTATCCTGTCGTCGTCGACGACCGGCCGCTTTCAGAGGCAGTCAACGCCCGCCTCGAACCGCCGACTGCGGTCGTGATGGCCGACCTCGCGTTGGCGACGCCCGAGGCCATCGAACGGCTCTTCGAGACCGACGCCGAGGTGGCCATCGCGCCGGGCCTCGGCGGCGGCACGAACGCGCTGGTCGTGCGCCATCCCGAGTTCCGCGTCGACTATCACGGTACCTCCGTCCGGGACCACCGCGACATCGCCGCGGAGGTCGGTGCCTCGACGGCGACGGTCGATTCCTTCCGCCTCGCGGTGGACATCGACGAGCGGCGGGACCTCGCGGAACTCCTCTTGCATGGCGAGGGGCGGGCCAAACGGTGGCTCGAAACCGCCGGCTTCGAACTCGATTCGGGGACCGGGCGAACGCTCGTCAGCCGGGAGTAGCCCTTCGAGGGAATGGAGGCCGCGTTTGTCGGGGTGCCAAATATTTTGACCACTCCCAGCGAACATAACAGGTGCGTGGGGGACCCACTCCTCGCGCGGGACCGCGTGACGACCCGGCCATCGGTCGAGGGCACCCTGATACGGATCGTTGTAGGCTTTCACCGCCGAGCGCTACCGGGCGCTCGTCGGCAATTCGTTACAACGATCCGTATGAACATCGCTGGGTCGTCGACCTCCCGTTTTCGACGCCGATCCATCGCCCGACGGCGAGCCTTTTAATGCCATCACTCACACAGAGTCGAGTGTGTTCGGCGCCGAAGACTACGGTCGGGAGGTTACCGTCGACGACGCGGACGTCGAGCGACTGCTCGATGTCGGCCCCGAGGACGTCGAGGCCGCGCCGGAACTCTCCTTCGCGCGCAACGTCTTCGTCCCGCTGACGACCGCCTGCCGCTATACCTGCACGTACTGCACCTACTACGATCCGCCGAAACAGGCGTCGCTGCTGTCGCCCGACGAGATCCGGGACATCTGCGAGCGCGGCGCCGACGCCGGCTGTACGGAGGCCCTATTCACCTTCGGCGACGACCCCGACGACCGCTACACCCGGATTCACGAGCAGTTAGCGGAGTGGGGTCACGATTCGATTCACGGCTATCTCCGGGAAGCCTGTGATATCGCGCTGGACTGTGGCCTGCTTCCGCACTCGAATCCCGGCGACCAGACGCGCGAGCAGATGGAACTGGTCGCCGACGTCAACGCCTCGATGGGCGTCATGCTGGAAACGACCGCCGAGGTACAAGCCCACGGCGGCCCCCGGAGCAAAGAGCCCGGCCAGCGGCTCAACACCCTCGCCGTCGCGGGGGAGTTGGGCGTGCCCTTCACGACCGGCATCCTCGTCGGCGTCGGCGAGGACTGGCGGGACCGCGCCCAGAGCCTGCTGGCCATCCGCGAACTCCACGAGCGCTACGGCCACATCCAGGAGGTCATCGTCCAACCCGTCGTCGACAACGAGCGCTGGCAGGGAGGCTCGCCGGACCGCGAAGACATGCGCCGCGTGACGGCGATGGCCCGGTTCGGCCTGCCCGACGAGATCAGCGTCCAGTCGCCGCCCAATCTCGCGCCCGTCCGCGAGTTGCTCGACTGCGGTGTCGACGACCTCGGCGGCGTCTCGCCGGTGACCGACGACCACATCAATCCCGAGTACAAGTGGCCCGCCCTCCGCGAGTTGGAGGACATCGCCGCGGAAGCTGGCGTCCCCCTCACCGAGCGCCTGCCGGTCCACGAGCGATACGTCGAAGAGGGGTGGCTCTCCGAGCGCATCGAGCGCGAACTCCGGGCCGACACCGACGCCGGGCGACGCTACCGCGACCGGTTGGCTCGCGAACTTCCCCCGTACCCGAATTCGGACTAGCTTTTCCCGTCTCCGGGCCCCAGAGTCGGGTATGGAACTGCCGGCCAAGCGGACGACCGGCGAGACGATTGCCGAACGCCTCCCCGAGACGGCCCGCGAGCAGGTGCTTCCGGCCCGATATCTCCAGCGGGACGCGACCGGCGAGGTGACCGAAACGCCAGCCGAACTCTTCGAGCGAGTCGCCCACGCTGTCGGCCGGGCGGAGGGCGAACACGGCGGCGACCCCGGCCTCTGGGAAGAGCGCTTCCGCGAGATGCTGACGGACCTCGCCTTTCTGCCGAACTCGCCGACGCTGATGAACGCTGGCACGGAGTTGGGCCAGTTGGCGGCCTGTTTCGTCATGTCGCCGGACGACGACCTCGGAAGCGTCTTCCGGACGGTCCGCCGTGCCGCTCGCGTCTTCCAGAGCGGCGGCGGCGTCGGCTACTCGTTTTCGCGGCTCCGACCCCGTGGCGACCCCGTCGCCGAAACCGACGGCGTCGCCGGCGGCCCCGTCGCCTTCATGGGTGTCTTCGACGAGATGTGCGAGGCCGTCAAGCAGGGCGGCAAGCGACGCGGCGCCCAGATGGGCGTCCTCCGGGTCGACCACCCCGACATCGGCCGGTTCTGTGTCGCCAAACGCGAGTCGGACGCGCTGACGAACTTCAACGTCTCCGTCGCCGTCACCGACGAGTTCGTCGAGGCGGTCGCGGCCGGTGAGGATTATCCGCTCGTCAACCCCCGGACGGGCGACGTTCACGAAGTGACGGCGGCAACCGCGCGGTTTTATAACGAGAGTTTCGCCGACGAGAGCGAGGCGGCCGTCCCGTCGAACCTCTGGCGCGATTACGCCGACGACATCGAGGGCATCGACGCGTTCCGGGGCGACCTCGTGACCGTCGGCGAACCGATGGAACTGCCGGCCGACCTCGTCTGGCGCCTGCTCGTCGACGGCGCGTGGCAGAGCGGCGAACCCGGACTGTTCCACATGGACGCGGCCAACGGCGATCACACCTTCGACGTCGATGCACACCCAAAGCACCGCATCTACGCCACCAATCCCTGTGGCGAGCAACCCCTAGAGGAGTTCGAGGCCTGCAACCTCGGGCACGTCAACCTCTCCGTACTCGCGACCGAAGACCGGCCGCTATGGCCCGATTTCGAGGCCGACGGCGACCTGAGCGACCGTATCGACGCCTACCTCGATGCCGCTCTCGACGGCGAGCGCCTCGACCGCCTCGTCCGCTGGGGCGTCCGCTTCCTCGACGATGTAATCACCATCTGTGACTACCCGCTGGAGCGCATCGCCAACGTCGTCGACCGCACCCGGAAGGTCGGTCTGGGCGTGATGGGCTTCGCGGAACTCTGCTGTCAGTTCGGAATCCGGTACGGCTCCGACGCCTCCATCGAACTCGCCGAGCAGGTGATGGCCCGCATCGACCGCGTGGCGAAGACTGCGAGCCACGAACTCGCCGAAGAGCGCGGGGCCTTTCCCGACTACGAGGAATCGAAATACGCCGACCCGACCGCCTACGCCGAGTGGTTCCGCCGGCACACGAAACGCGACCCCGACGACCACGCCGACGGCTTCCCGATGCGGAACCACGGCGTTACGTCCATCGCGCCGACGGGGACGACGAGCATCATCGCCGGCACCTCCGGCGGCTGTGAACCCATCTACGACGTGGTCTACCTGCGGAGGGCCGGACGGGACGTCGACCCCGAGCGCATGGTGCAGGTCGACGACTACTTCGAGCGGGTACTGGCGGCCAACGGTATCGACGTCGACGAGGTGCGAGCGATGGCCGCGGAACTGCTGACGAGCGGCGACTACGACGGCCCACGCGACCTGCCGATCCCCGACGAGATGGCCGATCTCTTCGTCCGGGCCCACGACGTGCCCCCCGAGGCCCACGTCCGCGTGCAGGCCGCTTTCCAGAACCACGTCGACGGCGCCGTCTCGAAGACCATCAACCTGCCAGCCGATGCCGACCGCGAGGCCGTCGGCGACGCCTACCGACTGGCTATCGACGAGGGGTGTAAGGGAATCACCGTCTACCGTGCCGGCGCCCGTGAGGGGCAAGTACTGTCGGCGAGCGACGACGGTGAAAACGGTGGATGATAGACCCGGCTCTCAGAGCAACGGCGTCCCGTCGGCCTTCGGCCCGAGTTTCGGCCCAACGTCCGCGTCCTCATCGATGACGCGGCGCTGCTCGTAGTCGGTCGACCGCTCGACCGGCACCCGGCCGATGGAGCGAATCATATCGACGTACTCCTGGAACGAGCGGAACTCGCCGTAGTCGCCGCCGGCGCGCTTGGTGATCTCCTCGGA
>NZ_JAZKTR010000085.1:0-10672 GCF_036625485.1 Natronomonas sp. | reverse complement strand
GTCCCACAGCCCTCCAGCAGCCCGCGGAGCAACTGCCGGTCGTGGCTGGCCAGCGTATCGAGGCGATAGCCGCCGGAATCGCCTTCGAACGGCAGGCCGAGCGCGGCCGCTGCGCGGTCGCCGACCGTGCCGTGAGCCTGCACCGTGTAGCTGTCCTCGCTTCTGGTGATAGTCGTATCGTGAGCGTACTCCCGTTCGATGATGCGGTGGTCGACGGTGTCGGCGCCCGCGACGGCGGCGAGTCGCTCGGCGGCCGTCTCGTCGTTCGTTCGGACGGTCACGCCGTCGCTCGTCACCTCGCCGTCGCCGATGGCGCGGCCCCAGAAGTAAGCCGTCTCGGGGTGGGCATCCAGCAGGTTCTTCGGGGTGCCGATTTCGATGCTCATGGTTCGGCCTCCGTCACCTCGATGGCGTCCACCGGACACGCTGCTGCGGCCTGTTCTGCGTCCGCCCGCTTCTCGTCGTCGAAGGTAGCGACCAACTCGCCGTCTCCCCGGTCGCTGTCCGGCAGCGTCACGAGGCCGTCCTCGGCCTCCGAAAAGCGGCCGTCGCGGACGAGACAAGCGAAGATGCCGTCACACGCCTCCAGGTCGACTGAAACGCGGTATTCGGACATTGTCAGTAGTCGTATTTGGTCTCGTAGCCACGCGGAGTGACCATCCGGTCGTCCCAGACGTAGGTGTCCTCGTTGCCGACGATGATGGTCGTCGTCATGTCGATGATGTCCTCTTCGCCGAGTTCCGGGAGCGTGCCGAGGTCCGTGATATGCGTGGCCTCGTCGTCCCGGGAGGCACCGTGAACGATGCCGACCGGCGTGTCCTCGTCGCGGTGTTCCAGCAGAATCTCACAGCAGCGCTGGAAGTTCTCCCGGCGCTTGCGGCTCCAGGGATTGTAGATGGCGATAGTGAAGCCCTCGGGTGCGATGGCATGGAGGCGCGATTCGATCTCCTCCATCGGCGTCAGGTGGTCCGACAGCGACACCGAGACGGTGTCGTTGACCAGCGGCGCGCCGAGGCGTGCGCCACAGGACTGGGCGGCCGGGACGCCCGGCACGACCTCGAAGTCCACCGCGGAGGCCGTCCCGCCCTTGGATTCTAGAATCTCCAAGGCGAGGCCGGCCAGCGCGTAGACGTTCGGGTCGCCGGAGCCGACGATGGCGACGTCGTTGCCCGCCAGCGCGCGGTCGATGGCCTCCTCGGTCCGGGAGACTTCGCCGCACATCGGCGTCGAGTAGATGTCGTCGGCCTCGTCGGTGATCTCGTCGGGCACGAGGTCGATGTAGGTCGTGTAGCCGACGATGTGTTCGGCGTCGGCCAGCGCCTTCTTCGCGCGGGTTGTCATGCCCTCCGGCTGACCGGGACCGAGGCCGACCGCGATGAGGCGCCCGGGGTCGGCGTCGAAGTCGTCGACGGTCGCGCCGACTTCCTCCTCGTCGTCCGAGGACGAGGCGCCGCATTTCGAGGACGATGAAGAGTCACTCGTGGAAGCTCCGCACTTGCTCTCGCTGGACGTATCGGTCGTGGAGCCACCGCACTTCGAACTGCTCGTGTCGGTGCTCGTTTCGGCCTCGCTCGTGCTTGCGGCTTCGCCGCTCGCTTCCGAGGCGCTCCGCGCCTCGCTCGCGCCACACTTCGATTCCGTATCTGTCGTCGATGCCTCTGCCGTCTCCGTGGTGTTGTCCGTGCTCATAATCAGAAGTCCTCCACCTCGCGGCCGCCGCGCGGCGTCACGAGATAGTTGCCGTGGTCGTTGCTCCACTCGTGGGACTCGTGGGTGCCGACCAGAATCGAGGTGCCCATGCCCCCGACCTTCTCGTCGTGTTCGGTCGCCTCCCCGAGCGTCGTGATGGTGTGGGTCTCGTCCTCCAGATTCCGGCCGGCCTCGCCGCGGCCGGCGTCGTTGAAGATACCGACGGGTACGTCGTCGGCCCGCTCCTCGCGGATTACCTCGATGGCCCGCTCGTAGTCGCGCCAGCAGTTGTAGAGGACGATGACGAATCCGGAGATTGCGGCGGCCCGCAGTTTCTCCGCAATCTCGTCCCAGCCGCGCCACTTGTCCGAAAGCGAGACCGTACAGAAGTCGTTCGAGAGGGGTGCACCGAGGTTCGCCGCGCCGCCCAGCGCCGCCGTCACGCCGGGGACGATCTCGATGGGAACGTCGTAGGCCTCCTCCTCCTCGGCCATCAGGAAGATGAGGTCGGATTTCCCGTAGACGTTCGGGTCACCGCCGGAGACGTGCGCGACGTCCTGACCGTCCCGAACGCGCTCGAAGGCCTCGCGGGCCAACTCGATCTGCTGGCCCATCGACGACCGGACGATCTCCTGCTCGTCGCCGGTCGGGGTGGTGGCGACACTTCCGTCAGACCAGGTCTGACGACGTGACGAGCGTTGCTCGTCACCGCCATCAGTTGCGGCTTCAGGCGGGAGCGTCCCGTCCTGTCGCAGGAACTCCTGATAGAGGTTCGAGGCGATGACGCAATCGGCCGTCTTGATGACGTCACGTGCGCGTTGGGTCATCGCGTGTGGCAGGCCGGGACCGATGCCGACGACGTAGAGCGTGCCGTAATCCTCGGTGTCGGCGTCGGTTTCGCCACCGGACATTATCGACCCACCGCCACCGTTACGGCTTCGTCGAATCGCTCTTTCTCACGCAGCAGTTCGTGTTCGCGGCCGCCCGCAATCGCCGAAGCCTCGGCGATACCGGGCCACCCGATGAGTTCCTTCGCCCGCGAGGGGGTCGGCCCCTCGTGGTCCAGCAGGGTATCCTTCTCGAAATGAACGACGCCGGCGTCGATCTCCTGGGCAGCCTCGTAGAGGCCCTCCTCGCCCTCCTTGCGGGTCGCCGTGGCGACGAACTCGACGTCCGAGAAGTCGAGGTCCAAATCGTCCAGCGTGGCCTCCCAGGCGTCGAGGACCTGCTCTTTTTTGACGCCGTCGACGGTGCCCGTCCCCAGCACGACGCCCTCGTCGTTGCGTTTCATGACGGTCACATCGTCGCCCACGAGGACGGCACGGGGGCCGTCGAGGCGTTCGACCGCGTCGATCTCGTCGTTCAAGACCGCGAGGTTCGTCGCGACGGTCGAATCGCCGTTGACGACGTGGGCGTCGAGGGCTTTGGCCTTCGATTCGATGCCCTGCTTGCCGGCGGCCTCGCTGGCGGTCGTCATCGCCGGGACGGCACCCATCCGCGAGAGGTCGTGTGCGACCTGATTCGCGCCGTGGTGCCCGCCCGTGATGGGGATGGCCCAGGTGAGTTCCTCGTCGACGACGACGATGGCGGGGTCGTCCCACTTGTCGTCGAGCAGACCGGCCGTTTTCCGCATCGCGATGCCGGAGGCCATCAGGCCTACGAAGCAGTCGTATTCGCCCCAGTGTTCAGCGAAGACGTCGCCGTGGTATTCGATGATGTCGATGACCTCGTAGTCGTCAGCCAGTTCCTCCTTGATATCCTCGGCGACGGGGAGTTTTCGCTCGAAACTGATGATGGCGATCTCCTCGGCGACTTCGCCATCGGAGTCCGGCGTCGAGCAATGCCCGCCCCCACTACTGTCCGTCGTGTCGGTGTCGTTGCTGTCGGTGCTCATGTCAGTCGTCTCCCTCCGCGGTGTTGCTCGCGTCATCTTCGCCGCGATTCGCCCAGCCGTCGTACAGATAGGAGCGCTCGTAACCGGCGCCCGCCGCCGCGTCGCCGATGAGCACGAGCGCGGAGGCGCGGTAGCCCGCGTCCTCCAGTTTGTCGCCGATGTCAGCAATCGTCCCCTCGATGACGTCCTCGTCGGGCCAGGAGGCGTGGTAGACCACCGTGACGGGCGTCTCGGGGTCAGCGCCCGCCTCGAGCAGGCGGTCCATCGTATCGCTCACGGCGTGGGTCCCGAGGTAGACACAGGTCGTCACGTCGCCCATCTCGACGAAATCGGCGATGTGGTCGTCCTCGGCGTCCAGCGTCTTGCCCTGCGGTCGGGTGAAGGCGACGTGATTGGCCGTCTCGTTGAGCGTCAACTGCGTTCGCAGGGTCGCACTCGCCGCGAACGCCGAGGTGACGCCCGGCACGAGGTAGGTGGGAACGCCTTCGTGTTCCAGCGCGTCCATCTGCTCTAAGGCGGCGCCGTAGATGGCCGGGTCCCCCGAGTGCAGGCGGACGACCTCGCGGCCGTCCTCGTAGGCCTCGCGCATCAGGGGAATCAGCTCTTCGAGGTCCTTGCCGACGCTGTTGACCAACTCGGCGTGGTCGCAGTAGGCGTCCAGCAGTTCGCTGTTGACCAACGAGCCGGCGTGGACCACGAGGTCCGCCGCTTCCAGCGCTTCCTTGCCGGCGACGGTCAAAAGACGGGGGTCCCCCGGCCCGGCGCCGATGAAGGGGATGCCCTCCTGTTCGTCGCCCGCCGTATGTTTATAAACGCGTTCGTCGCGCTCGTGGGCGTGTTTCTCGCGCTGTGCGTCGATGGCCGTCTGCGGGTCGGTTTTATCAGTCATCGTAGATTTCGTCTCCTACCGATTCGGCAGTGGCGAGTTCCTCGCTCACGACGCCGCCGTCGGCCGTCGTCTCCGTCCCGAACGCCGCCGTCGCCGGCTTCTCGCCCGTGCCGGGCTGCTCGGCGTAGGCGACGGTGTAGTAGTCCCGCTCGGTCAGGGCCTCGGGGTCGTCGGTGACTATCGACTCATGGTTCTCCATGAACAGTCGGCGGCCGTATGTCACGTCGTAGCCCGCCTCGACCAGTCCCTCGTGGGTCGCGGGCACGTCGGTCACCTTGAAGAGGACCATCCGGTCGGGACCGGTCGGTGAAGCGCCGTTGTCGGCCTCCCGCAGGGCGAGTTCCGACCCGGCGGTGATCTCGACGTCCAGCGCGGTAGCGAAGGCGGTCACCGTCGAGACGCCGGGAATGATTTCGAGGTCCACCTCGGGGTGGAATCGGTCCAGCGTCCGGCGCAGGTGACCGAACGTCGAGTAGACGTTTGGGTCGCCCAGCGTGACGAAGGCGGCCGTCCCCTCTTCGGCGACGGGGGCGACCTCCGCGGCGGCGTCCTTCCAGGCCTCTCGCAACTTCTCCTCGTCGCGGGTCATCGGGAAATCGAGGTCACCCAACTGTTCGTCGTCGACGTATTCGGTGGCGACAGCGCGCGAGAGCCGACCGGGGGTGTACACCTCGTCGGCGTTCTCCAGTACCTCCCGGCCGCGAACCGTAATCAGGCCGGCGTCACCGGGGCCGAGTCCGACGCCGTAGAGCGTCATCCGGCACCCCCGACGATGACGTAGACCGGGTTGTTCGAGTCGAAACTCGTCGCGCCGGCGAGTTCGTACCCCGTCGATACCTGCACCTGCACGATCTCTTCGAAGAGGTCCCGCTCGCGGAACGCCCGGACGGCGTCGCCGGCGACTTCCAGCCGCGAGACGTTCATCACGACCCGGTCGACGCCGTGTTCGGCGGCGAAATCCAGGACGGCCTCGTAGTTCCGCGACCCGCCGAGAAAGAGCGCGTCGGCGTCTTCGGGCAGTCCCTCCGGAGCCTCGCTTTCGACCAGCTGTACGTCCTCGACGTCGTTAGCCACGAGGTTCTTCTCGGTCGTCTCCAGTCGCCCTGGTTTCCGCTCGACGGCCGTCACGCGGCCGGCCCGCCGGGCGGCCTCGATGGTGACCGCGCCCGTACAGGAACCGACCTCGACGAAGTGGTCGTCGTCGTCCAGATTCAGCTTCCCGAGCGTTACCGACCGGACCTCCGGTTTCGTCGGCCCGGCCTTCGCGTCGTGTGGAAGCGCTGTGCGTGCCATAGGCTTACAACTACACCCGCGCACAAAACAATTTTGCTTGTTTTAGGGAAAGTTCAGTTTACAACCGAGAGCATGTAGTTGTTCGAGAGGGGGTATTTTGGCGGTTCGACCGCACGTCGCCGTATGTCCGACTGCCAGTTCTGCGACATCGCCGCCGGCGAGGCGCCTGCGACCCGACTGTACGAGGACGAGACGGTCGTTGCCTTCCTCGATATCGCGCCGGTTGCCGGCGGCCACACGCTCGTCGTTCCGAAGGACCACTACGAGACGCTGATCGACATGCCGCCGGAGGCGGCCGGCGAGCTCTTCGAGCGCGTTCGGGTCGTCGCCGGAGCGGTCGAGACCGCCTTCGATATAGACGGGTTCGACATCGTGCAGGCGAACGGTGAAGCGGCCGGCCAGGAGGTGTTCCACGCACACGTCCATATCCTGCCACGCTACGAGAACGACGACGTGCAGGTACGCTGGCCCGCGGGCAAACTCACCGAAAGCAAGGCCGAAGAGATCGCGACGGCGATTCGGGCGGAACTGCCGGAATAGCCGTTTTTCCTCCCGAACGCCCCCTCGTCGCCGCGCGGTGGCTCACTCGTCGGCCGCGTCCCGCTCGATATCGGAAGTTTCCATATCGAAGTCGGTGTCGGCGTTGCTGTCACCGGCCGCCAGTTCCTCGATATCGTCGAGGCCAAGCAACTCCCGGGTCTCCGCGTCGAAGTCGAGCGAATCGAGTTGCGGGCCGTCTCCGACATCGCTCCCGGTGAGGTGTCGGCCATACCGGGACAGCAGCGAGGTGGTCTCCTGGGGCAGAACGTAGGTCGTCGAGGGACTGGTGCCGATCCGTTCGAGGCTCTCCATGCCTCGCTCGACCACGGCGCGTTCGCCCATCGACTCCGCCGACTTGGCCCGCAAGACGGTCGATATCGACTCGCCTTGTGCTTCGAGGATCTGTGCCTGTTTTTCACCCTGGGATTCGAGGATGTTGGCCTGCTTGTCGCCCTGCGCGCGCTCGATGTCGCTTCGGCGTTCGCCCTGTGCTTCCAGGATCATGGCGCGGCGGCGGCGTTCGGCGGCCGTCTGCTGTTCCATCGCCCGCTGGACGTCCGCGCTGGGGTTGACCTCCCGAACCTCGACGGCCTCGACCCGAATCCCCCATTCGTCGGTCGGGCCTTCGAGTTCGCGACGAATCCGCTCGTTGATGAGGCCCCGCTGGGAGAGCGTCGCGTCGAGTTCCATATCGCCCAGTGCCGCCCGCAGCGTCGTCTGGGCGAGGTTCGAGACGGCCCGCCGGTAGTCCTCGACCTCGAGAAACGCCCGTTTCGCGTTCATGACCCTGATGTAGACGACGGCGTCGGCCGTCACCGGCGAGTTGTCCTGGGTGATGGCCTCCTGTCGCGGCACGTCCATCGTCTGGGTCCGCAGGTCGAAGCGGTGGGTCCTCGAGACGAACGGCGGAACGATGTGGATTCCGGGGTCCAGCAGTTCGCGGTACTCACCGAATATCGTCAGCGCGCGCTTCTCGTAGGCCTCCACGATTTCGACTGCGCTGGAGACCGCGGCGATCGCGATCGCCAACAGCGCCAGCCCGGCAATCAGAAGGGGGTCGACTTCGACGTAGCCGAAGGTAACGGCGAGGCCGACTCCAACAACGAAGAGGACGGCGACGAGGACGCGCGTCGAGACGCGCGCCATCATCCGGCCGAGTTCTCGGGCGGCGCTGTTTGCCATACGTTGTCTAGGGCGTTTTCCCACTTGAACCCTTGCGAGACGGCGTTCATCTTCGGTTCGTTGATGGAAACCACGCCTCGAAGCCGGTAGAGACGGCGAACGCCCGTGGTAGATTTTATAAAGCTCGCTCGATGGCGTCGGCGGTCGCCTCGCCGACCCCCTCGACGCCGGCCAGTTCCTCGCGGGAAGCCGCCCGGACGCCGTCGACGCTCCCGAACCGCCGGAGGAGTCGTTTGCGTAGTTCAGGGCCGACGCCCGAAACGTCGTCCAGCGGCGTCGACACCTCGTCCCGGAGGGTCTGGTGGTACTGGACGGCGAAGCGGTGTGCCTCGTCGCGCACGCGTTGGACGAGATGCAGCGCCGGGTCCTCGTCGTCCCAGTTGTGGACACCCCCGGGTGTGATGACCAGCTCCTCGTCCTTCGCCAGCGCGATAGCGGGCACGTCCCAGCCGACCTCCGAGAGCGCGTCACGGGCGGCGCCCAACTGTCCCTCGCCACCGTCGATGAGCAGGAGGTCCGGATCCGGCCTGTCGTCGCGGTCCTCGACGGCCCGCAGCGCGCGCCAGCGGACGAGTTCGCGCATGTTGGCGTAGTCGTCGTTCGTCTCGTCGAGTTTATTCCGCCGGTAGTCGCTCTTCTCGGGAGAGCCGTCGACGAAGGCGACGTTGCTCCCGACGACTGCCTTACCCTGTGCGTGGCTCACGTCGAAGCCCTCGATGCGGCCGGGGCGGTCGATACGGAGCTTTCGGCCCAGTGCCGTGGTGCCGTCGGCCTCACCGGCTTTCCGCCGGGCATTTTTAAGTGCGAGGTCCACAAGCGTCGCCTCGCGGCCGGTACCGGGCACCCTGACGGCGACGCCCTCCGCGTCCAGCCACCGGGCGACTTCCTCGTCGCCGTGCCGCTCGGGCAAGAGAAGGGCATCCGGAAGGGTCCGGTCGGCGTAGAACTGCGGGATGAACGCCGCCAGCACGCTCGCGACGCGTTCCTCACCCTCCGGGGCGTCGACGTGGTGGCGCTCTCGGTCGACCAGTTTGCCGTCCTCGCTGTGGAGGCGGGCGACCGTCGCGGAATCGCCCTCGACGGCCACGCCCAGCACGTCGACGCGGTCCTCCTCGCGGTTGACGACGGCCTCGCCGCCGCCCTCGTGGAACGATTCGACGGCGTCCAGTCGATCGCGGAGCGAGGCGGCGCGCTCGAAGGCCTGTTCCTGTGCGGCGGTTTCCATCTCGCGTCGGAGCGGTTCGGCGAGCGCGCCCGTCTCGCCCTCGAAGAAGCGGACGACCGATTCGACGTCTTCGAGGTATGCCTCGACGCTGATCTCGTCCGTGCAGGGGGCGGTACAGAGGCCCATCTCGTAGTCGAGGCAGGGCCGGTCGCGGTTGGCGTACTTGTGGTCCGAACAGCCCCGGATACCGTAGGTCTCCCGCAGGGCCTTGACCACCGTCTCGACCCGCCCTTTGTTCGTGAACGGCCCGAAGACGGTCGACCCGTCCTCGGGGTCGCGAGTCACTTCGATGCGGGGGAACTCGTGGTCGGTCAACTGAACGAGGGGGTAGGATTTGTCGTCCTTCAGGCGGACGTTGTACCGCGGCTGGTGGCGCTTGATGAGGTTGGCCTCCAGCAACAGCGCCTGCGTCTCGGTGTCCGTGACGGCGAAGTCGACGCGCTTGGCGCGGTCGACCATCTGGCGGATGCGTTCGCCGCGGGGGTCGGCATACGAGCGCACCCGGTCGCGCAGGTCGACGGCCTTGCCGACGTAGAGTACCGTCTCGCCGGCCTCGAACTGGTAGACGCCGGGCTCCGTCGGGAGGTCGTTCGCGCGCTTGCGGACCGCGTCGGCATCCATCGTCGCTTGTACGAGGCTAGTCGTGCGGCCGTATCAGCGTGACGCGTCGGGCCGATATTCCCGATTCCCGAGAGCGGCACGTACAAACATCGGCCGGTCCTACGGCCGCCAATGAGCGATTCCGAGCGCCTCTGGCTCGTCGAACGGACCTACACCGACCGCGACCTCGTCGTCCTCATCTACGCGACGCCCGACGGCGAGCGGCGACTCCGGAAGGAACTGGCCTCGACGATGCTCCAGCGGACGACGGTGACGGCGGCCATCGAGGCCGAACCGGAGGACCTCGAACCCGTCGATGACGAGGAAACCCGCGAACGCTACGCCACCGAGGTCGAACGGGTCCGGGCCGACCACGACCCCGAAGACCCGATTTAGACGGGTTACCACACCGCAAGAGAGCCTCAAGGCCTATGTTTCGCCGGTAAGAAGCCGGGAGTGAAATGACCGCTATCGAGTTGTCCGGGGTGCAAAAGTCGTTCGGCGACGTACAGGCGCTCCGCGGCGTCGACCTCGAAGTCGATGACGGAGAGATATTCGGCTTTCTCGGCCCCAACGGCGCCGGAAAGTCGACAACCATCAACATCCTGCTTGATTTCGTCCGTCCGGACGCCGGCGACGTCCGGGTCCTCGATTACAGCGCCCGCGAGGACAGCGTCGCCGTCCGGGAGCGCACCGGTGTCCTCCCGGAGGGCTTCGACCTCTACGACCGCCTGAGTGCCCGCGAACACCTCCAGTTCGCCATCGACTCGAAGGACGCCGACGAGGACCCCTATCCCCTGCTGGAGCGGGTCGGCCTCGAAGACGCCGCCGACCGGAAGGCCGAGGGCTTCTCGACGGGGATGCGTCAGCGCCTCGCCCTCGCGATGGCGCTGGTCGGCGACCCCGACCTGCTCATCCTCGACGAACCCACCTCCGGACTCGACCCCAACGGCGCCCGCCAACTGCGGGAGATCGTCGAAGAGGAGGCCGCAAGCGGCACGACGGTCTTCTTTTCCAGCCACATCCTCGGGCAGGTCGAGGCGGTCTGTGACCGCGTCGGCATCATCCGGGAGGGCGAGGTCGTCGCCGTCGACACCATCGAGGGGCTCCGCGAGAACGTCGCCGACGGGACGACGCTCGTCGTCGAGGTCGACGAGGTGCCCGACGGCGCGGTCCACCGCGTGAAGTCGATGGACGGCGTCTCGGACGTGTCGGCCGACGGCACCCGCCTGACGATCACCTGCGACGACGACGTCAAGACCGACGTGGTCGCCGAACTGGAGGAGTCGGGCGCCGACGTGCTGGACTTCTCGACGGAGGAAGCGTCGCTGGAGGAACTCTTCACCGCCTACACGGAGGG
>NZ_JAZKTR010000084.1:0-10982 GCF_036625485.1 Natronomonas sp. | reverse complement strand
AGGCCATCGACGCGATGAACGAGCGGTTCGACCTCACGGTCCACGACGGCATCGAGATGGATTTCGACTCCCGCGACATCGACGAGATCGCGGCGTTCCTCGAGGAGGCCGACTTCGAGTACGCCATCGGCAGCGTCCACCACCTCGACGGGATGAACGTCCACGTCGAGCCGTACTTCGCCAAGAAGGACGAGCAGGAGACGGTCGCTCTCGTCGACGAGTTCTACAGCGAGGCGGTCGCCCTCATCGAGTCGGAACTGTTCGATATCGCCGCCCACGTCGACCTCGTGGAACGGAACCCCGCCCTCCGGGATTACGCCACCGAGGACCACTTCCATCGGGTCGCCGAGGCCGCCGAGAACTCCCGTACCCTGCTGGAGATCAATGCCGGACGCATCCTCGGCGAGTACGGCGAGTTCCATCCCGGCCCCGACTTCATGGAGATCCTCGACAGTTACGACATCGAGTTCGTCCTCAGCACCGACGGCCACACGCCCGAAGAGGTCGTCGAGCGCACCGAGGAACTGGAGAAGTTCGCGGCCGCCCACGGACTCGACACGACCGAACTGGCCCTCCAAGGGGATTAGCGAGACCGTTCTGTCGACGTAACGTCTGGGTCCTCGGTCAGGACGTCGTCGGCCGTCTCCGCCGTCGTCTCGACGCCGGCCTGTCGGGCGATGGTCGTCCCGAGAACCAGCGCGACGACGACGTCGTAGTAGACGCCGCCCTCGACGGCCAGCGGGAACGCCGCGAACGAACTGTAGACGTAGAGTCCAACCGCGACGGCGGCGACCGCGAGGCTCCGGTTCGGCGACCGCGCTTCGAGGGCGGCCCGCGCGTCCGAGAGGACCGGCCCGCCCGCGAACAGCAGGACGAACCCCGACAGTACTGCGAGATTGAGATAGAAGTGCGAAGCGAAGATCGAGCCGAGCGCCCGCTCCAGCAGCGCGACGACCGTCTGGTCGTAAAAGGGCAGGTCGAACCGGGTCGGGTAGATGACGGCGGCGTACGGCGCGAACACCATCAGGCCGGCCATCACGCCGGCGGCGAATCGTGCCTCCGCCCACTGCAGCCGTCGGCGGTTCTCGAAGGCCTCGTCGGTCGTCTCGACCGGATAGCCGAGGTCGGCCAGTTCCGTCCGGAGGGTCGCCTCGGTCGTCGTCTCGGCATCGTAATCGACGCGGGCCGTCCCGTGTCGATAGCTGGTCGTGACGTTGCTCACGCCATCGAGACATCCGATAACGACCTCGATGAGTCCGGCACAGGTGGGACAATCCAGCCCGGTGAGTTCGAAGACACATCGGTCGTCATCCTCGTGAACCGTCGAGGTCGAAACCGCCGTCTCGGTCGCTTCCTGCACGTCGCGTTCGGTAACGCCGTCGAATGGTCGCACGACGGCACCGACGTCTCGTCCACAGCCGCCCGACCCGCATGCATCGGGGTGTACCGCCCCTGCTGAGTCGTGGGTCGCCATAGCTGTCCGTGTGAACATATAGCACAATCCCGAAGGATATGAAACTACCCCTGCAACCACGTCGGGGATAGCCTCAACAGGGCATGCAGTTCGTTTCGACCTCCGACTCGGTGAGTTCCGGCGACCGAGCCAGCAGTTCGAGCGCTTGGTCGTCGGTTCCGGGAATCGGCGTGCCGTCCACCGAGGGCTGCGGCGGGTGTTCGGGGGTCGGCGATCGCTCTTCTTGGCCCGTACTCGCGGCTATCGCACCGTTTTCGATGGGGACCGCGATCTGCCAGCCGGCATCGATTAGTTGCTCTGCCGTGCCCGAGAAGACGACGAGGACGTCGTATCGCACGTCGTCGGGGCTTCGATACTTGCCGACGACCGCATCGGTGAGGCCGGTTTCACCGAGGCCCGGCTCGTAGGTTTCCGCCAGCGTCCATCCCTCACCGGCTTCGGGAAGATACGATTCGACATCCTTCACTTCGGCTTCCGGCGTCGAGTCCTCGGGGTCATCAGGACTGGAAAGACATCCCGGAACGAAGGCCACCGCGGCGACCGAGAGGAGGCGGCGTCGCTTCATATCCCGAGATGAGTGTCGGGCGATATAATCGCGGTGAAGACTCAAACAGCGGTTGAATATTCCGAAGATTACGCAGTTTCGCGCTGGAGATAACGAACCGAGAAGCATCCGCCGAGCGGGGCGCTTGAAAAGCGCCCCCGAGGCGGTTCCCGCTGGCGAGGCCGAAGGCCGAGCCAGCGTAGCGCGCGACGACTAACGCTCAGCCGACCGCAGGGAGGCTGGGCGGCTGGAGGAGCGGGTTGCGGGCCTGTGGCCCGCAACCGCATGGACGTGGCTGCGTTAGAGCACCAGCCGTTGACAACTCCCACAGAGGTTCTCCTCTTTGACGTCCACCTCGCGGACGGTCGGCGAGAAGTTCATGACACACCGGGAGTTGTCGCAGTGTTCGAGACCGAGGGTGTGGCCGATCTCGTGGACGACCTCCTTCCGGACCCGATCCGAGAAGATGTCGCTAGCCGACTTGTTCGAGAACCCGCCGTCCGACGAGGTCTGGAGGCGGTACGTCGAGATGACCGACCCGTTGCCGGAGAGGTAGGCCAGTCCGAAGACGTAGTTTCGTCGCCGGTAGTAGAGGTCGTTGTCGGTGATGGCGATGTTCTTCTCGCCGTTGCCGACGCGGCCGGCGAGTTCGATGAACTCCTCTGCGCGGTACTGTTCTCGTGCCGGGTCGTAGGCGCCGTCGGGGATGGGCCGGGTGTCGTGGATCGTGACGTCACAATCGTAGACGGATCGCAGGGCGCTAGAGGCTTCCCGCTTGACCACTGCGGGGATGTCGCCGACCGGCACGATGTCGACGTGCATGGGAAAACGTTAGATACCGCTGTTCATAAACATCCCGACGTGCACACCCAGTCCAACGCGGGACTCGTCGACCGGCTGGCCCGGTACGACGAGGTGGTCGAAGTCGGCGTCGGGAACCGCCCGGATATCGCGGCACGGCTGGCCGAACGCGGATGTTCGGTCACCGCGACCGACGTCTACGACCGTGAGCCACCGACGGGTGTGCGATTCGTTCGTGACGACGTGACCGACCCCGACGCGAGCGTCTACCGCGGCGCCGAGGCGGTGTACGCGCTGCGCTGCCCGCCGGAGTTACAGCGGCCGCTGGTCGACGCCGCGCGGACGGCGGGCGCGGATTGCCTGTTTACAACGCTGGGTGGGGACCCCGCCGTGGTCGCGGCGGCGCCCGAGACGGTGGGCAACCAGACCGTATTTCGAGCCAAACTATGAACGTAGACGCGGTTATTCTGGACATCGACGGCGTACTGGTCGACGTAGCGGACTCCTACCGGCGGGCGATCGTGGAGTCGATAGAACACGTCTACGGCGAGACCATCGAGAAGGACGACATCCAACTGTTCAAGAACGCCGGCGGGTTCAACAACGACTGGGAGTTAACCTACGCGGCGGCGCTGTACGTGCTCGCGCGCCGCGAGAAACCCGCCCTGAGCATCGAGACGTACGCGGGGCTCATCGCGGCCTCCGGCGGCGGTCCCGAAGCCGCCCAGACCGCGGTCGCCGACGAACTGGACCCCGCCTCCCGCGAGCAGATCCTCGACGAGTGGGACCGCGAGCGCCTGCGGGACGTCTTCCAGCAACTCTACCTCGGAAGCGACCTCTACCGCGAGTTGGAGGGCGGCAAACCGGACCTCGATACGGAGGGATTCATCCACGACGAACCCGTCCTGCTGTCGCCCGAGACGCGAGAGGCGCTGGAAGCGTGGCCGCTCGGCGTCGTCACCGGCCGGCCCGCCGCCGAGGCCGACATCGCGCTGGAACGGGTCGGCCTCGATATCCCCGACGAGCACCGCTTCACGATGGACGACTGGGAGGAGGGCAAACCCCATCCTCGCGCGCTGTTGGACCTCGCGGACGCCTTCGACGCCGACAGCCTCGCCTTCGTCGGCGACACGCTGGACGACATCCACACCGCGAACAACGCCGCCGAGGCCGACCCCGAGCGGGAGTACTACGGCGTCGGCGTTCTGACCGGCGGATTGACCGGCACGAAGGGTCAGCGAAAGTACCGCGAGGCGGGCGCGGAGGTCATCCTCGACAGCATCAACGACCTGCCGACTCTGCTCGATAGCCCATGAGCACCGAACGTCTTCTCGTGTGGGTCGTCGCAGTTCTCGCGTGTGCCGGGTCCGTGTTCGTCTACGGCGGCGTGTCCCGGCCCGAATCGACAGGTGCTCTCCTCGCCCTCGGCGCGTTCGTCGCGCTGCCGCTTGCGGTCGTCTTCGGTCGCTTCCTGTTGTCGTTCCGCCCCGTGAAACGCGGCTGGCGTTAGAAGAAGAGGCCCGGGTCCTCGTGGGTGAAGGTCACCCGGCTGTCGTCCGAAAGCGGGCGGACGTGGGTGTACATCACGCCGGCGTCGGTCGCGCGTTCCTCGAGCGGTTCGGAACCGGCGATGTCGAGAAACGCCGGGACGACGACGGCCACGTCCTCGCCGTCGGCGTCGGTGCCTTCGACGACGACGATGAGGAAGCGAGCGCCGCCCTCCTCGTTGCGGTAGACGTGTGAGGTATCGAAGGTGGCCTCCTCGACGAGCGATTCCAGCGCCTCGAACTCGTCGCCCGGCGCCAGTACGTCCAGTCCGAACGGGACGTCGGTCAGCGGCGTCACGTCGCCGGTGTGGACCAGCAGCGTCCGATAACCCTCCTCGTTGTACTCGGCTTCCGTCGCCTCGGCGTCGTCCATCAGTTCCTGCCAGCGGTCGGCGACGATAGGCGGGGGCGATTGGGTGTTCATATCGGGTAGGGGGCATCGAACGGCAAAAACACCCCGGTCACCGGAACCGAGTTCGGGGGACTCACTCCCGCGTTTCGACGCGGTCGACGGTTCTCGGGTTGACGTCTTCGGGGAGGCCGTTGAGGTGACAGGCGGCGCGGTCGCCCTCTGGCGCGTGGGTCTCGCAGATGCTCCGGTAGCGCTCGGCGAGTTCGTCGGCGGCCTCGTCCCATTCGCCGTCCGCCAGCGATTCGAAGGCGAGATGGAGATGCTGCCGCTCCCGTTCGGGGAGGTCGATATCGTCGGGGAGCAGGCGGTCGGCCAGCGCCGCGGCGACGTTGCCCTCGGCGTCGTTTCGAATCTCGTCGAGGCTGATATCCCGGCTCTCGATGCGACCCCGAACGTCCATGACCGCGCGATAGGCCCTCTGGGAGAGGTTGATATTGGCCGGCGGAATGACCTTCGGACACCGTGTTCGGAACCGACAGCCCGAGGGTGGGTCCCGCGGGGAGGGCACGTCGCCGGACAGCGGGTCGATGTCGCGCTGCTGTTCCGCCGTCGACGCGCGGGGGACGCTCTCCAGCAGCGCCTCGGTGTAGGGGTGTTGTGGGTTCGCGAACAGGTCGTCCGTCTCGGCGACCTCGACGAGTTCGCCGAGATACATCACCGCGACTCGGTCGCAGATGTGCCGGATGACCGAGAGGTCGTGGCTGATGAAGAGGTAGGTGAGGTCGAAGTCGGCCTGCAGGTCCGCAAGCAGGTTGAGCACCTGCGCCTGCACGCTCACGTCGAGGGCGCTCGTGGGTTCGTCCAACACGAGGAAATCGGGGTCCAGCGCGAGCGCGCGGGCGATGCCGATACGCTGTCGCTGGCCGCCCGAGAACTCGCCGGGATAGCGGTCCAGTTGGTCCGCCGAGAGACCGACCCGTTCCATGAGGTCGGCGACCCGCTCGCGACGCAGTTCCTGGTCGGAGCAGCCCTGCCGGTCGACGTCGCTGTCGGCCCACGGCCAGTCGTGGATATCCAGTGGCTGGCGGATGGACTCGCCGACGGTCATGCGGGGGTCGAGGCTCGAGTAGGGGTCCTGAAAGACGACGCCGGCCCGACGCCGGAACTCGGTGAGGTCCTCGCTTTCGACGAGGTCGGTGCCGTCGTACTCGACGGTGCCGGCGGTCGGTTCCAGCAACTGGAGGATCGTCTCGCCAGTCGTCGATTTTCCGCACCCGGATTCGCCGACCAGTCCGAGCGTCTCGCCTTCGTGGATGTCGAAGGAGATACCGTCGACGGCCCGGACCGGGTCGGTCGTATCGCCGAACAGTCGGTCAAGAAGCGAGTCCCCGGTGTCGAAGTGCTTCTCCAGGTTCCGGACCCGCAACAGCGGTTCCTCGGCCGTCGCGTTCGTGTGGTCGCTACTCATCGAAGTACCCCTCCGGAAGCGCGTTGCCCTCGGTGTGGTCCATCTCCGCGAGATAGCACATCGTCGCGTGGTCGTCGTCGACGTCGAACTCCGGTGGCTTGTCGAGACACGCCTCCATCGCCTTCGGACACCGGTCGGCGAAGTAACAGCGGTCCGGCATCTCCTCGTCCATGAGGCTGGGGACGTTACCCTCGATGGGGGTCAGGCGACCGTCCTCGCCGTCGATGTCCGGAATCGACCCGATCAGCCCCTGCGTGTAGGGGTGGACCGATTCCTCGAAGACGTCCTCGAGGGTGCCGCGTTCGACGAGTTCGCCGGCGTACATCACGCCGACCCGGTCGCACATCCGGGCGATGACGCCGAGGTTGTGCGTGATGAGGACCGTCGTCATGCCCGTCTCCTGCTGCAGGTCATCGAGCAGGTCCAGCACCTGCGCCTGGATCGTCACGTCGAGTGCCGTCGTCGGTTCGTCGGCGACCAGCACCGACGGTTCGCCGGCCAGCGCCTGGGCGATCATCGCCCGCTGGAGCATCCCGCCGGAGAACTGGTGGGGGTACTCGTCGGCCCGTTCGGCGGGATCGGGAATGCCGACCAACTCCAGCAACTCGACGGCGCGTGCATGGGACTCCTCGTCGACGTAATCCCGGTTCGGTAGCATGCTGTCGGCGACGAACCGCGCCAGCCCGTATCCCTGGGTCCGCGAGCGGGTCGACCGCGGGTTCGCGCTCGCGCGGCGCTGGACCTCGACGGCCTCGGCGATCTGCTCGCCGACGGTGATCGAGGGATTGAAACTGCTCATCGGGTCC
Organism: Natronomonas sp.; assembly: GCF_036625485.1. Lineage (GTDB taxonomy): Archaea > Halobacteriota > Halobacteria > Halobacteriales > Haloarculaceae > Natronomonas. The sequence goes on along the minus strand of NZ_JAZKTR010000084.1, from coordinate 3,990 downwards.
TGGAAGATGGTCGAAAACTCCGTGCCGCGCAGAGCGCGGCGCTCGCTCTCGCCGATGCGCCGGAGGTCGACCATCTCGCCGTCGACGGCTTCGGGCGTCGTCTCGGCCACCCGCTCGGCGATGTCGGGCGACCGGAACCACACCTCGCCGCCGGTGATGCGGCCCGGCGATTCCACGAGGTCGATGAGCGACAGCGCCGTGACGGACTTGCCGGAACCGGACTCGCCGACGATGCCGAAGACCTCGCCGTCCTCGACGTCGAAGGAGACGCCGTCGACGGCATTGACCTGCCCCTCATCGGTGAAAAATCGGGTCGAGAGGTCCTCGACGCGGAGTTTCGACCGACTCATACGCCACCCTCCCCCTCGATGCCGGGGTCGAGCGCATCCCGGAGCCAGTCGCCGAGCAGGTTCACCCCGATGACGGCGAGGACGATCGCCAGGCCGGGCATCGTCGCGATCCACCACTGGTTGCGCTGGTCGTTGCGGCCGTCGGCGATGTCGGCCCCCCAGGTCAGGTCGGTCCCGGAGAACCCGAGGAACGACAGTGCCGACTCCAGCAGGATGATCGCCGCGACCTGGATCGTCGCCAACACGATGATCGGCGTCAGCGAGTTCGGAAGGACGTGCTGTCTGAGGATGCGGATATCCGAGGCGCCGACGCCCCTGGCGGCCTTGATGTACTCCTCGCTGCGGATGCTGATCGCCTCCCCGCGGGCGACGCGGGCGAACCACACCCAGTTGACCAAAGCGACGACGACCGTCACCGTCACCGGGAAGGTGAACTCCGCGGGCATCTCCGCGACGTGTCCCGACCGCGGAATTATCAGATTCGGTATCGTTTCGGATCGCGCGGCGGCGACGAAGGGGTCCGGTATCGTGGCGGTGTGGAAGTCGGTCTCCCGGAAGACGCCGACCAGCGCGATGGCCAACACGAGCGACGGGAACGCCAGCATAACGTCCGCCCCGCGCATCAGGCTGTCGTCGATACGACCCCCGAAGTAGCCGGCCGCAAGCCCATAGGGGACGCCGATGAGCGCCGCAAGCAGCGCGCCCAGCACCCCCACGAGGACGGAGACGCGGGCGCCGTACAGCAGCCGCGAGTAGATGTCCTGACCGAGCGTGTTCGTCCCGAGGGGGAACTCGTTGCGCGGCTCGACGGTCACCGTTTCGGTGCCGCTGGGGGTGACCCGCTCTGAGGTGTAGGTCACGCCGAGAGGGGGCAGCTCCGAGAGGTCCTCGGTGCCGCCGGTGCCGATTCGGGTCGTCGTCGGGTCGTGCAGCGCGAAGAACGGTGCGAACGTCGCCACCAGGATGATCGCGAGCACCAGCACGACGCCGAGCTGTGCGAGCCGACTGGTCTTGAACTCTCGTCGGAGGCTCCGTTTGACGCGGTCCGAGAGCATCACTCGCTCACCACCCTCGGATCGAGGTACGCGTACAGCGCGTCCACGGCGATGTTGATGATGACGAAGCCGGCGCCGATGACGATGATCGTTCCCTGGATGGAGGTCCAGTCACGGTTGTTGATGCTGAGGATGAGAAAGCGGCCGAGTCCCGGCCACGCGAAGACGGACTCGGTGATGACGGCCCCGCCGATGAGCGTCCCGAGCTGCAGCCCGAGGACGGTGACGATGGGGATGAGCGTGTTCCGGAGGACGTGTTTGTACAGCGTCAGCGTCTCCGGGAGTCCCTTGGCGCGACAGGCCTTCACGTAGGCCTTGTTGATCTCTTCTAACATGCCGCTCCGGGTGAGCCGCGTGATGAGCGCGGTAAAGTAGGTTCCGAGCGTGATGGCCGGCAGAAAGAGGGCGGCAGCCCACTGCCCCAGTTCCGAAAACGAGCCGTCGGTCAGCGCGCCCAGCGCCGTCCCGAACCCGACGGGACGGCCGTTCGTCGGGATGAAATCCACATTGACCGCGACGACGATGATGAGCATGACGCCGAGCCAGAAGTTCGGCGTCGAGATACCGACGAGCGAGAAGGTCGTCGCGGCGTAGTCGGAGGGTTCGTGGCGCCGGCGCGCGCTGATGACGCCGAGCGGGATCGCGATGACGATGGCGACGACCGTCGCCGCGACGGCGAGTTCGATCGTCGCCGGCAGCCGCGTGAGGATGCGGACGCTCACCGGCCGGCCGTTCGACATCGACGTGCCGAAATCCAGCATCGCGAGGTCGGTGAGGTAGTCGAAGTACTGGAGGTAAAGGGGCTGGTCGAGCCCGAGGTTCTCCCGGAGGCGCTGGCGGACCTCCGGGCCCGCGTCGGGCGGCAGGAGGGTCGCCGTCGGATCCCCCGGCGTCAGGAACCGAAGGAAGAAGACGACGGTCACGACGCCCCAGATGACGAGGATTCCCTGGAGGCTCCGTTTCAGCAAGAACTTCCCGAGACCCATGATGTGGCAAGAATCGCCACCCCGGTACAAAAATCCGCCGTTATCGCCGCTTTTGCCCCCCGACGAGAGGAGTCGGCGCCGTTACTCGGGGATGTTGCGGGCCTGTTGTAGCAGTTCGGCCATCTCGTCGTTGTTGAAGTGCTGGAACGGACCCTCGGTGAACCACGGCGACATCGCGTAATCGCCGTCGAGCGTGGGGTTCCCCCAGCCGATGAGGAAGAACGCGGGCGACTCGTCCTGCGGTGCGAGCAACTCCCCGACCAGGTCGCCGAAGTCGCGTCGGTTAGCCGTACAGGAGACGTTGTCGAGTTCGTCGATCTGGCTGGCCGCGGCCTCCGCGATGTCGGCGTCCCGGAGGTAGCGGCCGACCGGCGTGTGGAGTTCGATCTCGACGCCAGCGTGGCCGCTGGCCTCGACCAGCGCCTCCGCGCGTTCGGGGTCGTGCGGGTAGGGGTCGAGGTCGCCGTTGTGGCCGTTGTGGCCCGGCAACGTCGGCTGGCTGGTCTGGTTGCCGAACTCGTTGAGGATGCTGTTGATGATCGACTCGACGTCGACGGCGAAGTTCATCGCCTGCCGGAACTCCTGGCTGTCGAACGGCTCGAAGGCGTCGTTCTGCACCAGGAAGATGTTCCGGATCGAGGGGACGTCCTCGAAGCCGACGCCGTCGGCCTCCTGGACGTCCGGGATATCGCCCGGCCGGACGTTCGTGATGAGGTCGCTGTCGCCGCTGATGAGCGCGTCGACGCGGGGGCCGTCCTCGGGGATGCCGTTGAACGTGACCGCGTTGGGGTCGGGCTCTTCGCCCCAGTAGGCGTCGAACTTGGTGAACGAGACGCGGGTCCCCTCGACGTACTCGTCGAGTTCGTAGGGGCCGGTCCCGTTGATTTCGGTGCTGATGTCGTTGCTGTCGTCGTTGACCCAGCTTTCGGAGACCACTCGACCGAACGCCGTCAGGTTCCGGAAGATGGTCGGCGTCAGACTGTCGAGGTCGAGGATGACGTTGCCGTCCTCTGCGCGCGCCTCGTTGATGTCGCCGAGGTTGTCCGCGACCTCACTGACGTCGGGGTTGTTGGCGCGGTTGATGGAGAAGGCGACGTCCGAGGGGTCGAGGTCGTTACCGTTGTGGAACTCGACGTCGCCGCGGATCTGGAGTTCGATCTCGAGGTCGTCGGTCCGCTCCCAGTCGGTGACGATGCCCTCGAGGGGGCGGCCGGTGTCGTCCTCGCGGCCGAGGAAATTGTCGTAGGCCTGGTCGATGATGTTGTACTGTGGGGTGGCGTTCTCACCGGTCGGATCCAGCGTCTCCAGCAACTGGCCCTGGCTGACGGTGATCTCGTCCAGATCCGTCTCGAACTCGCGGACGTAGATGCTCTCGTCGGCGCGGGCGTCCCAACTGACGTCGTCGTTGATGCCGTAGATGCTGAACTGCTGGTGGAGGAACACCCACGGCGCCTGCTCGTGTGCCAGGCCGTTGACGTGCTGGAGGACCTCCGTCCGGGTCGGGTCGTCGGAAAGTTCCCCGTCGTAGGTCCGAAGTTCGGCCTCGGCACCGTCGTCGGGCGTATCCGTCTCGCCGTTGCCGTTGCCGTTGCCGTTGCC
>NZ_JAZKTR010000083.1:0-10984 GCF_036625485.1 Natronomonas sp. | reverse complement strand
CGAGGAAAACGACTTCGAAGGCCCGAAATCCCAGCTCTCGATCGTAGACGATGGTGCTCCATCGTCGGTCTGTCGGGAAGCCCCTCGGGTGATACCCGTTGCGACCTCCCGAATCGTAGGGGGGTCGAGTTGCACCTCCTCGACGGACTCGGACAGCGAAATCCCGTACTCCACCTCGACCGGTTCGTCATCGAGCGGCTGCTCTATCGAGGCCCGCTGGGGGGTGATATCCCCCGCATTCGGCCCCTTTTCGGGGTTGAAGCAGACGGCCTCGATCGGGAGCGACGCCGGGAACTCGTCGGTGACGTGGACGGTTGCCGGCTGCTCGCCCGTCGACCGTATCGTGAGCGTTACGACGACTCCTTCGTCTTTCGTCGTGAATTCACGGCTCACGACGACGTTTTCGTGCGATACTACTGTTTCGTCTGGGTGATTATCATCTCGTGTCATACCCCACCTTTCCCATCCTTCACAACATCTCGAACATACATATAGCATGGTCAGCTTTTTCACTACCTGAAAACTCCCTTCGGGAAGCCCGTCGTTCACAACGGGTTACCGACGATACTGAACGGTACCAGGAAGCACGTATCAGCGGGTGGTTCAGCGGATAGTAATACGATGGACTAACGTGTGCGAGCAGTTCGATGCCAGTCCCCACCTAGTTTGATATGTGGGTGGCAATATCTACCACTATGTCTTGGCGAGAGGCCGAACGGGAGTACACGGACGAGGTGATCGGGGAGACGACCATCCCGCGGCTGTTCTTCGATGCGGTCGACCGGTATGGTGAGGCGACCTGCCAACAATATAAAGGGGGTATCCACGACCGGGCGCTGGTCGACGGCGGTATCGTCGCCCCGGCACCCGACGGGGCGTACGCCGACCTCTCGTATCGTGACGTCGCCGATATCGTCAAACGGCTGGCCGTCGGCTTCCGGGAGGTTGGCGTTGCCCCGGAAGACCGCGTGAGCATCTACGCCGATACGCGTATGGAATGGGCACAGGCCGACCTCGCGCTGATGTCGGCGGGGGCGGTCGTCACGACCGTCTACACCGAATCGTCGGTCCCCCAGGTGGAGCATCTCCTCGATGACCCCGATTCGACGGGCGTCGTCGTCGAGAACGCGGAGTTGCTGTCGACCCTTGCGGCCGCCGAGGACGCCACCGATATCGACTTCGCCGTCCTGCTGGAGGCGGGCCCGGTCGAGACGGCTCTCGAGGCCGACCTCTATACGCTCGACGAGGTCTACGAGATGGGTGCCGACGTCTTCGAGTCGGGCATGGTCGAATCGTGGGTCGACGACGGCGAGTGGACCGACCTCGCGAGTCTGGTCTACACCTCGGGAACGACGGGCGACCCGAAGGGGGTCGAACTCACCCACAAGAACTGGCGGAGTTGCATGAATCAGGTGCGCAAGCGCATCGGCCCCCGCCCCGACAAACCCGAGGGGGTGCCGGTTCTGGAAGCGGGCAAGACCTCGCTCGCTTTCCTGCCGCTTGCCCACGCCTTCGAGCGGTCGAACCACTTCCAGAGCCTCGGGTCGGGCGTCACCCTCGCCTACGCGGGCAGTGCGGACACCATCGCCGAGGACATCGAGTTGGTCAAACCGGAGTTGGCCGCCGCCGTCCCCCGGGTCTACGAGCGCATCTACAACGGCATCCGCGAGCAGGCCGGTTCCTCGCCGCTCAAAAAGCGCATCTTCGAGTGGTCGGTCGGTGTCGCACAGGAATACGACCGCGCCGACAGCCCTTCGGCCGTCCAGAAGGCGAAACTCGGCATCGCCGACCGCCTCGTCTTCTCGCAGGTCCGGGAGGCCCTCGGCGGCAACATCGAGATGTTCATCTCCGGCGGCGGGTCGCTGTCGGCCGACCTGGCGCGACTCTACCGCGCGATGGGTATCACCATCGTCGAGGGCTACGGCCTCACCGAGACGGCCCCCGGCGTCTCCTTCAACCCACCCGAGGACATCCACATCGGGACGATGGGGCCACCGCTGGTCGACGTCGAGGTCCGCCTCGACGACGAGGAGGTCGACGAGTCCACGAAAGAGGAGATCGACGGCGAGGTCGGCGAGTTGCTCGTCAAGGGTCCGAACGTCTTCGAGGGCTACTGGAACAACCCCGACGCGACCGACGAGGCCTTCGACGGCGAGTGGTTCCGGACCGGCGACATCGTCACCCGCGACGATGACGGCTATCTGATCTTCGTCGACCGCCTGAAGAACCTCCTCGTGTTGGATACGGGCAAGAACGTCGCACCCGAGCCCATCGAAGACGAGTTCGCCACCTCGCCGCGGGTCGACCAGATTATGGTCGTCGGCGACAACGAGAAGTTCATCGCTGCCATCGTCGCACCGAACTTCGAGGCGTTGCGGGACTGGGCCGACGAGGAGGGTATCGACCTCCCCGAGGACCCCGAAGACGTCATCGAGACAGATGCGGCCCGAACGTGGGTCGACGAGGAAATCGACCGCGTCAACGAACGGCTTGCGAAAAACGAGCAGATCAAGGAGTTCCGACTGGTCGCCCAGGAGTGGACCGCCGACAACGACCTGCTGACGCCGTCGATGAAGAAGAAGCGGCGGAACATCCGGTCGGCCTTCGAGGAGGAGATCGGAAGCATCTACGGTCGCGAAGCTGCCGAAGCCGAGGCAACGAGTGACTGATACGGACCGTCGTAGTCCTTCATCGGTCCTCGCCAGTACGGGTCGGTGATGACCGATACACGGTACAACGATTCGCAGGAGCGTCGGCCCTCAAAAGTTTCCAGCGGTGAGCCGAACAACTTGTTTAAAAAGCTGGTGGCCGAACTAGACTGTACTACATGGGCCGGGACGACACGTCGCCGTTTGCGGAACTCGGCCAGCGACTCTTCCGCCGGGCGGTCGAAGCCTCCGGGCACTCGGTGTATTTCACTGATACCAACGGCGTCATCCAGTACGTCAACCCTGCCTTCGAGGAGATGAGCGGCTACAGCGCCGAGGAGGCCGTGGGGCGGACGCCGCGCATCCTGAAATCGGGGGAACACGACGACGCGTTTTATGCGGAACTGTGGGACACCATCCTGTCTGGCGAGGTCTGGCGGAACGAACTCATAAACGAGCGGAAATCCGGCGAACGGTACGTCATCGACCAGACCATCGCCCCTGTCGAGGAAGACGGCGAGATCACCCACTTCGTCGCCACCAACGTCGACATCACCGACCAGCACGAGTACGAGCGCCGCCTCGAACGGCAGAACGAGCGGCTCGACGAGTTCGCGTCCGTCGTCAGCCACGACCTCAACAACATGCTGACCGTCGCCAGCGGCAATACCGAACTGGCGACGGAGACGGAGGACTGCTCGTATCTGGACCGCGTCGAGCAGGCCCACGAACGCATGGAGGTGTTGACCGAGGAGTTGCTCTCGCTCGCTCGCTCCGGCCAGACCGTCGAGGAGCAAGAGCCGGTATCGCTGGCCGAAACAGCCAAACAGGCATGGAACACGACGGCGACCGCCGGGGCGACGCTCGTCTGCGAGAACGCCGACGTCGAGATCCTCGCGGACCGTGACCGACTGGCGCAGATGCTCGGGAACCTGTTCCACAACGCCGTAGAGCATGGCTCTACGAGCCCTCGCTCGCGGGCTCGCGAGGATGCCGTCGAACACGGTTCGACGAACCCTCCTTCGCGAACTCAGGAGGACGCTGTGGAGCACGGCTCTGTTGCACAGACTCCGCAGGCGCCCAACGTTGCCGTCGGGGACGCTACATCCCCCGACGATGGCGGAAACGAACCGGACGATCACCTAACGGTTCGCGTCGGCGTCGAAGGCGACGGGTTCTACGTCGCCGACGACGGTACCGGCATAGACCCCGCCGAATGGGAGTCGGTCTTCGAGAAGGGCTACACCACACGCGAAAACGGGAGCGGCTACGGGCTCACGATCGTCAGGAACATCGTCGGAGCCCACGGCTGGGACATCGACGTGACCGAGAGCCGAGACGGCGGCGCGCGATTCGAGATTACGGGCGTCGACATCGACGCCTGAGGTTGGTTCCTACGTCTTCTCCAGCAGGCCTCGTCGTTGACGTCCACCCGGCGCTAACCCACGACGAGTACGCTTTCGCGTACCCGGCCCGAACGCGGTGGATTCCGAACGATAAATGAGGTCTACGCTGCCACGAGTCTCCATGAACCGAGACGCCTTTCGGACCGTCGTGAAAGCCGCCATCACCTACGACGGGCAGGTACTCATCGGTCAGAAGGAGGCCGTCGACGACCATCCCATCGGCGGCGAGTGGCACCTTCTCGGCGGGCATCTCGCCTTCAACGAGGACGTCGAAGCGGCAACGAGACGGGAGGTCGAAGAAGAGACCGGCCTCGACGTGACGGTCGAATCGCTCATCGACGTCATGACCTTCGCGTGGGGCGCTGACGACGAGAAGAACAGTCTCCAGATACTCTCCCACTGCCGGGCGGAGACGACGGATGCAGTGGCGGCCGACGACCTACAGGCGGTTCAGTGGGTCGACCCTGACGAACTCACAGCGTACCTCACGGCGGAGGAAGCCGAGCGGGTTCGGACCCGCCAACGACAGCGAGTGTTCTTCGATAGCCTGTCGGAACAGTAGCGGCGGGCCCGTCTCCCGCCGTCTATTCCTCGGCGAACGCCTCAGGGTCGGCGGCCGCTTCGGCCGTCCGAACGGCGGCGACGTTCTCGGCGACGTCGTGGACGCGGACGATATCGGCGCCGCGCTCGGCGGCGATGGCGCTGCCGGCGACAGTCGAGGCTAACCGTTCCTCTGGGGCGCCGTCATCGACCAGTCCGAACATGGATTTGCGGGAGTGGCCGACCAGGATCGGACAGCCAAGCGCGCGGAACTCGTCGACGCGACCCAGCAGTTCGAAACTCTCGCCGGCGGATTTCCCGAAGCCGAGGCCGGGGTCGACGATGATCTGCGAACGGTCGAGACCGGCTTTCTCGGCCAGCAGGACGCGCTCGGTCAGCGCGTCGATGGTATCGGCCACGACGTCGTCGTACTCGATGTCGGCGCTCGGGTCGACCGGCGTCTCGATGGAATGCATCACGACGACCGGAACGTCGTAGTCGGCGGCGACGAGTCGCATCTCGGGGTCTTCGAGCCCCGAGACGTCGTTGAGGATGTCGGCGCCGGCGTCGAGGGCCGCCCGGGCGACGTCGGCCTTCCGAGTGTCGACGGACACGAGCGCGTCGGTATCGGCCAGCGCCTCGACGACGGGCACGACGCGATCGATCTCCTCCTCGACAGGCACGGGTTCGGCACCGGGTCGAGTCGATTCACCGCCTACGTCGACGATGTCGGCGCCGGCTTCGACCATCGATTCGGCCTGAGCGACGGCGTCCTCCAGCGTGTCGTAGCGGCCACCGTCATGGAAGGAATCGGGCGTGACGTTGAGGATGCCCATGACGGCGGTGCCGTCCTCCCACGGATAGCCGCCCGTTTCGGGTCGATACTGGATGCCCAGCGCCTCTCGAATCTCGGTACCGATGGCGGGGAGGCCGTCGGGTTGGCCCTGCAGTTTCTCGCTGAGGCGCTTGAACTGCGAGAGGGTCCCCATCAGGACGATGTCGACCAACTCGCGGTCCTGTGCGTCGAGGCCGGAGGTGGCACATTCGCCGCCTATCGAGAGCAGTTCCTGCTTGAGGTAGTCGGCCTGCCGGCGGCGAACGCGGGTCGCCAGCACGCGGTGGACGCCCTTGCCGCGCATCCGGTAGACGCCGCCTTCGGTGACGTTCGCACCCTCGAGTACGTCGGCGGCGGTTTCGATGTCCGGGACGCGCTTGGGGACGTACTCGCGGGTCCAGCGGCGGCGGGCTTCGGCGACGACGAACAGCGACCCACAGACGAGGACGGCGTCCTCGGGGTCAGCGTTCACTATGGCGGTTTCGACCGCGTTGGTGACCGATCCGACTGCGTCGACGCTGTCGGCGCTGTCCTCGAAGACCGCTGCCAGCGCATCGATGGATTCGGCGCGCTCGAAGTCCGGCCGGCAGGTGTAGACGTGGTCCGCATCAGGGAGCGCGGCGGCCATGCCGGTGTGGTCCTTGTCGCACATCGCGCCGAAGACGAGATGTAGCTCGTCGTAGTCGAACGTCGAGAGAGTCTCGGCGACGCCCTCGCAACTGCCGGGGTTGTGTGCGCCGTCGAGGACGACGAACGGCTGTTGCTCCATGATTTCGAAGCGGCCGGGCCAGTAGGCGTTCCGCAGGCCGCGTTCGATGTCCTCGACGGCAACGCCGTCCATCTGTCGGGCCAGCGTCGCCGCGACGCCGGCGTTGCGGGCCTGATAGGATCCGAGCAAGGCGAGGTGGGTGCTCGCTGCCCAGTCTTCCCCTGCCAAATCCACGGCCTGTTCGATGCCCTCGCGGCCGCGGTCGGTGACACGCACGTCGGCTTCGTCGTCCTCGCCGACGCGAACCACGTCGCCGGCGACATCCTCGACGGCGGCCAGCACATCGCCGGTCGTTGCGGTGACGAGGGGCTTGTCTTCGGGTGCGACGGCGGCCTTGTCGCGGGCGATCTCCTCGACCGTATCGCCGAGGATGTCGGCGTGTTCGAGCGTGACGCTGGTGACTGCGGCGGCCTCGGCGTCGACGGCGCTGGTGGCGTCGTGCTTCCCGCCGATGCCGACTTCGAGTACTGCGATGTCGACGTCCGCGCGGGCGAAGGCCCAGACGGCAAGCGCCGTCGTCGTCTCGAAGAAGGTGGGCGAGTGGCCGTCGGCGGCCTCGTCGGTGACGTAGGGTTCGACCGCCTCGACGAACTCGCGGACGGCCGCCTTCGACACTTTGCGGCCGTCGATGCGGACGCGCTCGCGGATGTCGTCGAGGTGTGGCGAGGTGTAGAGGCCGACGTCGTAGCCGGCTTCCCGGAGGACGCGTTCGACCATGCGGGCGGTGCTGCCCTTCCCGTTCGATCCGGCAATCTGGACGGCGCGGAGGTCTTCATCCGGCGCGTCGAGATGATCGAGGAGGCGCCGCGTCGACTCGACGCCCGTCCGCGGCGAGTATCGGCGGAGGTCGAACAGGAAGTTCGCCGCCTCGTGGTACTCCATATTCTAGCGATTGTGGGCGGCCGCTTTAGCGTGTCGAACCACGATACCGGTCGCTCGACCGTCGTAGCGCGCGGGTTGGGATTATAAATACTGGCGTCCGTGGTCCGACTATGGTTTCCAATACCCGACTGTACGGGGCGTCCATCGCGTTCGTCTCCGGCCTGTACTCGCTGTGGAGCGCGTCGATGGCCTCACGAATGGTGACGAGTAGCTGGCTCATGGGCCTCCTCGGCGTCGTCGTCATCGTCCACGGGGCCGCCCTCCTGACGGACTACGCCGAAAAACTCGGTGGTGCGAGCGGCCCGCTCATGATCGTCTATTCGGTCCTGATGCTCCTCAATCAGGCGCTTCTCGGCACGGGCGTGATGGACGACGGCAGCGGGATGGGAATGAGCGATGGGATGGGTGGGAGCGCGATGACGGCCGGCATGGGCTGGGATGCCGGAATGGTCGCCCTCGCGGTACTGATGCTCGTCAGTGGCGTCATCATGACGAACAGTGAGTCGACCGATTCGAAAGGCGGTATGTGACCGCGCGGTCAGTAGAATTCCTTCTCGACGTCGCGGACCGCCTCGATACGCTTCTCGATGGGCGGGTGGGTCGCGAACAGCTTTTCGAGGCCGCCGCGGTCGCCGCCGAAGATAGCCAGCGCGGCGACGTCGGAATCGAGGTCGGCGTCCCGGCCCTTGCCGGCGGCGCTGATCTTCTGGAGGGCACTCGCCATCGCGTCGCCACCGACGTGGCGGGCGGCGTCGGAGTCGGCGACGTACTCACGGTAGCGGGAGATGGCCAGCACGAAGACCATCGTCACCGACTGGACGAGGATGGAGGCCATGTAGCCGATGATGATGTTGCCGATGCCGCCCTCTCGGGAGAAGGCGATGGCGAAGTAGGCCGCCAGCCCGAGCATCGAGGCGATAGACTGGCCCATCACCATCGTGATGACGTCGCGGTTGTCGATGTGGGCTAGTTCGTGGGCGAGGACGGCTTCGAGTTCGTCGTGACTCAGTGTACGGATGAGTTCCGTCGAGACCACGACCGTGCCGGCGCCGCGGCGGCCGACAGCGAAGGCGTTGGGGACGCCCATCTGGGCGACCATCAGGCGCGGCTTCTCGAGGCCCATCTCGTCGGCGATGCGTTCGACCGACCGATGGATCTCGGGATAGCGGTCCTCGTCCATGTCCTCGGCGCCGGAACTGCGGATCGCGGCCCACTTGCCGAACTTGTACTGGAAGCCGGCGAAGGCGATCGTGCCCAAGAAGACGATGGGCAGGCCGATGCCGTAGACTTCGACGGCGATGATGGCGACGAGCGCATAGAACGCGAACAGCACGCTCCCGACGAACGCCATCCGTGCTTTGAGTCCGATATGTCGCATACGTCCGCCGGTTAGGGATTTCGGCGGATATGGCTTCCGGCCCCCGTGCTAGCAGGTGGCGTGGACAACTCACAATACATAAGTTGGTTCGCGTCGCTTTCTCGCGTATGCGAAGCCACGTGCTCGTCGGTGGGTCGCCAGCGACTACCCGCGAGCACGCCGGTTCGGTCGCTTTCTCCAAAGGCAAACGTCCGTAGGCAGGTCTTCGGCGGGCGTGGCGCCCCCGTCGGAGGTCGCTTCCGGACGCACCGCCTTCGACTACCGACCCCCCAGACATCACCAATGACACACGACACGTTCACCGGCGTCTTCCCTGCGATGACGACGCCGTTCCACGATGACGAGAGCATCGACCACGAAACCCTCCGTGACCACGCCCAGCGACTCGAAACTGCGGGCGTCGACGGCCTCGTGCCCGTCGGCACCACCGGCGAATCGGCGACGATGACCCACGACGAACACATCGACGTCGTCGAGACGGTCATCGACGCCGTCGACGACGTCCCCGTCATCGCCGGTTCCGGCTCGAACAACACCCGCGAGGCGCTGGAACTCTCCGAGCGCGCGGCCGACGCCGGCGCCGACGGCCTGCTGCTCATCTCGCCGTACTACAACATCCCCGAACCCGACGGGATGGAGCATCACTTCCGGCAGATCGCCGACGCCGTCGACCTGCCACAGATCATCTACAACGTCCCGGGCCGGACGGGCCGAAACATCGCCATCGAGACGGCCGTCTCGCTGTCCGAACACGAGAACATCGTCGGCTACAAGGCCGCGAGCGGCGACCTCAACCGCGTCAACGAGGTCATCGAGCGCACGCGCCACGAGAACTTCGCGGTGCTGTCGGGCGACGACGCCCTGACCCTGCCCGTCATCGCGCAGGGTGGCTCCGGCTGTATCTCCGTGGCCGCCAACGTCGAACCCGAGCGGACGGTGGCGCTGGTCGGCGCCGCGTTAGAGAACGACTTCGACCGCGCCCGCGACCTCCAGTACGAACTCGGCGACCTCTTCCGGACGCTGTTCGTCGAGACCAACCCCATCCCGATCAAGGAAGCAATGGAGATGCGGGGCATCCACTCTTCGACGATGCGGTCGCCGCTGTCGCCGCTCCAGCCGGAGAACCGGGAACGCCTGCGTGAGGTTCTGGACGAACTGGAACGATGAAACTGGTCGTCATCGGCGCCACGGGCCGGACCGGCACCGAGATCGTCGCCGAGGCCAGCGGCCGCGGCCACGACATCGACGGCATCGCCCGTTCCGAGGATTCCATCGAGGACGTGCGGGTTCACACCAACGACGCCCTGCCCGGACTGCTCGAAGACGCCGACGCAGTCATCGACTTCACCGTCCCGGACGCCACCCGCGAGTACGCCGAACTGGTCGCCGAGGCCGGCGTCCCCTACGTCGTCGGGACGACGGGGTTCGACGAGCGAGGTCTCGCCGAACTCCGTGAGGCCAGCGAGTCGACGGCGGTGCTCAAGGCCTCGAACTTCGCGAAGGGCGTGCAGGCGCTCCTGAAGGTAGTCGAGGCCGGCGTCGAGGCACTGCCAGAATACGACATCGAACTCACCGAGACCCATCACAACGGCAAGCGGGACGCCCCGTCGGGGACTGCGAACACGGTCCTCGACGTCATCGACGAGGCTTGGGCGGCGCAACGCGCCGCCGGAGAGTCGAGCGGCGATGAGCCGCGAGACCGCGGGGAGGAACTCGACCGGACCCACGGCCGCGAGGGAGAACACCTGCGTGAGGAAAACGAGGTCGGCGTCCACGTCCGCCGGGCCGGCAACGTCCGCGGCGAGCACGAGGTCCTGCTCGCCGGTAACGACGAGGTGCTGACGCTGACCCACCGCGCCGAATCCCGGCGCGTCTTCGCCGCCGGCGCCGTCGATGCGGCGGAGTGGCTGGCCGGCAAGGACGCCGGATGGTACGACTTCGAAGACGTGCTGTAGGTCGCGTTTTATCTGGCCGTCGGTGGTGCGACGGACGCGAGGGGAAGACGATAGCCGGCGTCACTACCGGACCAGATCGACGCCGGTGAACTCGAAGCGTGTTCCTCCGTCGCTTCCCTCTACGATCTCGACTTCCCAGCCGTGTGCCTCTGTAATCCGCCTGACGATAGCTAGCCCGAACCCGGTTCCACCGTCCACCGACGTGTGTCCGGGTTCGAACACCCTCTCTCGTTCGTCCTCCGGAATACCGGGTCCGTCATCCTCGACGTAGATTCCGTATTCGTCGATCCGGCCGACGCGGACGGTCACGTCCGCCCCACCGTGTTCGATCGCGTTCCGGAAGAGGTTCTCGAACACGTGACAAAGTCGACTCCGGTCGCCTTTAATCGTGATCTCGTCTTCGATTTCGACGGTCGCCTCCTCGGTCGCAGCGGTTTTCCAGCACGACCCGATGAGGTTGGTCAGCTGTATCGGCTCGAAATCCGCGACGACCTGCCCTTCTCTGGCGAGTGTTAGCGTATCCGAGATGAGTCCCTCCATCCGGTCGAGGGCCTGAACGATAGGTTGGAGA
>NZ_JAZKTR010000082.1:0-11155 GCF_036625485.1 Natronomonas sp. | reverse complement strand
GTCGTTCCCGCGGCGGCGAGTCCCGTCAGGAACCGCCGCCGCGTCGTTCGGGAGGGCATACGCCCATCTGTGGGAAGCGTCGGATAAATGCCTTCAGGAGACGAAAATGAGCGGTTTAGTTACGGCCTGTCACGCGAGTGCCGTCGAGGGGCTTACTCGCCCCAGTTGCGGCGCTCGGTGGGGCGTTCGGACAGGGCCATCACGTCGAGGGGTTCGTCCTTCGTCTCGATGGCTTCCAGCGCCGCGCGGGCGCTCGGCACCGTCGAGAAGTAGGTGATGGTCTCCTCGACGGCGACCTCCAGCACGTCGCGGTCCCGCGAGAAGATGACGTCGACCTCGCCGTCACGGAGCGACTGGTTCAGGTCGTCGAACTCGTCTTTCTCGTAGACGTCGAAGTGACGCTCGGCGTTCTCGCGGACGTCCGAGATGTCCTCGTTCTTCTGGGACATCCCGCGGAGTGTTTCGAGGTCGACGACTGCGGTCCCCTCGGTGGGGATGACCTTGCCGGTCGCCGACTGTGCCTTGAGGTAGGCCTTGCCGAACGAGCGGGCGGTGCCCATGACCTCGCCAGTCGATTTCATCTCGGGGCCGAGACGCGGGTCCGAACCCGGCAGGCGGTCGAACGGAAGGACGACCTCCTTGACGGAGACGTGTTCTGGCACCTGCTCGTGGGCCTGCAGTTCGTCGAGGGAGTTACCCATCATCGCCTTCGCCGCGAGTTTGGCGATGGGGACGCCCGTCGCTTTCGAGACGAAGGGCACGGTACGCGACGAGCGGGGGTTGGCTTCGAGCACGTAGACCTCGCCGTCGCGGACCGCCAACTGGACGTTCAGCAGGCCGACCGTCTCCAGCGCGCGGGCGATGTCCAGCGCGACCTCGCGGACGCGTTCGAGCGTGTCCTGCGACAGCGAGCGCGGCGGGATCATACACGCGGAGTCGCCGGAGTGGACCCCGGCGGCCTCGACGTGTTCCATGATGCCGCCGATGAGGACGTCTTCGCCATCGGCGACCGCGTCAACGTCGAGTTCCACCGCGTCGGCGAGGAACTCGTCGACGAGGATCGGCTTGTCCGGCGAGACGCGGACGGCCTCCTCGATGTACTCTTCGAGTTCCTCGTCGGAGTAGACCACGTCCATCGCGCGGCCGCCCAGCACGTAGGACGGACGAACGAGCACCGGATAGCCGATGTCGTGAGCGAGGTCGAGGGCCTCCTGCTTGCTGGTCGCCGTGCCGCCGTCGGGCTGGCTGATACCGAGTTCGTCCATCAGGACGTTGAACCGGTCGCGGTCCTCCGCGAGGTCCATCGCCTCGACTGAGGTACCCATGATCTCACAGTCGAGGTCGCGGCGTTCGAGTTCCGTCTCCAGCGGTTCGCCGACGTTGACGGAGGTCTGGCCGCCGAACTGGACCATCACGCCGTCGGCGTTGGTCTCCTCGACGATGTCGGCGACCTCTTCGGCCGTGATCGGCTCGAAGAAGAGGCCGTCGGAGGTGTCGTAGTCCGTCGAGACCGTCTCGGGATTGTTGTTGACGACGTGGGCGTCGATGCCCATGTCCTCCAGCGCGCGGACCGCGTGGACCGCACAGTAGTCGAACTCCACGCCCTGCCCGATGCGGATGGGGCCGCCGCCGACCACGACGACGCTTTCGACGTCACGGTCGACCTGTACCTCGCCTGCTCCCTGTCCCGTTGGCGGTTCACGCGCCGAGTAGTAGTACGGTGTCGACGCGCGGAACTCGCCGGCACAGGTGTCGACCTGCTTGTAGGTCCGGCGGGAGGTTTCGGCTTCGACATCCTCGACAGTGACGCCGGAGCCGTCGGTTTCGACCGGTTGTCCTTCGTCGTCGTCGGCCTCGGCGATCTCGGAGGGGAGCCAGGAGGCGTGGGTATCGTTGAACTCCCCGCCCGCGATGGCGGTGACCTCCTGGTTCGTGAATCCAGCGTCGGCCGCGGTCTGGAAGTCGCCGTCCTGGGCCGCTTCGGCGGCCTCGGCGATGCGCTTGAACCGCTCGACGTACCACTCCTTGATGCCCGTGAAGTCGATGACCTCCTCGACCGTGTAGCCGCGGTCGAAGGCCTCGAAGATGGCGTAGGGACGGTCCGGCGTCGGCTTGACGAGGTACTCGTCTTCGAGTTCGATGTCGGAGACGTCGCCCCAGTCGACTGCGGGGTCGTATTCGGAGGACCGGAGGGCTTTGAGCATCGACTCCTCGAAGGTCCGGCCGATGGACATCGCCTCGCCCGTCGACTTCATGGCGGGGCCGAGTTCGAACTCGACGTCGTCGAACTTGTCCTTCGGCCACCGGGGGACCTTGGTGACGACGTAGTCGATTGCGGGTTCGAAGGCGGCGGTCGTCTCGCCAGTGATCTCGTTGTCGATCTCGTGGAGGCGCTTGCCCATCGCCACCTTCGCGGTGACGCGGGCGATGGGGTAGCCGGTCGCCTTCGAGGCCAGCGCGGACGAGCGCGAGACACGCGGGTTGACCTCGACGACGCGGTACTCCCCGGAGGGCGTGCCGTCATCGCGCCAGGCGTGCTGGATGTTACAGCCGCCTTCGATGCCGAGTTCGCGGATGACCTTCAGCGCGGAGTCGCGCATCTTCTGGTGGGCCTCGTCGGGGATGACCTGCGAGGGCGTCACGACGGTGGATTCGCCGGTGTGGATGCCCATCGGGTCGATGTTCTCCATGTTACAGATGATGATACAGGAGTCGTCGGCGTCCCGCATCACCTCGTATTCGAGTTCGACCCAGCCGGCGATGGATTCGGTGATCTGGACCTCGTGGTTCCGGGAGAGCTGGAAGCCCTTGCGGGCGATCTCCCGAAGTTCGTCCATGTCGTCGACGACGCCGGATCCCGACCCGCCGAGGGTGTAGGCGGTGCGGGCGATGACCGGCAGGCCGCCGACGGCCTCGACGGCGTCTTCGATTTCGTCCATCGAGGAGATGGTCTCGGAGCTGCAGACCGGTTCGCCGATCTTCTTCATGCGCTCGCGGAAGAGGTCACGGTCCTCCGTGGCGTAGATGGTGTCCAGCGGCGTCCCCATGATGTCGACGTCGTACTCGTCGAGAACGCCCTGTTCGGCGAGTTCCGCGGTGACGTTCAGGCCGGTCTGGCCGCCGAGGCCGGCGATGACGCCGTCCGGCTTCTCGTCACGGATGACCTCGGCGATGGCCTCGGGTGTGATGGGTTCGACGTAGACCTTGTCGGCCATCTCCGGGTCCGTCATGATGGTCGCCGGATTGGAGTTGACGAGGACGACTCGGGCGCCCTCCTCCTGCAGGGCCCGACACGCCTGTGCGCCGGAGTAGTCGAATTCGGCCGCCTGTCCGATCTGGATCGGTCCGCTTCCGATAAGCAGAATGGTGCGGTCCTCGTCTGGCATTATGCGACCGAAGTTCGTACATCGTAATAAGCCCGGCGAATTGGTACGGATATCGTAACGAAAATTCGAATTTCGAATCGCGCGACGATTGCCGTGAGTAGTTCTAAGCGGTCGGTTATTTATAAGTGAGGCCTGGCGACTCGTGGCTGCAACCACTTCGAAAGCCCTCGGCGCGTCAGCAGGCTGAGGACTTCGCAGGCGTTACCACTACGAAAATGCCAGAGACGGGTTCAAAAGCAGGCCGTACCTAGCTGCCTTCGCCTAACCGATACCGATAGGGCTGGTCCTGAATGACCTCGATGTCTCCCATCTCGGCTTCCCGGCCCAGTACCGTAGCCACCTGGTGGGCACTATCGAACTCCTCGCCGTGTTCTTCGAGCAGGTCGAGTATCTCGCGCGCCGTCAACGGCTCTTCGGGGTCGGCCTCCGACAACACCTCGCGGATGCGCTCGTACTCACCCCGGCGTATGCGCATGTTCTTACACATGTGCCCACATACCATAACACCCCGTCAGACAATTGTCAGACGTGCGGACGACGAAAACCGAAAGACGTGACGGGTGTTCACGAACACCCGCTCGTCGGACAGATAGGCAGAAACACGTGTGACGCGCGTTAGCACAGTAAGCGGTTGATGCACCTCAGACGGGCGTGTCGACCTCGGATTCGAACTCCCGTTCGTCGCGGTACTGTTCGACGAACGCCTCGACGTCGAAGTTCATCATCTGCTGTTCGAACTGGGAGGCGGTGGCGTCGTCGCCGTGACTCGCCGCGTGTTCCATCAACTCGACGAGCAACTCGACGACGATCTCGTGGAGGCGGCGCGAATCGAAGTCGGTGACCCACACCAACGCATAGCCCACGTGGCCGTCCTCCGAGACGTCCGCGACCACAACCTCGTCGGGGAACTCCTCCATGACGACGCCCATCACGTGCGGCATGCTGAACTCGGGGAACTCGTCGTCGGTCTCGATGGTTTCCCGGAGTACGTCGGCGATGGCCTCGGGGACGAACCGGGAGATCGGATGCACGTCGACGACGACTGCGTGGCGGTCGCCACAGCCACAGTTGATCTCACGCATTCCCATATCGAGGTCGTGGGCGTGTACCGTCTCGCCACAGGAGAGTTCCAGAGTGCCGGGGTCGTCACCCGGGACGCGCGGTTCTGCCATTGGCGCTTCTCGGCGGCCCAACCGGTTAAAAACAGCGTTCCTCCGTGCTGTGCTTCATAGGGATTATCGTAGTCAGCCGGGGTTCCGAAACTCGTCCTCCGGCGGCAGCGCTCGGTCCCTCACCGAGAATCTACGAACGCCTACGATTAGCCCTCTCAGTAACGCTACTCCGGAATGTCGTCCGGCCCGAGCGCGGCATTGTAGGGGTCCTGTTCGGCCTCGGCAGCCTCGGCCTCGGCCGCGGTGACGTCCCGTAACTGGACGTAGAGTCGCGTCACGACTGCCGCACCGAAGACCGCGAGTACGGCGCCGAAGACCGCCGTCAGCAGCGTCACGGCTATCTGCGGAACGACCCCGCTCAGCGGACCTAACACCGCGTTCAACTGCGAGACAACGAGGACGACGAGCGCGACGGCGAACACCTCGATGCGGTTGCCCTTCGTCAGTCGCCACGAATCTGCCATCGCCGACACGAAGTTCTTGTCCTGCAGGGCGATCTCCTGCCGCAGGAAGTAGAAGACGACGGCGAGGAAGACCCCCGGTAGGACGAAGAAGAGGAGGCCGACCGAGATCAGTCCCCAGACGACGATCTTGCCGATAAAGCCGTTCAGCGTCGCCAGCAGGATGTTGTCGGTGGCGAGATCGGATGGGATGGCGTTGGTTTCATCGGTAGCGAAGACACGCACAGCGACGATCGAGACGGCCTCCGAGAGTAGCGCGACTACCACCAGACCGGCGGCCGCGACGCCGGGCGGGAGATCGAGAGCCAGCGGTGAGGTCTCGCGGGCCATCTCCAACTGCGTTTCCATCGTGTTTATCTGACGGTTGTACTCCTCCTGGCTGATGTTGATCTGCTCTGGGGAGAGTCCTCGGAATGCCTCCAGTAGCGATTCGAATCCCCCGATAAGCAGGGTCTGATAGAGTACCGCCACTGCTAGCCCGATGAGGAAGAATGCGACTGTTAGTAACAGGCCGTTCTTGGCGACGGTTCGGTTCGCACCTTCCCGAAACGCCGCACCGATATCAATCGACATGTTCGGCTACGCGTTCGCCGGCCTCTTAAGAATAGTCGAACCCCTTGACTGAACGCCGGATTACGGCCAGTCGTCGCGACCCCCGTCCTCGTCGTCGCCGGGTTCGCCGCCGGGCTCGCCGAGTTCCCAGTCGGCGGCCTCGGCAGCCTGTTCGACCGGGAGGTACTCCCAGTCGACCTCGTCGGCCAACTCGGCGTCCTCGTCGTCGACGCCGATGAAGACGTGCCGGTCGGTGTCGAACTGGGTCTTGACGTTTTCGAGGCTCTCCTCGCGGCCCCGCGGCCCGGAGAAGAAGTCCTGACGGATGCGGTTCTTCCGCGTGAAGTTCGTCACGACGTAGGTCGGCTTGTCGGAGACGACCCCGACGTACTCGCTCCACGTGCGAGCGTCGGAGAACACCTCCTCGGGCCGAGCTAGCCGCTTGAGCGCCTCCAACTCGAACGCGAGTGTCATGTCCGTAGAGCCGCCGCCATCCATACGCGATAGGGAGACTGCACCGGAGAAAACACTTTGGATACCACTTCGGGCCCACTTTTTGCACGAGAACGCGGGTCGGGCGCACTACGGCGCCCGACACCGGTTCTCGGCAAAAACGTGGGGAAATATGCGCGCGTCCTCCTTCCGCGGCGCCTCTGGCGCCGCTCCAGTCCGTGCGCGCTACGCTGGCTCCCTTCGGTCGCCAGCGGGAACCGCCTCGGGGCGCTTTTTAAGCACCCCGAGACGGATGCTAATCCACGTGTCATCCCTCCATTTTGTGTGCCATCCCAACACACCCTGCCGCCGGGCTTTTCCACTATCCTCGCACAACGCCGACTATGGAAATCCGCGAACTCGCCACCGACGCCGAGCGCGAACCGGCTGTTCCAATCCTCCGACAACTCTGGACCGACGCCGACCCCGACGAAGTGCTCGCGTGGACCGGCGACGACGATTACACCCTTTTCGGCCGCTTCGACGGCGACGAACTCGTCGGCGCTGCCGGCGCCCGTATCGACGATTTCCTCCATCACGTCCGCCACGCGTGGCTCTACGACCTCGTCGTCGACGAACCGCGACGTGGCGAGGGCCACGGCACCGCTCTCGTCGAATTCGTCGAGGAATGGGCCGACGAGCAGGACTGTGAGCGCGTCGCGTTGGCCTCGCCCCGTGCGAAGGAGGGCGTCCACAAGTTCTACGCCGACCGCGACTACGAGCGGTGGGGCTACGTCATCGAGACGGACGTCTGACCGAACGGCACTGCTTGACCGACGGCGGTTTACCATCGGCGACGGACGTATCGACAGAGAGGCCCGAAACAGGATGCTAACAAGGGACTGGATACAGCGCCATCAGGTCGCTATCTACGCGGTCGCCGTGTTCGCTGCCATCGGTTTCGGCCTCGGAGTGTCCGATGCCACCCCGTTCTTCCAGCGGCTCATCGAACCGGTGCTCGTCGTCCTGCTCTACGTCACGTTCCTCGAAGTTCCCTTCGTGCGAATCCGGCGCGCGTTCCGGAACACGCGGTTCATGACGGCCGCGCTCGGGATGAACTTCCTCGTCGTTCCGGTCGTCGTCTGGACGCTCACCCGATTGCTCCCGCAGGACCCCGTGATCCTCGTCGGGGCGTTCATGGTACTCCTGACGCCCTGTATCGATTACGTCATCACCTTCACCGAACTCGCGGGCGGGGATTCCGAGCAGGTGACCGCGGCGACGCCTGCGTTGATGCTCCTCCAGTTGCTCCTCTTGCCGCTCTATCTATGGCTGTTCATGGGCCAGCAGGTCGCGGAGGCCATCGAACCCGGCCCGTTCCTCGAGGCCTTCCTGCTGATAATCGCACTGCCGCTCGCGCTGGCGTGGCTGACGGAGGTGGCCGCCGAACGCTCGGAGGCGGGCCGACGATGGCAGTCGTCGATGAGCTGGCTCCCGGTCCCGATGATGGCCCTGACGCTGCTGGTCGTCATCGCCTCGCAGTTGCCCCGCGTCTACGATTCCATCGGCCGCATCGCGGTCGTCGTCCCCGTCTACGTCGCCTTCCTCGTGGTGATGCCGCTTGTGGCACGCTCGGTCGCCGGCGTTCTCGATATGCCACCCGGCGAGGGGCGGGCGCTGGCGTTCACCTCGGTGACGCGCAACTCGCTGGTGATTCTCCCGCTCGCGCTGGCGCTGCCCGCGGGCTACGAACTGGCGCCGGCCGTCGTCGTCACCCAGACGCTCGTCGAATTGACGGGATTGGTCGTCCTCACCCGCGTCGTTCCCGCGTGGTTGATTCCCGACCCGACGCCCTCCGAGGGCGCCGCCCCGGGGTAGGCCGACCAGAACTTTTAGGCGAGAATCGGGAGAACCAGCAGGCGTGCTCTCTCTCGTCGCTGGGACCGGACTGACGGCGGGGATGCTCGTCGTCTTCGCCATCATCCTCGTCGCGCTCGTGCTCTTCGTCACGGAGCCGGTTCCGATCGACATCACCGCCATCGGCGTGATGGTCGCGCTCATCGTCCTCGAACCGTGGACGCAAGTGAGCCCCGCCGACGGCGTCTCGGGCTTTGCCTCCTCGGCGACGATCACCGTCCTCGCGATGTTCGTCCTCTCGGAAGGTATCCGTCGGACGGGCGTCGTCAACATCATCGGCAAGGAGATCGCCGAGCGGTTCGGAGACAGCCCTTTCGGCCAGTTGGTCGCCGTTCTCGGCCTCTCCGGTGGGACGGCCGGGTTCATCAACAACACCCCGGTCGTCGCGGTGATGATTCCGATGGTGACCGAACTCTCGAAGCGAACCGGCATCTCCCCCTCGAAGCTCCTGATTCCCGTCTCCTACGCGTCGATGATGGGCGGCATGCTCACCCTCATCGGCACCTCCTCGAACATCCTCGCCTCGGACGTCTACGACCGGGTCGGCGGCACCGCGACCGACCCCTTCTCGATGTTCGAATTCACCGCCCTCGGTTTCCTCGTCCTCGTCGTCGGGACGGCCTACCTGCTCGCCTTCGGCCCGCGCCTCCTTCCCGAGCGAATCAAAGCGCGGACGGACCTCACCGACGAGTTCGGCATGACCCAGTACCTGACCGAAGTGGTCGTCCGCGATGACTCGCCGATGCTCGGCCGTGCGGTCGACGACGCGCTCGGCGATATCGACGTCGACGCGGACATCGTCCAACTCATCCGCGATAAACAGGCGTTCAACGAACCGCTCGCGCGCAAGGAGGTCCGGGCGGGCGACATCCTCGTATTGCGTGTCGACCGCGAGAGCCTCATCGAGTTGATGGACGCCGAGGGGCTGGATTTCGCCCCCGACGCCGAAGTGACCGACGACGTGTTAGAAGCCGACGAGGATGCGACCGAGGAACTCGATGCATCCGTCGGGGAGCAGCGACTGGTCGAGATCGTCCTCTCGCCGGATACGAACCTGCTCGGCGAGACGCTGGTGACGCTCAACTTCCGCCAGCGCTACGACGCGACCGTGTTGGCCATCCGCCGCGGCGGCGAAGTCATCCACAAACGGATGGACAAACGCCCGCTTCGAGCCGGCGACACGCTCCTGATACAGGCCAGCGAGGACACCGTTCGGCGCTTCCAGACCGACCGCAACTTCGTCGTCGCGCAGTACCTCACCCGTCCGGATTTCCGGTCGAAGCGCATCCCCGTCGCCGTCGGAATCGTTGGCGTCGTCGTCGCTATCGCTGCCCTCGGTATCCTCCCCATCATGGTCGCGGCGCTCGGCGGCATCCTCGGCATGGTCGTTACCGGTTGTGTCAAACCGAACGAGGTCTACGACGCCGTCGACTGGAACGTCATCTTCCTCTTGGCGGGCCTCATCCCCCTCGGCGTGGCGATGGAGGAGACCGGCGCCGCCGCATGGCTCGCCGATATCGTCGTCGGCAACGGCGCCGAGATCGGAGCCGTCGCCCTGGTCGGAATCTTCTACCTCTTTACCGCGCTGGTCACCAACGTCATCAGCAACAACGCCAGCGTCGTCCTGATGGTGCCCGTCGCCTACGATACGGGCCTCCAACTGGGCGCCGACCCCTTCGCGTTCGTGCTGGCGGTCACCTTCGCCTCCTCGACGGCCATGCTGACGCCCATCGGCTACCAGACGAATCTCATGGTCTACGGGCCTGGTGGCTACAAATTCACCGACTTCGCACGTGTGGGTGCACCACTCCAGTTGATTCTGACCGTCGTAACGACGTTCGGCATCGTCTGGTTATACGGTGTTTGATGGGACACATCGGCATTTCTGGACCTCTTTATAAGCAGTCGAGATAGCCCCACAGCAACTGTATCTCCTTTTACACTATATCACCATATGGTTTGAACTGGTTGGCGCATCATCTGGGGGAGTATGGCGGGGAGTACTATCGATACGTACTACGGCCGCTACGTGGAGGGATGGAACGACCATGACCCAGAGGTAGTGATCGAAGCGTTCGCCGATGGGGGGACGATCTCCGACCCGGCTACCGATGGGGCGCTATCCGGCGACGAAATCAAGGAGTGGGTCGAGGAAACGACCGAGGGATTCCCGGACGTTCGGTTCGAAGTGGACCGACGAGTTGCCGACGAGGAGGCAGGGCGCTTGTTCGTCGAGTGGACGATGTACGGAACCCATACTGGACCATTCGGCCCACTCCCGCCGACCGGTGAATCCGTCGAACTGAGCGGCGTCGACGTAATAACGTTCTCGGACGATGGCATCACGTCCATCGACGGATACTTCGATATGGCCGAGTTCAAAGAGGAACTCGGGCTGACCTTCCCGTCCGTCATCGGCCAACTCCCGAAACTCGCCGTCGGAGCCGC
Source organism: Natronomonas sp. (assembly GCF_036625485.1). GTDB lineage: Archaea > Halobacteriota > Halobacteria > Halobacteriales > Haloarculaceae > Natronomonas. The sequence goes on along the minus strand of NZ_JAZKTR010000082.1, from coordinate 787 downwards.
GAAAAAAGCCCTTTAAACCGAAATTCGAGCCCCTCTGTTTTCACCACTCGAAGGTGGCCTCGTACTCGCCGTCGGTCGCTTCCTCCCATTCCTCGGCAGTAATCGAGTAGCGGACCGAATCTCGCGGTTCGTCGCCGATGACGATATCGTTCCGAATCACGCCCTCCTTGCGGCCGCCGAGGGCGTCGACGTATTTTTCGATTGCCCCACGGGAGTTGTCGTTTTCGGGGTCGTGAGTGACGCCGACGACTTCCAGATCGAGGACGTCGAAGGCCAGCGCGATGAGAGTGCGTGCGCGTTCACCCGAGTACCCGCGGCCCCAGAACGGTTTGCGTAGCCACGTACCGAGGTTACCGCGACGAAGGTCCCAGTCGACCGAGATGCCGCCAGCACCAGCGAACTCGCCAGCACCGTCCTCGTCGTCGCGAGGATATATGGCGTAGTCGACGCCTTTGCCCTCGTCGAACCGCTTGCCGACGTGTTCGACGAACTCCTGAGTCTGCTTCGGGTGGGGATGGGGGTCCCAGGTCACCCACTCGGTAATTCGCTCGATGTTTGGGGCGCCTTCGCGGGTGTGTTCGTACATCTCGTAGGGGTCGAAATAGTCGGGATGGATTACCTCGTAGCGGAGGCGTGGACTCTCGATGACGGGCGGAAACAGGGTCACACCGACTGCTGGACGGGCCTACGGAAAAAGCATTGCTGACGGGTGAGAAAGGATACCGAGGCGTCTTAGTCGTCCGCGCTCGGCGTAGCCACGGAATCTTCCTCGGTCAGCGCGATGACG
>NZ_JAZKTR010000081.1:0-11216 GCF_036625485.1 Natronomonas sp. | reverse complement strand
AGCGCCAGCAGGTCTTCGAGTTCGAGCAGCGCGGCGAGAGCGATGAAGACGAACGACAGCACGATGAGCGTGATGTCGCCTTTGAAGTCCGAGATCTGCTCCTCGTAGGGCAGATCGAGGTTGCCGAGGACGACGCCGGCGGTCGCGACGGCGGCGACACCGGCCTCGCTGGCCAGCGTCTCCCCGGCGCCGAAGGCGACCAGCGCGCCAGCCAGTACGGTGAGACGGGCGTTCTGCGGGGCGCTCCCCGGTGAGAGGTCGATGTACCGGAGGAGCAGCCACACGACGCCCGCGAGGGCGAGTCCGATGAGGACGCCACCGCCGAACCGCTCGATGAAAAGGCCGAGGAACGCCGACAGCGTCGGTTCGTCCAGCCGCAGTGTCTTGAAGACCACCACGGCGAGGATGGCAGCGGTCACGTCGTTGACGATACCCTCGGTTTCGAGCGCGGCCTGCACCCGATCGCGGACGGGGACGACCGTCAAGATCGGCGTGATGACCGTCGGCCCCGTCGCGATGAGCAGCGCGCCGATGAGGAAGGAAACCCCCCACCCTGCCCCGAGGGCGAACCTGACGACAACGGCCGTTCCGACGAGCGCGATGAGGGCGCCGATAGTTACGAGACGGATGCTCTCGCTCGTTGCCTGTCGGAGCTTCTCGATGCGGAGGTGGAACGCACCCTCGAAGACGATAATGGCGACCGAGAGGCCGACGATGGCTGGCAGCGCGGCAAAGGAGTCGTCGGTGATGACGCCGATTCCCTCCGGTCCGAGCGCGATACCCGCGGCTAGCAGGAAGACGATACTCGGGATCTCGAACCGGTCCGCGAGTATCTGGGCCGCGACGCCGATGGCGATGATGGCCGCGACGAGGGGAATCAGTTGGCTCGACACGGATTCGACTCCATCGGCTACCGGTTCTGCAGCCAGTCGAATAAACCCCCACGACGACTCGGAGCCGCTTACTCCTCGCGGTTGTCGAGGTAGTTGATGACGCCGCGGACGTTCATCGCGATCTGACCGCTGGTCATCTCCTCGTCCCAGACCTCGACGATATCGTGCTCGGCGACGAAATGTTCGATGACCGCCTCGTCGTCGCCCAGTTCCGCTCGCTTTTCGGCGACGGCTTCGACCCACTCGGTGATCACGTCGACGTACTCCGAGAGCCGGTCGTCGGTCGGCGCGTCGCCGAAGTGGCCATAACAGAGCGTTTCGGGGTCGATGCGGGCGATCATGCGGGCGTCCTCGATGACGCCTTCGAGGTCGAAGCCCGGCGGTGGCGACGTCTCATGGATGGCGTCCCATTCGGGGATGTAGATACCCGCGGCGTCGGCGGTGAAGACCACGTCGTCGTCGCGTTCGTGGAAGACGAGTTGGTGGAACGCGTGGCCGGGCGCGTGGTGGGCGTGGAGCTGGCGGTCGCCGAGGTCGACCGTCGCGCCGTCGTGAATCGATTCGAGGCGGTCGACCGGGACGGGCTTCGGCTTCGTGTAGTGTTCGATCACGTCGTCGACGGCCTGCTTCGTGCCGTCCCAGAGGGGGCCGGGGTCGGTGAGGAACTTCGCGCCGCTTTCGTGGACGTAGACGTCGGCGTCCGTCTCGTCGGCGATGAATCCCGCCCCGCCGGCGTGGTCGAGATGGACGTGCGTGGGGATGATAGCCTCCAGGTCCGCCGGCGGGATACCGACCGTCTCCAGCGCGTCGAGGATCAGCTCGTAGTTGGTTCCGATACCGGTATCGACGATGGCCGGCCGCTCGGCGTCGAGGATGTAGACCGCACCGTATTCGGGCGTGTCGTACATCCCCGTATCGACGTAGAAGAGGTCCGTCGCGTCGTCGACTTCGTGAACGTCTCCGATTGCCATATCGAAGGTGTGCATCCGGCGGTCCTAAACCCAGCGGACCCCGAGGTCGCGGTCAGTTCAAAGCGTTCCGCGAAGCACGTTCCAGAGGTCGTTCTGTCGCTTCTGAAGGACGGCGACCGGCGAGGCGACACGGTACTCGCCGGTTTCCGTTTTCTCGGCCAGACCCTCGCGTTCGAAGGATTCGAGCGTCGACTCGACGACGTCCTCCGAGAAGACGACTCGACTGGAGATGTCCGCAGGCGTCCCGCTGCCGAGCGTCTGTGCGGCGAGATACACCGAGACGCGCTGGGGGCTCTCCAAGACCTCCACGAGCAGTTCGTTGATGAGGCCGCCGCCGGTCTCCTTGTCGGAGACCTGCGTTTTGACCATCTCGTCTTCGGTCAGCGGTTCGGCCTCCTGCAAGCGCTCTTCGAGGTACGCGAGTGCCGTCTTCCGGGCTTTGCCGTCCTCCTCGCGTTCGATGAGCCGTTCCAGCGAAGCGGGTTCGGTGATCTCGGCGGCGAGGGTCTTCAGTTCCTCGACAGTGAATTCGGCAGGGTCGACGTCGATGAGGTCCTCCGTTCGGATCTCGTCGTCGGTCGTAAAGCCCACCTCGCCGTAGCCTTCGACCTGCAGGCCGAGTTCGATCTCGTGGACGCCCAGACGCAGGCGTTCGCGGTCCAAGATTACCTGCACCGTCTCCGCGAGGTCCAACTCCAGCGGGTTCTCCGGCGTTATCTCGTCGGCCCTGAAGCGTTCCTCCGGCGACACCTCGAGGATTATGTCCTCCTTCGGAACGTCCTCCCCGTCCACTCTGGCCGCCGTCACGCCAAGGAACCCCGTCTCGATGAGCCGGTTTTTCAGCTCGAATTCGACCCCTCGTTCGGTGTTCTCGAGGCTCTCCCACGTGAAGAGCCGCTCGAGATACTGCTCTATCATATACCGAGCGTCTGCCCCCCGCGTACTTCGGTCTGTCGTCAACTCGACACACCGGATCTGCTGTTTGTTATGGACACGAGGAGAACGTCCTCTTAAAAAGGCCCCCGACGAACGTAACCGTCTTCGTTTTACCCGGACCGAAAGAAGCACCACCCTCGAAGCCGTGTAATTATCTAATGAGTCAACAGGCCGAGCCGCTCGACGTCGAGCGTCTCCGCGAGGACTTTCCCATCCTGGAGCGGGAGTTCGACGGGACGCAACTCGTCTATCTCGACAACGCGGCCACGACCCAGACGCCGGAACCGGTCATCGAGGCCATCACGGACTACTACCGGCACTACAACGCCAACGTCCACCGCGGTATCCACCAGTTGAGCCAGGAAGCTTCCATCGCCTACGAGGAGGCCCACGACCGGGTCGCCGAGTTCATCGGCGCCTCGGGCGGACGGAAGGAGATCGTCTTCACCAAGAACACGACCGAATCGATGAACCTCGTCGCCTACGCGTGGGGACTCAACGAACTCGGTCCCGGCGACGAAGTCGTCCTGACCGAGATGGAACATCACGCGTCACTGGTGACCTGGCAGCAGATCGCCAAACGCACCGGCGCCGACTGCAAGTACATCCCCATCACCGACGAGGGCCGCCTCGACATGGACGCCGCCCGCGAGATGATCACCGACGACACGCGGATGGTCTCGGCGGTGCACGTCTCGAACACGCTGGGGACGGTCAATCCCGTCGGCGAGTTGGCCGACATCGCCCACGACCACGACGCCTACATGTTCGTCGACGGCGCCCAGTCGGTGCCGAACCGGCCGGTCGACGTCGAGGAAATCGACGCCGACTTCATGGCCTTCTCGGGCCACAAGATGTGCGGCCCGACGGGAATCGGCGTCCTCTACGGCAAAGAGCACATCCTCGAGGACATGGAGCCGTACCTCTACGGCGGCGAGATGATCCTGAAGGTCACCTTCGAGGACTCCAAATGGAACGAACTACCGTGGAAGTACGAGGCCGGCACGCCGGTCATCTCCCAGGGTATCGCGCTGGCGGAGGCCTGCGATTACCTCGACGACATCGGCATGGAGAACATCGAGCGCCACGAGGCCGAACTCGCCGAATACGCCTACGAGCAGTTGACCGCGAAGGACGACGTCGAGGTCTACGGCCCGCCCGCGGACGACCGCGGCGGCCTCGTCGCCTTCAACCTCGACGGCGTCCACGCCCACGACCTCTCCAGCATCCTCAACGATAGCGCCGTCGCCATCCGTGCTGGCGACCACTGTACCCAGCCGCTCCACGACGTCCTCGGCACCGCCGCGTCGGCGCGTGCCTCGTTCTACCTCTACAACACGAAAGCGGAGGTCGACGAACTGGTCGAGGCGGTCGACGACGCGCGCGAATTGTTTAGGTAACTCAGGACTCCTTTCCCCGATACTCCACCTCGAAGACCCGTCCAAGACCCATCAGCCCGCGATGCCGAGCGTCGCGATGTTGACGTAGTGGCGGCCGGGAACCGCGAAGGCGGCCCCGACGAGAGCGGTCCCACCCAGGAGAAGGTGAATACGGATGCTCGGGACGTAGTCGGTCGCGAGGTCGGCGACGACGGCGCCGAGGGCGGGAACGGCGGCCAGCATCGCGAAGACGATGACGGCGTCCGGTTGGCCCCGCCCGTAGGCGGTGTTGGCGGCGAGGAGACACGCGGCCCCGGCGAGCGCGAGGATGAGGCCGTCGTCCGAGATTCGCTTCTCGCCGCCGTCATCGTCGCCGCCGGACTCGTCGCTCATACCCACCCCTGCTGGCGGGAGGGTTTTCGCCTTTGTGCTCCATCCCATCGTTCGCGCCCACCGTCGGCGATCAGGGGAATCCGGGTATCACGGCCCCTGCCGGGCAGTACCACCCCGACCGACGGCCTTTTGAGTGTCATTCCCCTTTTGTAGGACAACAATGGGTATGGGCTCGGACATGTACCGCCAGCAGATCCTCGATCACTACAAGAACCCCCGTAACTACGGGGAGATCGAGGACCCCGACATCGAGCACGTCGGCGAGAACCCGATGTGCGGCGACACCATCAAGATGTTCGTGGAGCTGGCCGAGGACGACGAGACGATAGAACGCGTGAGTTTCATCGGCGACGGCTGTGCCATCAGTCAGGCCTCCGCGAGCATGCTGTCCGGCGAACTCCGGGGGATGACCCTCGAAGACGTCCGTGAGATGGACCGCGAGGACATCGAGGACATGCTGGGCGTCGAACTCAGCCCGATGCGTATCAAATGCGCCGTCCTCGCCGAGAAGGTGGCACAGGACGGCATCAAGATCCACCAGGGCGACGCCGATATCGACGAGACGACGACCGAATAACGCCGACCTCCGGTTTTTTGGTGTGTGGGAACGTACCACACCCCATGGCCATCGAGGACCAACAACCCCGAGTACGGTTCGGACAGACCGTCTACGACGACGAGGGCAACGAACTGGGACAGGTCCGAAACTTCGGCGACGACGGCTTCTACGTGACGACGATAGAGGGCGTTTCGACGGCCTCTCAAGCCGAAAGCAAGGCCGGCGAGAAGACGCTGATGTGGCGCTGCATGGAGTGTGGCGAGATCGGCGAGATCGAGAACCTCCCCGAGATGTGTCCCTCCTGTGGCGCCTCCGGTGAGAGCATCAGCTACGTTCAGGAGGACTAATACGGATCGTTGTAACGGCCCGTATAACAGCGACCCTTTTCTATTCGGCCGCTCGAAGCCGTCGATATGAACGTCGTCGTGTTCGGCGCCGGCAGCCTCGGGAGCCTGCTCGGCGGCCTGCTCGCCCGCGAACACGCGGTAACGCTCGTCGGGCGTGACCCGCACATGGAAACCGTCCGGGCCGAAGGCCTCCGGATCACCGGCGCCGTCGAGGAGACGGTCTACCCCGACGCGAGAACGGCGCCCCCAGCGAGCGCCGACCTCGCGCTCGTCTGCGTGAAAGCCTTCGATACGCCCGCTGCAGCCGACGCGCTCGCCGGCATGGACCTCGACTACTGTCTGTCGGTTCAGAACGGCATGGGCAACGAGGCGCAGTTGGCCGACCGCCTCGAGGCACCCGTCCTCGCGGGCACCTGCACCTACGGCGCGCTCACGCCGAAGCCCGGCGTCGTCCGCTGTACCGGAATTGGTGAGGTCGTCCTCGGCGCACGCGAGGGAGGCGACTCGCCGGCCGCCAAGGTCGTCGGCGAGGCCTTCGAGGCGGCCGATATCGTCACCACCGTCGCCGAGGACATGCCGCGCCGCCTCTGGGAGAAACTCGCCGTCAACGCCGGTATCAACGCGACGACGGCGCTGGCCCGTATCGACAACGGCGCTCTATTAAGTGGCGACGCGAACGCCGTTGCCACGACGGCTGGCCGGGAAGTCGCCCGCGTCGCCCGCGCCGAGGGCGTCGACCTATCCGACGCCGAGGCCGAGCGGGCGGTCGAACGCGTCGCCGAAGCCACCGCCGAGAACACCTCCTCGATGCAGCAGGACGTACTTGCCGAGCGCCGCACCGAAGTCGACGCTATCGGCGGCTACGTCCTCGAACGGGCCGGTACACACGGTATCGACGTACCCGTCAACGAGACGATGACGCGGTTGTTGCAGGCGTGGGAGGACGGACAGGGGGTGCGCTGAACGCCGGGTGCTTCCGGGGGCGGTTCAGAACTCCAGCACGTATCGGTTCTCCTGATAGCTCTCCTCGCCGATTTGTGTCTCGCTTTCGTCGGCCCGCTCGAAGCCGAACCGTTCGTAGAAGGCGTTTCCGGGGTCGTTCTCCGCGAGTACCATCGCGTGTATCCGGTCGATGTCGTACCCGGAAAGCGCCTTCCGCGTCCGTTCGAGCAGTTCGCCGCCGATACCCCGACTCCGGTGGTCGGGATGGACGTAGAGTCGGAGGATGTACCCCTCGCCCTCGGTCGCGTTCCACGTCGCGTGTGCGAAGCCGACGACCTCGCCGTCGCGTTCGGCGACCAACAGTTCCGTCCGCCCCTCGGCGATAGCCCCGGCGAGCACGTCGGGGTCGTACCACTCCGAGACGGCCTCCTCGGCCGTCTCCCGGGTCAGAATGGACGGATAATCGACCTCCCACGACCGCTCGGCGACCCGTCTGATGTCGTCGATGTCCTCGTGTGTCGCCTCTCGTACATCCATGCCACCACATACCACGCCCTAGGCGTTAGACCTTTCTCCGCCACCAGCGCGCTCGAAGACCAGCCCTCCCGCCCGCTATTCCATGTAGCCGAGGTCCTGCAGGCGCTCTTTGGCCTCCTCGTCCATGTGGTCCAGCGCCTCGTCGGCGTCCGCGGCGGCCGGAGCGTCCCACTCGTCTGCCGCCCGGTCCTCGAACCGTTCGAGCGCGGCGAAAACCTCCTCGATAACCGGGTCGTCGGTACTCGCTCGCTCGGTTTCGCCGGGGTCCGAATCGAGCCGATAGGCCTCGTCCGGAATCCGCTCGTTGCGGATGTACTTGCCGTCGGGACGGCGCGCGGCGCGCATCCGCGAGTAGAAGCGAGAGTCCTCGTCCAGTTCGATGCCGGCCTCGGCGGCCTTCGTTTCGAGCTGGTTGAGTTCGACGACCGGCCGGTGGTAGTCGACGAAGGCGAACTCGCCGTCCTCGATGTCCCGGCCGTCGGTCAGCAGCGAGCGGTCGGCGTCGAAGCCGCGAGCGCCGACCCGGTCGGTGTAGTCGGCAGCGCACGTCACGTCGAGAACGGTGTCGTAGAGGTCGAGCAGTTCGACCTGCTCGTCGGTGCGGCCCGCCTCGACGTCGGGGTGTTTGACCATCAGTGGGACGTTGACCAGCGGGTCGTAGATGCCGAACTCGTGGCCGTAGAGGCCGTGTTCGCCGTGGAGTTCGCCGTGGTCCGCACAGACGACGACCAGCGTGTCCTCCCACTGGCCCGTCTCCTCGAGATGGGCGAAGAGTCGCTGCAGTTCCGCGTCGATGTGCCGGATTTCGGCGTCGTAGAGGCCCTCGATGTCCTCGAACTCCTCGTCGCTAATCGCCCGGGCACCCGAGTTGTACTCCTTGGAGTTCTGGCAGACCTCGTGGGGGTCGACGCCCGGCGCGAACTCCTCGCGGTACTCCTCGGGCGGGTAGTACGGCAGGTGAGCGTCCATCAGGTTGATGAAGGCGAACCAGTCGTCGTTGTCGTCGACGAAGTCCATCGTGTTGTCGACGATGCGCGGCGTCTTCGAGGCCTCACCCTCGCCGCTGGCGAGGTACTCGTGGATCTCGTTGCCGAACTCGACGAGGCGGTCGGCGACCCCGCGGAAGCGGCTGTCGGTGAGTTTCTGCCAGAAGCTCGCCAAGGCCCCCGAGAGGACGTCGCCGGGCAGGACCTTGAAGAAGTTGTCCTGGTCCTCGAAACCGGCCGTCAGCCGCGTGTAGGGCGTGATCCACGCGTTCGAGGAGTAGCAGGCGGTCGCATAGCCCGCCTCGGAGACGGTCTGTGCGAGGGTGCCCATGTCGTCGGGGAGGTAGGGCGCCTCCTGCGTGGCGGTGTGCTGGGCCGGATACCGACCCGTGAACATCGAGGCGTGGACGGGCAGGGTCCACGGCGCCTGCGCGACGGCCTGGTCGTAGACGAGGGCTTCCTCGGCGAAGTCCGCCAGTCCCGGCGTCGTCGGGCGGTCGTAGCCGTAGGGCGTCAGGTGGCTCTTGCGAACCGTGTCCATTACCACGAACAGCACGTTCCGGCCGTCGTCAGCGGGCATGCTGGCTGACACTCCGGGAGTGCCGGGCTTAAATACCGTGGTGTGCACTCGGCGCGCCGCCGGCCTACCGTCACTCGAAAAGCGGTTCGAGTTCGCTCTCGTAGCAGGACCGACAGACGTACCGGTCGATCACCCCCGATTCGCCGTGCGTGTGGACGAGTACGTGGACCGTATCGTCGAACGGGACCTCGCGCGAACACACCCCGCAGGCCTCCACAGCCATACCTTATGTGTGTTTCCTGTGACCAAATACCATTCCCTCGTGGGAGCGAAGCCGCGGCTAGCGGGTGGTAGAAAACTGGAGATGCCGCGCGAGTTAGAACGGGGCTTCGGGGCCTTCGTCGGCCTCGTCGTCGCTGTCGCCCTCGTGGCCGGGGAAGGACGGCGACATCTGGCCGCCGGCCATGCCCTCGCTGCCGCCGTCCATGCCGGTGTCGGCGTGAACGGTGTCGATCTCGGGGATCTCCTCGGTCATGCGGCTCTTGATGGCCTGAATCGTCATGGGGGAGATGCCACAGCCGGAACAGGCGCCACCGAGCATGATGGTGACCTCGCCGGCCTCGCGGTCGAGGTTCTGGACGGCGGCGCTGCCGCCGTGCATCTGGATCTGCGGGAAGTTGCGCCGGAGGAAGTTGCTGATGCGCTCGCGAAGGTCCTCGTCGGCGTCGGCGGGTTCGGTACTCATGAAAGGGCCTATGCGGCGCAACCGTATGAAGATTTGGCTCTCAGAACCGACCGGCTTCGAATTCCGGCGTCGGCCGGGTGAGCGACGAGTGTCTGACGGGAGTTTATGAACGATGACGACCGCTAGAACAGTATGCCAACGCGTCGCCACCTGCTTGCTACCGTCGGGGTCGCCGCCACGGGAGCCGGCTGCATGGGTGCCCTCGGCGACGAGGGCGACTCGCCTCCGGAGGACACTGCCGACCCGACCGAGACGGCCGAAACCATCGAGCTCGGGGAACTCGCCGTCGAGAACAACCACGAAGAGGCCCACCAGATCCAACTCGCCATCGAGGACGGTGACGAGGTTCTCCACCTCGGTACCTACGACCTCGAAGCCGGCGGCAGCACGAACGTCGAGGGAGAATGGTTAGAGGAGGCCGGCGATTACCGCATCCACGCACGGCTGGACGACAGCGAGGTTCGTACGGCCGATATCTCGGAGAAGGGCGACGACGAGACCGACTGTGTGCGCGTGCTGGTCCGGGTCGGCCGCGGGGGTCGACTCGACATCTGGGACGGCGCCGGCTGTGAGGACGCCTAGTTCTCGAAGGTCCGTTCGAGTTCGTCTTCGATCTCCTCGACGTACTCCTCGAGGACCGTCTCGAACTTCTCTTCCGTCGTGACGACGCCGGTCAGCCGGTCGTAGGGGTCCTCGGGGAGTTCGAGCCGGAAGCCCTCTTCGTCGTCGTAGACCGGTTCGGATTCGTTGAGCACCTGCTGGTCGATGCCGTGGACCAGCGTCGAATCGTAGGTCTCGTTGATGCGGTTGAAGGCGTTCTTGTAGGCCTGCTGGAGCTGCGGGAAGAAGTCGGTGAACTTCTTTTCCTCGAAGGTTTCGGCGTCCATATGCCGCTGTTAGGCGCGGGAGCCTAAAAGACGGTCGAACGCGGCCGCGGCGGAGCCCCCAGGCGGTCGAACACAAGCGACTTGACCAGCCCGGGAGAGACGCCAGTATGTACCGGAGCGGTGCGTTCGTCGCCGAACACGTCACGCCTACGACCGACGAGCAGGTCCAGCCCAACGGGGTCGATCTGACGCTCGAAGCCGTCTACGAACAGCGCGAACCCGGTCGTATCGGCCGGGACGGCAAAGAGGTCGGGTCCCGCCACCGCCGGCACGCCGACCCCGTCGTCGAAGGGTCGTCCATCGACGAGGTGACCGAGCAGAACGATACCTACTACCTCCCGCCGGGCGGTTACGTCGTCCAGTACGCCGAGATCGTCTCGATTCCCGAAGACCATATCGGCTTCATCTACCCCCGCTCGTCGCTGCTCCGCAACTCCTGTATGCTGGATACCGCCGTCTGGGACGCCGGCTACGAGGGCAAAGGCGAAGGCCTGCTCGAGGTCCACCACGATATCGAGATCGAAACCGGCGCCCGCATCGCCCAACTCGTCCTCGCGGAAGCCGAAGGGGAGGCGACCTACGACGGGAGCTACCAGAACGAGAACCTCTAGCTGGTCGACGCCTGCCGACCACCGTTTCGGTCGCCCACCCACCGTTCGATATCGGTTTGGTTTTCGTGCAATTGTTGACATTGTTGGATAATCTCGCCAATAAGCTTAACAAGGGTTTCCAGCGCGGATTATGAACCTTCTCCCGGGGCCCTGTCGAGGCGGGCTGCTTCGTCGCCGGCCCGACCGACGACTTAAAGCACCCGATATGCACAGCCAAATCGCTATCGGTGGGGAAACGAATGGACCGATAACTCCGAGGTTTGGGAGCGCCTCACACCATATCAAACAACAACATACGACGGCTGTTCGCGCTGCTGGTGGCCGTTCTGGTCGTCTGCTCGTTCGTCGCCGTTCCTGCCGCGGGAGCGAGCGGGGGAACCAGTCTGGGAGACAGCTTCGACGGCTCGAGTAGTTCGACCGACTCGGACAGCACCGATTCCGACGACGAGGAGTCCAGCGACGATACGTCGAGCACGGAGGATACCGAAGACGACTCCGACGACGGCGACG
>NZ_JAZKTR010000080.1:0-11217 GCF_036625485.1 Natronomonas sp. | reverse complement strand
ATCCGTGCGTCTCAGGTATCGCTGTCCGGGGTGTCGGACGACGAGCAACCTCCACGACCCGGGGTGCGAGTTCGAGGGCACCGACCGAACCCACATCGAGAAGGCCTACACCGACATCTTGGGCCCGCTGTCCGCCCGGAGCTACGACGACGAGGACGCGCTCCGTGAGGACGTCCCGGGCCGCTGGAGCGGCCTGCACGCCCGCGTCCTCTCGCGGCTCGAAAGCGACCAGCGGGTCGTCGACGAGGACGGCGAACTCCAACTGCTGCCGCCCGAGGAGTACAAGGAACGCGTCTCGAAGCCGACCTTCGAGCCGCTGAAGACCCTCTACGAGAAGGGCAGTGTCCCCGGCGCACACGATAACTCCGTATTTGCCATAATCGCGTTCTACGAGATGGTCGGGCTCTCGTGGGAGGAAGCCCGCGAGAACACCGTCGATTGGCTCCACGAGTCGGGGACGTGGGACCGCGGCGGCTTCGAGGAGGGCTCGCCCGAGGAGTTGGTCGACTCGAAGAAGCACGTCTACGAGCAGGGCTACGGCTGGAAGGAGAAGGCCCAGGCCGCCAAAGCGGTCATCGACCGGCATCTGTAAGCGGGGCACCGACGGCTGAAGCCGAATCCGGTTCGGTGAGAATCGGCCCAGCATCTATTATCCGAGTGGTCGTAGTCTCGCGTGATGTACGACCGAATACTGTTACCGACGGACATGAGCGCCGGCGTCGACCGCGCGGTCGAACACGCCATCGACGCCGCGGAACGCTACGATGCCGAACTCCACGTCCTCTACGTCGTCGACGCGGAGGCGTACAGTTCCTACCCCGGCGACGAGTACGTCCACGAGTTCGAGGGGTTGGAGTCCGCGCTCGAACAGGCGGGCCGCGAGGCGGTCGAGGCCATCGCCGAGCAGGCCGAGGCGGCCGGTATCGACACCGAGACGGTCATCAACCACGGCGTCCCCCACGAGGAGATCCTGAAATACATCGACGAGGCTGATATCGGCCTCACAGTCGTCGGCTCGAAGAACCGCTCCGACGAATACCGGCGCCTGCTCGGGAGCGTCGCCGAACGGGTCGCACAGATGTCCGAGGGGCCGGTCACCGTCGTCAAGACGCCCGTCGAAGAATAGAAGGGCGGCCGTGGCGGTCGCGGTTAGTTCGCGTCCTCTTTCAGCCGCTGCATTCGGGTTTCGTACTCCTCGTCGGTCAACTCGCCGCGGGCGTAGGCCTGCCGGAGTTCCTCGATGGCCTGGTCGGTCTCTTCTCCGCCGGCGAGCGCCCGGTAGCCGGCGTAGACCAGCACCGCGATGACGACGAGCGGCAGGAGACTGGAGACCAGCCACCAGCCGCCGGTGCCCATCATCCCGCCGTCCCACGTGCCGGTGTGCATCCCGCCGAAGGTCGGCATCATGACCAGCATCATCAGGACCGGTAGCAGCAACAGCGCTGCGCCGATGATGAGGACGAGTCGTAGCAGTTGGTCGTCGTTACTCATGATTGATACTACGAGAGGGATATTGATGCCTGTTTCCCCTATGAATCTGCCGCAATTATCGGTCTGAGTTTGCTATACGAAAGCGAACCCCGGTTTTCAGTTCGGAGAACGAACCTCGTTGAGGTTCGTCCGCTCGATACGCCGTTACCGGTCCGGTTGCCACCGGTATCGGGTCGTGTGCGTGCCGTCGAACCGTGGCCCGGGGCCGTATTCGTCGAAATCAGCGTCTTCGAGGGCCGTCTTCGTCGTCTCGTCGTGGTTCGGGACCAGCAGTTCGACGTCCATGCCCTCGCGGTCGGCAAAGCGGGTCGGCTCCTCCAGCAGGCGCCGACAGAGCTCCGGTTCGCCCTCCAGTTGCGTCACGTGAACGGTCGTCTCCCGCGCGTCGTAGCTGACGAACCCCTCGACCTCCCCCTCACCGTCGGCGACACGAACCGTCCGGTCGTGGACGAGGTTCCGCATCACGTCGGTCGGTGCGCCGGTAAGGGTCGCCAGTCGCTCGGCGTCGGCCTCGACGGCGTCCCGTATCTCCATGTGGCTTGGTATCACTTTCTCACGGATTAATGTTCCCGTCAGCGTGGCCGCCGTCTCGCTCGTCCCGAAGCCGTGGCCGGGTAACTGCAATAATCGCCGGATAACGACGGCGTGGCAATGTTGCTACAGATGGACAGGGTTATCTCCCGGGACCGGTTACCCGCCGGGTATGAGCTACCACACCGTACAGCGGGTGATCGCATGCGCGTAGTCGCCAAGTTCGGCGGCACCAGCCTCGGAAACGGCGACCGGGTCAACCGTGCTGCCGACTCAATCGCCGACGCCGTCAACGACGGCCACGAGGTCGCGGTCGTCGCGAGCGCGATGGGTTCGACCACCGACTTCCTGCTCGATGCCATCACCTTCGAGGCCGACGAATCCGACGAGGCCGAGATCGTCTCGATGGGCGAACGCACCTCCGTCCGGATGCTGAAAGCCGCCCTCGGCGCCCGCGGCATCGACGCCAAGTTCCTCGAACCCGGCACCGACGAGTGGCCGGTCATCACCGACGAGCACGGCGAGGTCGACGTCGAGGAGAGCCAGCGGCGCGCCAAGCAACTCGCCGCCGACATGGCCGCCGAAGGCTACGTCCCCGTCATCACCGGCTTCCTCGCACAGGACCACGCCGGCAACGTCACCACCCTCGGTCGCGGCGGCTCCGACACCACCGCCGTCATGCTCGGCAACTACATGCACGCCGACGAGGTCGTCATCGTCACCGACGTCGAAGGCGTCATGACCGGTGACCCCCGCGTCGTCGAGGGCGCACGCAACGTCGGCGAGATCACCGTCGACGAACTCCGCAATCTCTCCTTCCGCGGTGCCGAAGTCGTCGCCCCCTCCGCGCTCTCGTATAAGACCGCCGAGATGGGCGTCCGCGTCGTCCACTACCAGCACGGTGACCTGCTGGCCGGCGGCACCTCCATCGAGGGCCAGTTCGAGAACCTCATCGACCTCCGGGAGACGCCGCTGGCCTGCCTCACCGTCGCCGGCCGCGCCATCCGTAACACGCCGGGCATCCTCTCGGACCTCTCGGATGCCATGTCCGATTCGGACCTCAACATCGACGCCGTCTCCAGCGGTATGGATTCGGTCACGTTCTACGTCGACGAGGAGGTCGCCGAACGCGCCGAGAACGTCCTCCATCAGGCCGTCATCGACACCGAGGAACTGTCCAGTGTCACCGTCGACGACGACGTCGCCGTCATCCGGATCACCGGCGGCGAACTCCCCACCCAATCCGGCATCCTCCAGGACATCGTCGTCGCGCTCAGCGAGGAACACATCACCATTCAGGACCTCATCACCAGCGCCACCTCCGTCTCCGTCTTCGTCGACTGGGACGACCGCGAAACGGCGCTCGAGCAGATCCAGAAGGTTACGTAATCCCACTTTACACGGGGCGGCTCCGCCCCTCGGCGTGTGCGGACGAGCGGGTTTCGGATGGCTCGTGTCGTTCGACGGTAGCCGGTCAGTCCCCACCGCGAATATTTTTGAGGCGCTTGACCCGCCCGACCGTCTTGTCCGTCAGGCGCGTGTAGATGTACTCGCTGACGACGACGAGGCCGATGGCCGCCGCGAGGAAGAAGGCAGCCTGTGGATAGAGACCATCGAGCAGATTGAACACGCCGACCATCGCTATCGGGCCGGCGACGACGAGCGTCCCGATCAGTTGTAGCGACCGGATGATGCCCAGCGTCACTTCTGGTAGCCCTCCGGTGTGTCATCGTCGTCGGACGGCACCTCGTCTTCCTCGAGTACGACGGCGTCGACGGCCGTCCCGAGGACGCGCTCCTTGATGTCGAAGACGCTGATGTAATGCTGGCCGACGACCAGCGCAGCGGCGATCGCGATGAAGCCGACACCCATCGCCGTTTCGCCACCGACGAGGAACTCGACGCCGAGCATGCCGATGGGCAACGCCAAGACGAGCGTCCCGGCGAGAGAGATGGTGTCGATGATACCCATTGGCTGTTCGTAGACCGTTGCTGCCCAAAAGCCCGCCGCTCCCGACGCGTGACGACAGCCTTTCGGCGCGGCCATCCGTAGCACGCGTATGTTCACCGGAATCGTCGAGGAGACCGGCGAGATCGTCGCCATCGATGACGGCCCCGAAGGCCGCCGACTCCGCGTGTCCGCGTCGTTCACCGACGACCTCGAACACGGCCAGAGCATCGCCGTCAGCGGTGCCTGCCTCACAGTTGAAGACTGGAACGAGGAGAGTTTCGAGCTGTTCTGCTCGGAGGAGACGCTGGAACGCACGTACCTCGACGTCGTCGAAGTCGGCGACCCCGTCAACCTCGAACGCGCACTCCCCGCCGACGGCCGCTTCGACGGCCACTTCGTGCAGGGCCACGTCGACGGCGTCGGCGAAGTGACCGAAATCGAGCAGTTGGGCGATGACTGGACCTTCGCCTTCTCGCTGCCCGCGGAACTGGAGCGGTACGTCGTCGAGAAGGGGTCCATCTCGGTCGACGGCATCTCGCTGACCGTCGCCGACCTCGGTGAGGCGGATTTCGCCGTCGCCATCATCCCCGCGACCTACGAGTTGACGACCCTCGCCGACAAGGAATTGGGCGACCCCGTCCACCTCGAGGTCGACGTCGTGGCGAAGTACGTCGAGAGCCTGACCGAGGGCTATGTCCAGTAGCCCGCCGGCGCGCCGTCGGCCCATTTAAGGCCGACCACCTCCGAGTGTCCGCCAATGTCGAACTCCAACGCGAAGGGGGACCGCCGCGAGCGCGAACTCGTCAACAAACTCGACGAGGCCGGCTTCGCGGTCATGCGCGCGCCCGCTTCCGGCAGCGCCACGGAGCGCGAACTCCCGGACGTGCTGGCCGGCGACGGCGACACCTTCTACGCCATCGAGGCCAAATCCTCCAGCGGCGACCCCATCTACCTGACCGGCGAGGAGATCGAGGCGCTGGTCTACTTCTCGCAGAACTTCGGCGCCAAACCCCGCGTCGCCGCCCGCTTCGACCGCGAGGACTGGTACTTCTTCCATCCCGGCGACCTCTATACGACCGACGGCGGCAACTACCGCGTCAAGAAGAAGACCGCCCTCGCGGAGGGCACCGACTTCCCCGAATTCGTCGGCGACTCCGAGAAGGTCACCCTCGAGGAGGTGGCTGTCGAATCCGACGACGGCCCCGACCGGGACGTACTGGAGGCGCTCTCGCGTGGCGACCTCTCGGTCGACGAGGCCGCCGAGATGCTGTAGGGATACGGCGAATCCCGCCTTCCGAGATGCGCGGGCGTCGACCCTACCCTTCGGCGAGTTCGGTCAGGATCTCCTTGACCGTCTCCGCGTCGTCGGTCCAGAACCCGCTGTATCCGTCCGAGCCCTCCTGTGCAACGAGTCCACAGGGCTGTGCCCGTCCGTCGCCACCGTCGAAGGCGAGGACCCAGTACCGTTTCAGCGCGCTCTCCGAGTACCCGTGGTAGGTGACGTTCGGTATCGCCGGCGGCGTCCAGTCCGCCAACCCGTGAATGTGAACGTCGACGTCCGTATCGGCCGCGAGTCGCCGGTACGGCTCGATCTGGGACTCGAACGTCGAGAGGGTCTGAAAGCTCACGTGGAAGGTTCCCGTCCCGGCGCGGTAGACGCGGTCCTCGATCTCGCGGCTGACCGCCAGTAGCTGGCGACGCTCCATCGTGGTGAACACCGTCTCGTCGAACAGGTCGAAGAGCACGCGATATCCCTCCGAGAGGCCCTCGCGTTCGCCGGGGCGGACGATGGGCGGTTCGGTCAGCCACGTCAGTTCGTCGACGCCAAGTGCTCCCACGAACTCGCCGTCCGCCTCGATGGCGACGAACGGGTCGGGCCCGTCCGCTGGAAGCGGTCGATACTCGACGTCGACGCCGTGGTTGGCGAACCACTCGCCGAGGTCCTGTTCCCCCTCCGGTCGGTAGATGACGAACCGGCGGTCCGACTCCCGACGGTCGGTTACGAGCGAATCGAGTATCTTCATACCGGGGACGACTGTTCGCGGTCGACGCTTTCGCGGATGAGTTCGGAAACGGCCGGCGCGAGCGCCTCGATGTCGACGGTGCCGCTCTCCCGGTCGTAGGTCACCAGTCCGACGTCGGCGAGGAGCGGCAGGTGGATGTGTCTGAGCGCCATGCGCAGTTGCTCGCGGTCCTCTTTGGTCCCCATCGCCCCCTGTTCGGCGGCGGTCCACCCGGTGAGGACGGTAGCGAGTTCATCGACAGTGGTCTCGCCGGCTTCCAGTAGAAAACACAGCAGGCGGCGGCGCTGTGTGGAGGCGAGCGCTCGATAGAGCCGGTCGTCGGACAGCCGTGGCGCGCTGTCACTCCCCGACTCCTGACGACTTTTCACCGGGTTGTCGTTTCCCACCATTGGTCTTTAAAATAAGCTATGAGATACGTTAAAAGTTTTTACCAATTATTTATCTATTTCACATGAAGACTTTCGCTCTCGGACGGTCGCCTTTCGAGGACGGAACGTAGATGATACGCCGGTCCTCGCCGTGGTTGCTGTCGCCCGGTTTGCCAACTCTCGTACGAGGTGTCACAAAGCACTTACCTGCGACTCGACGTTTCTGGTGGGTATGGAGTGGTTCCCCGTCCTCGTGTACCTCCTCGCGCCCGCGGCGCTGACGGTGCTCGGCGCACCCGTCGCGGCCCTCCTCTTTCGGGCCCTCCCCCGAAAGGGCGCCGCGTTCGCCCTCCCCACGGCGCTCGTCCCGTTTACGATCACCGTCTTCTGGGTCGGTCAACTCACCTTCGGCCTTCATACCCTCGTCGTCGGCCTCGGCGTCCTCTTCGTCGCGACGCTAGCCGCAACCCGCCGTGGCGCCGCCCCCGAATGGCGGTCGGTGGCCGCGATGTACGGCGTGTTCTGTGTCGGCTTCCTCGTGATGGTCGCCTTCCGGGCGGCCGACCCCGGCGTCACGGCGGCCGGCGGCGAGCAGTTCCTCCATTTCGGCATCGTCAACGCGCTCGAACGCGCGAACACGCTCCCGCCGGAGGACATGTGGTTCGCTGGCGAACGCCTCAAGTACTACTACGGCACGCAACTGCAGGTCGCCAGCCTCTCGATGCTCACCGACACGCCGCTCCGCTACGGCTTCAACCTCGGTATCGCCGCCTTCTACGGCCTGCTTTTCGTCGTCGCCTACGGCGTCGCCGGCGCCATCGTCCACCGACAGGGCCACCCCTACCGACTGGGTGGCGCCCTCGGTGCCTTCTTCGTCGCGCTTGCCGGCCCGACGACGACGGCTATCCGCCTCGGAACGCCGTACCTTCCGGACGCCCTCGCCGACCCCATCGAACCGACCGCGTTCGGTTTCGTCGCTATCCGCTTCAACGGCGGCGACCTCGCACGGACCGTCACGGACCTGTCGGACCCACTCGACTGGGGCTGGTGGTACACCCGCTATGTCGTCCCCGGGACGATTCAGGAGGTGCCGCTGTACTCCTTCGTCAAGGCCGACCTGCACGGCCACACCTTCGCCAACGGCTACGTCCTCTTCGCCGGCGCGCTCGCGCTTGCCTACTACGCCACCCCCGCTGGCGACCGCACCCGCCGTCGTGCTATCGTCTTCGGCGGCCTCGGCGCCGTCGCCGGCCTGTTCGGCTTCATGAACACGTGGTCGCTCCCGACGGCGGCCGGCCTCACCGTGCTGGCCGTCGCCGCCGCGGACTCTCATCCCGCGACCCTGCTTCCGGACCCGTGGGCGGAGCGACTGCAGTTCTCGCCTGCCTCGCCGGACGACCGACCCGCGTGGCTCGCCCGCGAACTCTGGCGACTGGTCCTCGCCACGTTCGCCGGCGCCGTCGTCCTCGCTATTGGCGTCGTCATCGCCTCCCCGTTCCTCGTGTTTGGGCAGGTGCCGACGAACGAGGGTATCGGCTTCTTCCCGCCGCGGAGCCCGCTCGGGCCCTTCCTCGTCATCTACGCCGGCTTGGTGGCCGCCTTCGCCCTCTACGCTGCGACCCGCGGCTGGCCGGCAGTCGAGGACGTCTCGAAGCCGCAGGTCGTTGCCGGCGGTCTCGGCCTTCTCGCCGCGATGGCCGTGACAATCGTCGCTCTCGATTTCGCCGTGCTGGCGGTACTCGGCCCCCTTATCCTCGCCGGGTGGCTGCTGGTGCGTTCCGGTCGGGGGGATTTCGCCCTCGTCTTGCTCGTCGCCGGCGCGGGTCTCCTGCTCTCCTTCGAACTCGTCCACGCCCGGCTCCCGCTGGTCGATAACCCCCGCTGGAACACGTCCCTGAAGGTGGCCGTCCAGGGGTGGACGCTCGGCGCGGCCGGCGCGGGAGCGGCGACGGCTATCCTCTTGGGACGCAGTTACGAGCGGTTGGGCGGGCCCGACGGCTTGCGACGAGCCGTGACTGGTGGTTCGGACGGCCGCTCAGCGAACGGCGTCGACACGGCACGGTTCCGGGCGCTGGCGCCCGTCGTCCTCGTCGGCGTGGTCCTCCTCGCCAGCGCGGTGTTCCCGACGATGGTGTTCGCGGCCGAGATCGGCTCGGAGATCGACGAGAACAGCTACAACCCCTCGATAGACGGCTATCAGGCCGCAGACCGGTTCCACCACGAGGAGTACGAGGCCCTGCGGTGGCTCCAGGACCGCCCGGGCCGCCCCACTCTCGTCGAGGCACCCGGCGATTCCTACGAGTGGACCAGTCCCGCTGCCACGTTCTCCGGGCTACCGAGCGTGGTCGGCTGGGACCACGAGGCCGAATACCGCAGTCCCGAAGCCTACGAGCGACGAGTCGACCACGTCGACGAGATCTATACTGGCGAGTGGTCCGAGGCCGCCGACCATCTCGACCGCTACGACGTCACCTACGTCTACGTCGGCCCGAGCGAACGCGAACGCTACGGGGAACGGATGCGTTCCTTCGATCGGGACGCGTTCACCGTCGCCTTCGAGGGCGGCGAGGTGACGATATACGAGGTCGACCACTCCGAGTTGTAGCGGGTCGACAGAACAGCCGATTTTCGGGGTTCCAGCCTATTCGATGAGCATCTCGTCGCGTACCGCCAGCCGGGAGTAGGGGAAGGCATAGCGCGGGCGCTCGTCGAGGTCGGCGTCGGCGTCCGCTCGCGGGTCGGTCGCCTCCCCGCTCGCGCCTTCCGCGGCGCTTCGCGCCGCGCTACCCGAAAAGGGATACACCACCTCGACGACGGGGTCGTCGCTCGGGTAGCCCTCGTTCTTGGGGTAGTCGGCGACCGTCGAGTCGGCGGCCTCGATGTAGCGTTCGTGGGCCAGTTCCTCGGTCAATCGGTAGACGACGACGGTGTCGCCGGTCTCCTTGTCGGTCGCGAGGTCGCCACGTTCGAGCCAGCAGTCCCCGCAGAGTTCCGGGCCCGTTTCGGGGACGAACGACTCGCGACCACAGCCGGCGCAGTCGGCGCGCTTCTTGCCGGGCGGGGGAACGCGGCCTTCGGTCACCTCGATGGCGACTCGGCGGAGGTGTTTGCAGCGCTCGCCGCGGATCTCGTGGTCCGGGCAGGTGCAGTCGCTCCGCGGGAGGTTCACCATGTACGTTGCGCCGGACTGGCTTTCGACCGCGTATCGACCGGCCCCGAGCGAGCGGACGGCCATCGCTTCGGTCCACGCGCGGGCCGAGCGGTCGTCGAGACGGCTGGTATCGGGCGCCAGCGGCCGCCGAGCGTCGGAGTCCGATGACGCGGGTGTGTGTGCAGGATGCGTCATATTCCAGTTGAAATGTAGGCGTTCGACGCTTATGAGTCGTTCGACGGTTCACGGTTTGAACGGTATAAAAACGGCGTATAAAGGGGGCATTTCAGGTCGGAATCAGCATCCGCCGAGCGGGGCCTTCAGAGAAGGCCTCCGAGGCGGTTCGCGGCGGCGAACGAAGTGAGCCGCCGTAGCGAGAGCCGACTAACGCGGCCCGCAGGGCCGCGGCTGGTGGCTCTCGCGCATATTTTCCCCGTGTTTTTGCCGGCCCCCGAGCGAAGCGAGGGGGCCGTGTAAAAAGTGGGCGTTAGTCGTCGTCAGCGCCTGCGGCTTTCTGCCTACCACTCCGCGGTCCTTCCAGTTCGACGGCGGGCAGCAGGTCACGGAGGTAGCGGCCGGTGTGGGAGGCGTCGGTCTGGGCGACGGTCTCGGGAGTCCCCTCGGCGACCAACTGGCCGCCCTTCTCGCCGCCTTCGGGGCCGAGGTCGATGATGTGGTCGGCGTTCTTCACGAGGTCGAGTTCGTGTTCGACGACGACGACGGTGTTGCCGTCGTCGGTCAGGCGGTGGAGGACGTCGATGAGTTTGCGTTCGTCCTCGCTGTGGAGGCCGGTGGTGGGTTCGTCGAGCAGATAGAGCGTCTCGCCGGAGTCCTTCTTGCCGAGTTCCTCCGCGAGTTTGATGCGCTGGGCCTCCCCGCCCGAGAGCGTCGTGGATGGCTGGCCGAGGCGCATGTACCCGAGGCCGACGTCCTTCAGCAACTGGAGGCGGCGGCGGATGCCGGAGTGGCCCTCGAAGAAGTCGTAGGCCTCGTCGACCTCCATGTCGAGGACGTCCGAGATGGTCGCGTCCTTGTACGTGACTTCGAGGGTCTCGTCGTTGTAGCGGGCGCCCTCACATTCCTCGCAGGGGACGTAGACGTCGCTGAGGAAGTTCATGTCTATCTTGACGGTCCCCTGGCCGCCACAGGACTCACAGCGGCCGCCCTTGACGTTGAACGAGAACCGTCCCTTCTTGTAACCGCGCTGTTTCGAGAGTTTGGTCTCGGCGAAGAGTTCGCGGATGTGGTCGAAGACGTTGGTGTAGGTCGCGGGATTGGAGCGGGGCGTCCGGCCGATGGGCGACTGGTCGATGAGCCGGACCGTCTCGATGTTCTCGATGCCCTCGATGGCGTCGTGCTCGCCGGGGAAGACGTCGGTGTCGTTCATCCGCTTGACGAGGCCTTTATAAAGAATCTCGTGCAGCAAGGTCGACTTGCCGGACCCCGACACGCCGGTAATCGCGGTGAAACTGCCCAGCGGGAAGTCGACGTCGAGGTCCTTGAGGTTGTGCTGGCGGGCGCCGCGAACCGTGAGATAGCCGTCGGCGTCGCGGCGCGTCTCGGGCACTGGGATCTGCCGTTCACCGGAGAGGTAATCGCCCGTCACCGATTCCTCGGTGGCCATCACGTCCTCGACGTCGCCGTTGGCGACGACCTCGCCGCCGCGCTTGCCGGGGCCGGGGCCCATGTCGATGACGTTGTC
>NZ_JAZKTR010000079.1:0-11320 GCF_036625485.1 Natronomonas sp. | reverse complement strand
GAGAGGTCCAGCCCCGAGGAGCCGAGCTGATCTTTCACCTCGTCCCACAGCGCCGCCCCGCGGAGGGATTCCTCGACGCGCTCGTCGATGTCGCCGTCGTAGCCCTGTATCTTCAGCCCGTAGGCGACGTTATCGCGGATCGACTTCGGGAACGGGTTCGGCTTCTGGAACACCATGCCGACCTTCCGGCGGAGGGCGACCGGGTCGACGTCGTCGTCGTAGACGTTCTTGTCGTACAGTCGGAGGTTCCCCTCGACGCGCGCGGCGTCGATGAGGTCGTTCATACGGTTGATACACCGCAGGAACGTGGATTTCCCACAGCCGGAGGGGCCGATGAGCGCCGTCACCTGCTGTTCTGGAATCTCCATCGAGATGTCGTTCAGCGCCTGGGTTTCGTCGTACCAGACGCTGATGTTCTCGGCTTCGACGATCGTTCTGCCCGTGCCGTCGCGCCCCGTGTCTTCGAGGCCGGCGACCGGGGAGTCGGCGAGCGATTCCGGTTCCGATTCAGTCTCGGTGAACGTGTTGTCCGAACTCATTGTCAGTTGGTCTCGTTTCCGTCTCGGGCCGCATCCGCACGCGATCGACCCCGAGCCACGCGCCTACCCGTGCGTCGTTGTTCGCAACGGGTATCCGAGTACCTAAATACCCATCTATGATTTCTATATAGTTCTATGTTCTCGAAGCAGCTGTCGACCGACATCCTGGTTCGCGAATCGATGCTGACTCGAGTGGTACTGGTATGGCGGTCTTAGAAAACGCGTTTCGTCTATATATCCCAGTAGTAATTTATATCCCTCCACTCATAGCCGTGATATGGAAACCCGAAAGGTGCAGGTTACGGGTGGGTCTACCTACACCGTCTCGCTGCCCAAGGAGTGGGCGACGAAAAACGACGTCAGCGGTGGGAGCGTCGTCGAGTTCTATCCAGAGGACGATTCCTTACTCTTGACGCCCCGTCGCGAGGAAGAGAAGGTAGAGGGGACGCTCGATATCACCGGCCTCGAAGACGACGAATTGATGCGAGCGGTCGTGACGATGTACGTCAGCGGCTTCGATATCATCACGCTGGAGACCCAACAGGTCACCGCCGCCCAGCGGCGCACGATTCGGGAGGCCACGCAGGGACTCGTGGGTCTCGAAGTCATCGGCGAAACCGCCGAACGGGTCAAACTGCAGGACCTGCTGGATTCCTCCGAGTTGTCGATCCACAACGCCATCACGCGGATGCGACTCGTCTCGACGACGATGCTGGCCGACGCCGTCACCGCCCTCCTGGAGGACGACGACGACCTCGCGGCCGACGTGGTCCAGCGCGACGACGACCTCGACCGCCTGTGGTCGATGGTCTCCCGCGTGTTCCGGTCGGTCCTTCGGGACCCATCGGCGGCCGCGACCATCGGTCTCGACCGCGAGACCTGCTTCGATTACCACTCCAGCGCCCGCCAGCTCGAACGGGTCGGCGACCACGCCGCCAAGATCGCCACCCACGCCGACACGCTCGGATTGCCGCCGGAAGACGCGGCCGACGCGCTTCAGGACCTCCACGACGAGGCGACCGAGATCATCGGAATGGCGATGGACGCCCTGCTGGAGGAGGATTCCGACCGGGCGACCCGCCTCGCCAACGACGCCCGCCAGCGCGTGACGAAGATCGACGAACTCTCCCGGCGGGTCGACGACGAAATACGCGAACTCGAACCCCAGCAGGCCCAACTGCTCGGCCTCATCGTCGACTCGCTGTCGCGGAGCGCCGACTACGGCGGCAATATCGCCGAAACCGCCCTCCAGAAGGCCGCCCCGAAGCCGTAGCCGCCCGGCGGGATTCGCCGTCGTATTTTACTTGTCCGCGGCCCAGCGGTCGATATGGTCACGGAACTTCGCGATGGGGTGTGGTGGTACGAGGCCAGCGGCGTCAACGCCTACTTCGTCGCCGACGGCGACGGCGTGACGCTCGTGGACGCGGGGACGCCGTTCGATACCCTGACGGTCGAAACTGCCGTCGAAGAGGCCGGCTTCGGTCTCGGGGACATCGAGCGAATCCTCGTCACGCACTACGACATCGACCACGTCGGGTCGATAGCCAAACTGGCAATCGACGCTCCCGTCTACATCGGCCGTGCGGACGCGCCCTTCCTGACGGGCGAAACGCAGCCGTTCCCCCGGAACATCAAGCGCTTTACCCAGTTCGTCGCCGGCCCCTTCGTGCCGGAGGTCGCCGCCGACAGGGTCCACCCGGTCGCGGATGGCGACGCAATCGGCGGCTTTTCGGCCTACCACACGCCGGGGCACACGCCGGGCCACACCGCCTACGTTCACGGGGACCTGGAGGCGGCCTTCCTCGGCGATCTGGTCATCGAGCGGGGCGGCGAGTTGCGGCCCGCACCGTGGTTTATCTGTGACGACCCCGACGCCGTCGAGCGGAGTATCGAGTCGTTCGCCGCGGCAGCCCCGGAGTTCGAGGTCGCCGCGATGGGTCACGGGATTCCCTTTAAAAGAGGCGGGAGTGACCGTCTGCGCCGGTTGGCCGGTTCCCGCTAGGCTGCGTCGAATGGGGTAAAAACAGTAGTTAGACGAGTTCTTCGGCGACGGCCTCGGTGTCGAGCAACTCGGGGTCGACGATGTGGCCGGCCTGTCCCTTGACGAACTCCGGGACGGAGTCGCGGGTGTAGAAGACGACCCGCACGTCGGGGTTGAGGTCCGTCGCGATGGGGACCGAGGTCGCGAGGCCGGCATCGGTGATGACGATGATGTCGGCGTCGACGATACCCGCCTCTTCGAGGGCGGGCCGGTTTGCCGTCCCCTCGGCATAGGAGACGTCCGCACCGTTGTCTTCGAGCGCTTCGCCGAGTTCGTCGGGGTCGCCGCCTGCGATGATTACCTTACTCATATTCGATGGTTGCCGGGGGTTTGTGGGTCACGTCGTAGACGACGCGGGAGACGTTATCCAGCGTGCCCGTGATGCGGGACTGGATGCGCTGAAGCGTCTCCCAGTCGATCTCCTGTGCGCGGGCGGTCATGCCGTCTCGGGATTCGACCGACCGAACCGAGACGACCCAACCGTGGACACGGTTGTCGCCCTTGACGCCCGTCGCCTTGCCGAGGACGGCGGCCAGCGCCTGCCACGGGTCGTATTCTTCGAGTTCCTCCTCGATGATGTGGTTGGACTCGCGGGCGACCTCGAGTTTCTCCTCGGTCACCTCGCCGAGCACGCGGATGGCGAGGCCGGGACCGGGGAACGGCATCCGCTCGGAGACGACATCTTCGAGGTCCAGCGCGCGGGCGACCTCCCGAACCTCGTCCTTGTAGAGGTCGCGCATCGGCTCGACGATGCCCTCGAAATCGACGACCTCGGGGAGGCCGCCGACGTTGTGGTGGGACTTGATGGTCCCCTCCGACTCGATGCGGTCCGGATAGATGGTCCCCTGGACGAGGTAGTCGGCGTCGACCTCGTTGGCGACCGTCTCGAACTCACGGATGAACTGCTCGCCGATGGCGTGGCGCTTCTCCTCGGGGTCGGTGACGCCCGAGAGGGCGTCGAGGAACCGGTCGCGCGCGTCGACGATGCGGAGGCTCTCCATGTAGTCGAACGTCTCGCGGACGCCCTCGGTTTCGCCCTTGCGCATCAGTCCGGTGTCGACGTAGACGGGGGTCAACTGGTCGCCGACGGCCTCGTAGGCCAGTGCGGCGGCCGTCGATGAGTCGACGCCGCCCGAAAGGGCGATAACCGCGTTCGCGTCGCCGATTGCCGCGCTGATCTCCTCGATCTTCTCGTCGATGAATTCGTCGGTGTTTACCATTATGCGGTCACCTCTTCGGTGGATTCGGTTTCCTCAAGAATCGTCTCGAGCATCGCGAGGAAGGGTGGGGAGGCCCGGCCCGGCCGAGAGCGGAACTCGGGGTGGAACTGCGTCCCGAAGAAGAACGGATGCTCGGGAAGTTCGAGGATCTCCATCCGGTTGCCGGCGCGGCCGGAGAAGACGAGGCCGGCGTCTTCGAGGTCGTCGATGTATTCGGGGTTGACCTCGTAGCGGTGACGGTGACGCTCCGTGCAGGAGGTGTCCTCGTAGATGTCGTGGGCCATCGTGCCGGGTTCGATATCGGTCTCGTGGGCACCGAGACGCATCGTGCCGCCCATGTCCTCGATCTCGTACTGTTCGGGCAGGATGTCGATGACGGGGTGGGGGGTGTCCTCCTCCATCTCCGCGGAGTGGGCGCCCTCGAAGCCACAGACGTTGCGGGCGAACTCCACGACGGCCATCTGGAAGCCGAGACAGAGGCCGAGGAACGGGATGTCGTTCTCGCGGGCGTACTGGACGGCCTCGATCTTGCCCTCGGTCCCGCGGGCGCCGAAGCCACCGGGGACGATGATGCCGTCGGCCTTCTCCATGCGTTCGGCGTGGTCGTTGTCCATCTCGTCGGCGTCGACCCACAGGACGTTCACGTCGGTGTTGGTCTCGAAGCCGGCGTGTTTGAGCGATTCGTGAATCGATAGGTAGGCGTCTTCGAGGGCGTACTTGCCGACCAGGGCGATGTTGACCTCGTCGGTCGTCTCCTGTGTGACGATGTCGCGCCACTCGTTTTCGCGTTCGTCGGCCGGGATGGCCTCGTCGGCCAGGTTCAGCCGCTCCATGACGTACTCGTCGAGGCCTTCCTCTTCGACCATCAACGGGACGTGATAGATGTCCTCGACGTCGGGATTCGAGAAGACGGCGTCGGTCGGCACGTCGCAGAACAGCGCGATCTTCTCCTTCGTTTCGGGGTCGAGTTTGTCCTCACAGCGGCCGACGAGGATGTCGGGCTGGAGGCCGATAGAACGGAGCTCCTTGACGGAGTGCTGGGTGGGCTTGGTCTTCTGCTCGCCGTTCTTCGAGTAGGGGACGAGGGTAACGTGGGTAAAGAGGATGTCCTCGTCGTCTTCCTCGTGGGCGAACTGTCGCAGGGCTTCGAGGTAGGGCATCCCCTCGATGTCCCCGACGGTCCCGCCAACCTCGATGAGACAGACGTCGTGGCCCTCGGCGGCCTCCCGAATTCGGCGTTTGATGTCGTCGGTGATGTGGGGAATGATCTGGACGGTGTCGCCGAGGTAGTCCCCGGCCCGTTCCTTCTCGATGACGTGGCGGTAGGTCTTGCCCGTCGTGATGTTGTGGTCGAAGGTCATGTCGATGTCGAGGAACCGTTCGTAGTTCCCGAGATCGAGGTCGACCTCCCCGCCATCCTTCAGCACGTAGACCTCCCCGTGCTGGTAGGGGTTCATCGTCCCCGCATCGACGTTGAGATACGGGTCGATTTTCACGGCCGTCACGTCGAAACCGGCGTTGGCGAGCAAGCGCCCCGTGCTCGCCGCTGTGATGCCTTTGCCCAGGCCGGACATCACGCCACCGGTGACGAAGATGAACTTGTTCCCCAGTGTGGGGTCGTAATCAGTAAGCTCCGTCGGCATACCGATGGTGCGCGAGCGTCGGCCAAAACGGTTTCGACACCCACCCGGTTCGGGCCGGCCTGCCACGCCAGCGAGTGACGGCCGACTCGGGGGACTACAACCCGGCTTCCCGTTTCGTGGCCTCCATCAGCCCCTCGTCGGTCGCGACCAGCACCCACACCCAGCGACAGCGGCGGTCGACGACGAGGGTGAGGTTCCACGACGGGTGGTCGAACAGGCCGTTGATACGCGCCTGCACCTACATAAGAAGTGACGCCACCGTCTCGGCGACCTTCGCCGTCTGGCCGACGAAGAAGTGATCGGCACCCACGGCCTCGACAGTGCCGCCACGGGCGCGGACGCGCTCGGCGACTGCCTCGGCGTCGACCGTCGTATCGCGTTCGCCGTAGACCACGCCGACGGGACAGTCGATGTGGTCGATGGCTTCGACCGCGTCGATGTCGGCGTTGATGTTGGCCGCTGGCGCGAGAGCGGCCACGGCGAAGGGCGACCGCCCCGCCTCGCTTTCGCGGGCCGCGGCCACCAGCGCCAGACAGCCGCCGAAACTGTAGCCGAACAGGCCGACGCGGTCGTATCGGTCTCGCGCCCACGCGTAGGTGTCTCTCGTGTCGGCCAGTTCGCCGTCGCCTTCGTCCCACGCGCCGTAATCGAACCGGAGACAGGCACAGTCGAGCGCGTCGCTGACCGCTCGTAACTTCGGATCGGTCCGACTGCCGCCCATCTGTGGGTGCGGCGGGCAGGCGACGACGCAGGTGTCACTGTCCGGTGAATCCAGCGTCCCGCGAACGTCGCGGTCCGACGGTACCAGTACGGATTCGCTCATAGCGGGCCTTCGGGGCACGCCGACTTGAGCGTGTCCGGTCGGCCGCGTAGCGTTTTAAGGGCCGTGACGCACAATAGCCGGGTATGGGTATCCTCTCGCGGGCCTCCTACGTCATCCGGTCGAAAGTGAACGCGCTGTTGAACCGTGCTGAAGACCCCCACGAGACGCTCGATTACTCCTACGAGCAGTTGCGTGACGAACTCCAGAACGTCAAACAGGGCATCGCCGATCTGACGACGCAGAAGAAGCGCCTCGAAATCCAGAAACGCCGCCTCGAGGAGAACGTCGACAAACACAACAAGCAGGCCAGACAGGCCGTCGAGCAGGGCCGGGACGACCTCGCGCGGAAGGCTCTCGAGAAGAAGAAACAGAAGATGTCCCAGATCGAGGACCTCGAGGCACAGATCGCCAACCTCCAGAACACGCAGGACAACCTCGTCGAGAAGAAGAACGAACTGCAGAGCCGGATTCAGCGGTTCCGCACCGAAAAGGAGACGATGAAGGCCCGCCATGACGCCGCCAAGGCGAGCGCCCGCGTCAGCGAGGCCATGACCGGCGCCGGCGACGAGATGGAGAACATCAACCGCTCCATCGAGCGGGCCCGCGAACAGACCGAGGAGATGGAAGCCCGCTCGGCCGCGATGGACGAACTCGAGGAAAGCGGGGCCTTCGAGAGCGCGCTTTCGGACGGCGACGAGATCGACCAGGAACTCGAAGAGATGCGCCGCGAGGGCGAAGTCGAGGCCGAACTGGAGACGCTGAAGTCCGAAACCGGTGCGGAGGGTGAAGCCGAACCAGCAGCGGCCGACACGGAGGCCGACGCCCCCTCCTCGGACCCCGAAATCGAGGCCGAACTCGAGGAGATCAAAGAAGAAGACGAGGACAAAGAGGAGTAGTTGCGCTACTCGTTGATGAAGTCGGGTTCGACCCGTTTGTCGTCGATCTCGGATTCGAGGTGTTCCCGGAACGCATCGACTTCGACGTCCTTCTTCTCGTTCTCGAAGCGGTCACGGACCGAGACGGTGCCGGCCTCTTCCTCGTTGTCGCCGACGACGAGCATGTAGGGGACGCGGTCGTCGTGGGCGGTCTGGATCTTCTTGCCGACCGTCCACGAGCGGTCCTCGATCTCGACGCGGAAATCGCCGAGATAGCGGTTCTTGAGTTGCTTGGCGTAGCCGATGTTGTCGTCGGAGACGGGCAGGATGCGCACCTGCTCGGGCGCCAGCCACGTCGGGAAGTTGCCGTTGAAGTGCTCGACGAGCACCATGAAGAAGCGCTCGTAACTGCCGTAGAGAGCGCGGTGGATCATGACCGGGCGGTGTTCCTCGTTGTCCTCGCCCGTATACGAGAGGTCGAACCGCTCGGGCATGTTGAAGTCGAGTTGAACCGTCGGGCCATCCCACTTGCGCCCCAGCGCGTCTTCGAAGGCGAAGTCGATCTTCGGGCCGTAGAAGGCGCCGTCGCCCGACTCGATGTCGTAATCCATGCCGCTGTCCTGGAGGACCGACCGTAGCTGGTTCTCGGCTTGCTCCCAGATCTCGTCGCTGCCGACGGACTTCTCGGGGCGCGTCGCGAGGGCCACCTCGTAATCGAGGTCGAACGTGTCGAGGACCTCGTTGATCTGGTCCATGATGGTGTTGACCTCCCGCTCGATGGATTCCGGCTTGACGAACAGGTGGCCGTCGTCGATGGTGAAGGCCCACACCCGCGAGAGGCCCGATAGTTCGCCGCGCTGTTCCTTGCGGTAGACCTTCCCGTTCTCGGCGTAGCGGATGGGCAGGTCGCGATACGACCAGTTGCCCTGATCGAAGATGGTCGCGTGACCGGGGCAGTTCATCGGCTTGAGACCGTATTCCTCCTCGTTGACGTCGAGGAGGAACATGTCGTCGACGTAGTTGTCGTAGTGGCCGGACTTCTTCCAGAGTTCCGTCCGGAAGAGATGCGGCGTCTCGACGAACTCGTAGCCCTCGTCGTCGTTCAGTTGGTCGACGAACCCCTCCAGTTCCCGGAGGATTCGCTTGCCGTTGGGGTGATATAGCGGCAGCCCCGGCCCCGTCGTTTCGGGAATCGAGAACAGGTCGAGTTCCTGGCCGAGTTTCCGGTGGTCGCGTTCCTTGGCCTCCTCGCGACGTTCGAGGAAGGCTTCGAGGTCCTTCTCGGACTCGAAGGCCGTCCCGTAGACGCGGGTGAGCTGTTCGTTCTCCTCGTCGCCGCGCCAGTAGGCGGAGGCGATGTTCAGCAGTTCGACGGCGCCGATCTCGCCCGTCGACTCGACGTGGGGGCCCTGACAGAGGTCCTGCCAGTCGTCCTGCACGTAGAAGGAGACGGTCTCC
Organism: Natronomonas sp.; assembly: GCF_036625485.1. Classification (GTDB taxonomy): domain Archaea; phylum Halobacteriota; class Halobacteria; order Halobacteriales; family Haloarculaceae; genus Natronomonas. The sequence continues at coordinate 2,721 of NZ_JAZKTR010000079.1, read as the reverse complement.
TCGCCGGCGGCTTCCTCTGCGAGGATCTCCTGCTTGTAGCGGTTGTCCTCGTAGAGGTCGAGGGCTTCCTCGCGGGAGCGCTCGACGCGCTCGATGTCGTAGTCGGCCTCGATGATGTCGTACATCTCCGCCTCGATGTCCTCGAGGTCGTCGGCGTCGAGGTCGACGTTCGTCACGTCGTAGTAGAACCCCTCCTCGGTCGGCGGGCCGATGGCCAGTTTCGCCTCGGGGTGCAGACGCTGCAGTGCCTGCGCGAAGACGTGGGCCGCGGAGTGTCGCAGCACCTGCAGGTACTCGTCGCTCTGGTCGGTGACGATGACGAGTTCCGCGCCGTCCTCGAGTTCGTCGTACTTCGAGACGAGGTCGCCGTCGACGACGCCCGCTACGGTGTCCTTGCCGAGGCCCGGTCCGATCTCGTAGGCCGCGTCCTCTACGGTGGCCCCCGACTCGAGTTCGAGTTCGGAGCCGTCCGGCAGCGTGACAACGATATCGCTCATGCCCGAGTTAAGCCAAGGCGGGCGGATAAGTGTTTAGAGATGCGCGAGGGTGACCGGAGGGAACCCTCGACCGATCGAGCGGCGTAGCCGCGAGACGATGGTGGGTGTTATAGAGTCTCACACAGGCGTCAGGAAGTGGCCGGTAACACGATCTATCCAATCCGTTTTGTCCCCGAACCAATGTACGACTGGTTCGGTCGATGCAGGTGAGCGATGTAACGGAACCTGTGGCAACATACCTGATTCCTACCACAAGTGGCGTGCAAGATACAGAGTATGGGTTCAGCAGTCCGTTACGGGTGATTTTGCGCAGACACCGGTACATCAACTCTTGAGAAATGCCGTCTGTTGGCTACCGATCTGTCAATTAACGTCCCTGAACTGAGGTATTTCTCTACGCGGGTGTAATCATATCTGGTTCATCTGAACGAGACTGGATCGTATGTCCACATTCGGGACATTCGTAGTCGAGATGGGTGGAGTGGACGTGGATGATCCAGTCTCCATTAATGCAACTTTCGTGGGTACAAGTCGGACAATAGAGCGTTGCCTTGTGAGGCAGCTGCCGCTCAGCGTGGTTGTTGGAGGGAACCATTATCTATACTATGGCTTGTATCGGGATAACGATGCCGTTGTCCATCCGCCATCCAGCTTACAATCGCGTTCGCAGCTCCGAAAACGGTTGATTTGAAGCGTAACTGTCGGCTAATTTTTACCAAGAATATTCTATAAATTGCATGGTGTGTCAGGCTAGAACTTATTATGTGCAAGTACCTAACTCTTAGTATGTCCTCCTTACCGCTGCTGAACGAGCGGGAGTTAGATTATTTAGTGGCCTACTCGCTCAGTAGTGAAGAGGAGATGAGCGAGGCGATCGTAAATGCCTTCCATGCTATCAATATCGATGCGTTCGAGAAACCGACAACGCTCGTTGATTGGGTCAACCCTGACGTCTTCGAAGACATCCAATGGACTGACCACCCGGTCTATCTGAGTACACGCATCTGGGGGCACCGGGTGGTCCTGACCGGCGATGAGGTTCGAATCTACCCCTCCGAAAGTTTCAGTGAGTAGGTGTCACCGATTCTGTACCTGATACTTCCGTAACAGCTGCTACTCAGGCTCTCGAAACGACAAATTCGAGGCTTTTAAGCGAGGAAATACGCACCTGTTCTGATTGTAGCTCAATGACGAGGCCCGTCGAGACTGCGGACTGAATGCCCGTTGGCGACAAGAACGATTCCAAACGATAAATATACTCCCTATACCGGCCGATTCGGTTCCGTCCAAGCAGTTTGAGTAGAGTCCAAGACTCGCGCCCTCCATCTTGCACGCCGCTCAGAATATCTATCGGAATTGGTAGGGATTCAGGCGGTCGATACGCAGGCTCGACCGAGCGGCTAGTCAGGCCAATCCAGCGTGAAAGAAAAATGAACGCACGCCACCGGTGGTAAAGCCTTGTCGAGACCTTCAGTCGTAGAGATATTGCCGAGTATCTTGCAAACGTCTCAGCCTCCCGCGGGCGGTCTGGAAGTACAGTTAATGAATGTAGGGTACGTATTGGTAGCATGGCTCAGTCTCGATTCACTCCCCATCTCGAATTGGAAGGGCTTTCTCCAGACGAGGCCTTCGGCATTCTGGGGAACGAAATCCGGTTGGAGATCATCCTGTGCTTTCGAGGCGAGTTCCCACGTCCAGTCGCCGTCACTCATCGCCGTCCGTGCCGAACCGCTCTCGGACCTCTTCGGCGCTCATCGTCCGCCCCTCGCGGATATCCTCTTCCGCTTCGAGGAGCGCTACGAGTTCGTCGCGGTCGAACGTCGGGAACTCGATTGCATCGCGCAGTGTATACCGGATGAACTCGCTCCGACTGTTGAAGCCGCGCCCCTGCCATGTCCCGTCTATCTCATCGAGGAACGACTGTGTGACCTTGAAGTTCACCGTAACTATCTCATCGTCGCCATCGTTTTCGGTAGCTGCTCCGGACATACGTTAGTATTACGTGCGTCTTACTAAATCTGTTTCGCTAGCAGGTACAGCTCCTCGTGAGAGGAACGAAGCGTGGTTCTTACAACAGTTGGCGTGACCGCATGTACAGCAGATCGGGTCGAATCTTCCGGCTGCCCGTCGAGTCCAAAAATTCGGACGGTGGCGCGAGAACCTACACGCCAATCCGCTAATACACGGCTAGAAGATCTATAGCCGCTGATATTCTGCCTATCGA
>NZ_JAZKTR010000078.1:0-11337 GCF_036625485.1 Natronomonas sp. | reverse complement strand
CCCGCGTTCTCGTGCAAAAAGTGGCCTAGAAGGTCTCGAGGTACCGGTCGAGTTCCCACTGGGAGACGTCGACGAGGTACTCCTCGAACTCCTGGGTTTTGGCCTCGATGAACTTGTCGGCGATGTGTTCGCCGAGGGCGTCGAGGATGACCTCGTCGTTCTCGAGTTCTTCGACGGCCTCGCCGAGGTTGCTCGGGAGGGTGTCGATGCCGTATTCCTCGCGTTTCTGCTCGTCGAAGTCGTAGATGTTCTCGCGGACGGGGTCGGGGCAGTCGAGTTCCTTCTCGATGCCGTCGAGGCCGGCGTGGATGAGCGCCGCAAAGGCGAGGTAGGGGTTACACGACGGGTCCGGGAAGCGGGCCTCGATACGGGAGGCGGCCGGGACGCGGGCGGCCGGCTTCCGGATGAGCGCCGAGCGGTTGCGGTCCGACCACGCGATGTAGACCGGCGCTTCGTAGCCGGGCACGAGGCGCTTGTAGGAGTTCACGGTCGGGTCGGTGACTGCCGTCACCGCGGGTGCGTGTTCGAGGATGCCGGCGGTGAACTGCTTGGCCGTCTCGCTGAGGTTGAACTCGTCGTCCTCGTCGTGGAAGGCGTTCTCGCCGTCCTCGGTGAAAAGCGAGAGGTGAGTGTGCATCCCGGAGCCGTTGATCTTCGGGATGGGCTTCGGCATGAACGTCGCGTGAAGGTCGTGCTGGGCGGCGATGGCACGGACGACGGTGCGGAAGGTACCGACGTTGTCAGCGGTGGTCAGGGCGTCGTCGTACTCGAAGTTGATCTCGTGCTGGCCGCGGGCGACCTCGTGGTGGCTGGCCTCGATCTCGAAGCCCATGTCTTCGAGGCCGTAGATGATGTCGCGGCGCACGTCGGAGGCGAGGTCCTTCGGCGCGAGGTCGAAGTAGCCGCCGGCGTCGTTCGTCTTGGTCGTCGCGCGGCCGTCCTCGTCTTCCTCGAAGAGGAAGAACTCGGGTTCGGGCGCGGCGTTGACCTTGTAGCCCATGTCGTGGGCGCGCTGTAGCGCGTTCTTCAGGATGCGGCGCGGGTCGCCCTTGAAGGGCTCGCCCGTGGAAGTGTCGTAGATGTCACAGATCATCCGCGCGGAGGCGCCCTGCTCGCGGTCACGCCACGGGAGGATCGCGAACGTGGTCGGGTCGGGCATGAGCCGCATGTCGGATTCCTGGATGCGGACGAACCCCTCGATGGAGGAGCCGTCGAAGTAGATGCCTTCAGTGAAGGCCTTCTCCGTCTGCTCGGCCGGGACCGAGACGTTCTTGACCGTGCCGAGGATGTCCGTAAACTGCAGGCGCAGGAAATCGACGTTCTTCTCCTCGATCTCCTCGAGGACGCGCTGTTCTTCCGGGGAAAGGCCACCGTCAGTGGCTACGTTTTCGTTCGTCATCTTTCTCGTCACCTGTTTCGATGAGTGCCACTACTAAAGCCTTGCTCCTTTGCGCAAACCTTCCGTCTATCGCTGCGAAAATGAATATTCGTAAATTTCTAAACCCCCCGGGACATAACGAGGTGTAATGACGTACGAAAATCTCGACCGCAAGTTGGTAAACGCGCTATTGGCCGACGGACGCGCTTCGCTTCGCTCGCTCGGCGAGGACCTCGACGTGTCGGTGACGACCGTCTCGAACCACATCTCCGACCTCGAAGACCAGGGCATCATCCAGGGATACAGCCCCGAGATCGACTACGGCGAGCTCGGCTACGACGTGACCGCGGTCATCCAGATGAAAGTCGAGGGGAGCGCCCTCCCCGAGATCACCGACCGCCTCGCGGACCACAAACACATGGTCTCGGTCTACGAGGTCACCGGCGACCACGACATCATCGCCATCGGCAAGTTCACCGACACCGACCACATGAACGAGCAGATCAAGGAACTGCTCATCGACCCCGACATCAAGGAGTCCAACACCTCGGTCGTCCTGAACACGGTCGCCGAACACGAGCAGTTCGACCTCGACTTCTGATACGGATTGGTGTAAGGAATTACCGGCGAGCGCCCGGCAGGACTCGGCGCTCACCGGTAAAAGGATACAACGAGCCGTATGAGGCCTCACGGCCGCCGGTTCGAACGGACTGACATCAGCCATCGGTAAAACGCCCGTTTGAGCCTTCGTCGTTTATAAGGGAAATCCGATAGAACGACACGCTGTATGCAGCACGAAGCCCTCCCGCTACTCGTCGTTGCGGCAGCCTTACTGTCGATGCTCCTTATCGGTGCGGCAGTCGCGGCACCACTCCTCGTGTGAACGGCGACAGCGTCGTCTCATCGGCTCGAAGATGGGGACCGGAATTCCTCACGTAGCCACGCGTTCGCGACGGCGTCGGATGGGGTCGGTCCCGTGCGTGGCGGCCACAGGCCGTGGTTCGAGAGTTTCGCTCTCTCGTCATTGCGGGAAATCGAAGATTTCCCGCTTGCAGTCAGAATCCAGAGGATTCTGACGGCATCACGAAAGGCGCGAAGCGCCTTTCGAACGACCACGACGGTTGGATTGCGGGCAAAGCCCGCTGCCCGCGCGGCGCAGGCGTGCGGCTACTATTCGACAGTGATCCACGAAGTTCCGCAGGATGCGAAGCCCCGTCTCACCCGAACTTTTTCATCGTCGGGTCGCGCTTCGCGCGACCACTCCTCGAAAAACTTCGATCAAAAAGGCGCTCGCTCCCGGTGGTCGCTCGCGTTACTCCAGACAGTAGTCCACGAAGTTCCGTAGGATTCGAAGCCCCGTCTCGCCGGATTTCTCGGGGTGGAACTGCGTGCCGAAGACGTTGCCCGCCTCGTTGGCAACGATGGCGGGGAACTCGATGCCGTAGTCCGTGCTGGCGACGACGGCCTCGTCGTCGTCGGGGTCGGCGTAGTAGGAGTGGACGAAGTAGGCGTATTCGCCGTCGATGCCCTCAGCGAGGGGGTGGTCGCGCTGGACGTTGAGTTCATTCCAGCCCATGTGCGGGACCTTCTGGCCCTCGGCAAAGCGGACGTTGGTCCCGGGGACGAGATCAAGTCCCTCGACGTCGCCTTGACCGACGCGTTCGGCCTCTTCGCTCGATGTAAGGAGCATCTGCATCCCAAGACAGATGCCGAAGAGCGGTTTGCCTTCGGCGGCCGCATCGACGAGCGCCTCGCGGAACGGGCCGGCGTTGTCCATGCCCTCGCTGAATGCGCCGACGCCCGGCAGGACGATGCCGTCGGCGGCGTCGAAATCCGCGGGGTCGTCGGTGATCGTGGGCTCGGCGCCCGCACGTTCCAGCCCCTTCGTCACGCTACGGAGGTTGCCGAGTCCGTAGTCGACGAGGACGATTTCGGCGGTCCGCTGGGTGGTGCTCATGTTCGTAGATGTGCGACCGCAGGGGAAGTGGGTTTCCATTGCTGATACGGACGGTTGTAGTCATTTACTGGAATCGTCCGTTCAGGTCGTCGATTACCGATAAACCGTTACGACCGTCCGTATAGAAGTCACGTGACACGTATCACACCGTAAAAATCAGCTGACAACGCATAGAAAGATTTTACACGCATATCTTACAAAGTTCGTCAGAGGTATTATGGAGCGTCGAAACTTCCTCAAGTCAACTGGTGCAATCGGTGCCGCAGGATTGACCGCCACCGCGGGCTGTATCGGCGAGTTCGGATCACAGCCGTACGGCGATGGGACACTCACGTTCGTGATGTCCCCGACCGAACCGCAGGACTACATGGAGTCCCAGTACGAGCCGGTTCGTGAGTATCTCGCCGAACAGGTCGAAGACGACGTCGAGGTCGAACTACAGTACGCGAACAACTACTCGGCGGTGCTCCGTGCGCTCGGCGAGGGCAACGCCGAAATCGCCGAGACGGGGCCGTTCGCGGCCGCACTCGGCGTCAAGGGCGACCAGTGTGAGATCGCTCTCCAGCGGTACGCCTACGGTGGGTGGACCTACTTCTCGGTCATCGTGACCAACGAGGACTCGAACATCGAGGAGCCGGCGGACCTCGAAGGCAAGGACATCGCCTTCGCAGCGACGACGAGCGCCAGCGGTTCGCTGTACCCGCTGTACATGCTCCAGCAGGCCGGCCTGAACATCGGCGACGCGCCGATGAGCGACGACGGCGCCGACTTCAACGCGACGTGGTCGAGCCACGCACAGGCCTTCGAGGCCCTCAAAGAAGGGCAGGTCGACGCCGCTGGCGTCGGTCGGTTCATCACGTGGGACTACGAGGCGGGCGATTACAAGGAAGGTATCAAGGAAGTCGAACAGACCTCCGACATCCCGCGTGCCCCCATCGTCGTCAGCCCGGAACTCTCCGACGAGAAGGCCGACATGCTGGTCTCGGCCTTCGAGGAGGCGCCCGACGAGATCTACTACGGCGCGGACGGTGAGGAAGGCACCGAGGACGACCTCTGGTTCGGCGACGTCCGCGAGGCCGATCTGGAGACCTACCAGCCGGTCATCGACGTCGCCAACGACCTCGGCGTCGAGTCCGACCTGCTCGACGAAGGGTCTGAGTAGAGTTCGCAACCCTCATACGTTCAACTCTGGAAACTGATTCTAATGCCTGCTGTTTCCGTACAGAATTTGCGAAAAACGTACGGTGAGGACGTGGTCGCACTCGAAGACATTTCCTTCGAAATCGAACAGGGGGAGTTCGTCGTCGTCCTCGGCCCGTCCGGAGCCGGTAAATCAACCCTCCTCAGGATCCTCAACGGTCTGACGACACCGACCGAAGGGTCGGTCCGTATAAACGGTGAGGAGGTCCATGGACGCCGGAGCGACGTGGCGATGGTCTTTCAACTACATTACGTCATCGAGAGCATGAGCGCCTATCGCAACGCGTTGACGGGCGCGCTCTCGCGTGCAGGCCTTCTCGAAAGCATGCTGACGTGGTACGACGAGGATGACAAACATGCCGCGCTGGATGCCCTCGATACCGTCGGTCTGCTGTCGGAGGCCGAACAGCGTACCGGGTCGATGTCGGGCGGTCAGAAACAGCGCGTCGGCATCGCTCGTGCGCTCGTCCAGAACCCGGCGCTCCTGCTCGCCGACGAACCGGTCGCCAGTCTCGACCCGAAGGCTGCGACCGAAGTGATGGGCTACATGCGCTCGGCCGCCAAGGAGCGAAACCTCACGACCATCGCGAGTCTCCACCAGGTGAACATCGGCCGCGAGTTCGGCGACCGCTTCATCGGCATCCGCGACGGCAAGGTCGTCTTCGACGGGACCGAAGAGGACCTCACGATGGAAGCCGTCGACGACATCTACTACGGTGAAGGCGGCGACGACCCGACGGAGGTTCTGAGCGCATGAGCGGAGAACCCGCCGAGGAGAGCGGTACTACGACGGTGGACGAGACGCTCGCGCGAATCGAACGTAATCAGCGAGTCCGCCGGATTCTGCTGGCTCTCGGCGTCGTCCTGCTCGGTATCGTCACCGCTGCGGGGATGACGTTCATCGGCTTCCGTCTCGCCGATATCGTTCGGACGTTCCCCGGCTTTATCGGGTCGCTCGTCGACTTCCTGCCGCCGAACTTCGTCGACTTCACGACCTATACGAGTCGGAACGAGATCGAGGGGCCTCGTGCGATCTGGGAGAGTCTCATCCGTCCGTGGACGTTCATCGAGAGCCTCCAGCAACAGGACGGCCTCGTCGGCCTGTCGGTCATCACGATCGCCATCGGGTTCTGTGGGACCGTACTCGGGTTCCCGCTCGCGCTACTTTTCGGCGTTCTCGGCAGCGAGCGCGTCACCCCGTTCCCCTTCAACTTCATCTTCCGCGGGACTATGTCGACCATCCGCGCCATCCCGGCGCTGGTGTGGGTACTCATCTACATTCCGCTGGCCGGTCTCGGCCCCGTCGGGGCGCTCATGGCCGTCGCGACGGACACGGTCGGCAACCTCGGTCGGCTGTTCACCGACGAACTCGAAGAGATCGACGACGGCCCCATCGAAGCCATCGGCTCGACCGGTTCCTCCGGTTCCCAGCGGGTCGTCTTCGGGATGTTGAGTCAGGTGTTCACCTCATTTATCGCGTGGACGCTGTACATCTTCGAGATCAACGTCCGTATCGCCGTCTCCCTCGGTGTCGTCGGGGCCGGCGGTATCGGTCTCTATCTGAACGAGCGGTTCTTCGGCTTCCTGGAGTTCGGCAAGGGGATGGCCGCTATCATCATGGTCATCTTCATCGTCCTCTCGGTGGAGATGATCTCCTCGCGTCTGCGTGCCCGCCTGCGTCCGAGCGAACACGAGAAGAAGGGCTTCATCGACACCCTCCGCGACCTCGGCAACGGCAACAAGTGGCTCGGATTCGGCGACCGCTAGAATTCGCCTAACCGCGACTGTCCGTTTCCATCGTCGTCGATGAGTGCGACCGCCTCGTCAAGCGCCTTCCCGAACGTTTCTCGCTGACTCGGGTCGTACAGCGTCGCTGCCGGGTGAACACACACCAGCACGCGACGCGCTTCACCCGCGATACGGGCATCGTGGAGCCCTCCAGCCTCCTTCGTGACCGCGACCGACCGCTCCAGCAGGTGTTCGGATGGTACTTTCCCCAGCGTGACGACGACAGTCGGGTCGACCGCGTCGATCTCCTGTTCCAGATACTCCCGACAGTTCGCCAGTTCCTCGACCGTGGGGTCCCGGTTGTCCGGCGGCCGACACCGCACACAGTTGGTGATTCGCACGTCCCGGCGGGCCAGCCCCCGGTCACGGAGGGCGTCGTCGAGAACGTCGCCCGACCGGCCGACGAAGGGTTCGCCCTGCTCGTCCTCGTTTTCGCCCGGCGCCTCGCCGACGAAGAGTAATTCCGCGTCCTCGGGGCCGACGCCGTTGACGATGCGGCTCCGGGAGGCACACAGCTCCTCACACCGCGTACACTCCGTGACCGCGATGTCGTCGCTCATGGTGGTCGGTCGACCCGCCGCAAGTTAATCTCGCCGGAAGACGTCGCAGGCAGCGTCCGCTCGCTGGGCCGCCCGCTTTGCGACTCGGAGCGGTTCCGGTCGGTGCTCGTAGGTGTAGGCCCGGACGACCGTCTCGGCCGTTTCGGCATCGAGACCGACGCTCCGAACGAAGAGGTCGCCGCCGTGGCCGTCGGTCTCGAGCCGCCGTCGCTCCGGAAGCGCCTCGTAGGTATCGAGGCGCATGGCCCGTTCGTCGCCGTCGAAGGCTGTACGGATGGCCTCGCCGAGTCCCTCGCTTTCCTCGAACGTCACCGCGATGACGGGACGGTCGATGGCTTCGGCGAGAGCGTCGATGTCGACGATGTTGTACCACGCGGGCGCGACGCCGGCGAGAAAACAGTACTGAACGTCCGGGCGGTCGAGTCGCTGCCAGCAGTCGATGATGGCCTCGGTCGCGTCGCGGCCGCCGACGGTACACGTATTAAAAACGAAATCGTCGACCGTCCGGTCGACACGCACGACCACGCCAGCGAGCGTACTCCTCGCGTCCCCGTCGTCGGTCCCCCGATACGATTCGGCGATACCCAGCGCCCGTCGCCCGGGTTTCACTGGTTCTGGAACTCCTGGTAGGCCTCCAGGAGGTCCTCGCTGGAGGCGTCCTCGTATTCGAACTCGATGTCGCCGTCGTGGGTCGGCAACGTGGACTGGTCGCGTTCCTCGATGTCGTCGGTGTCGAGTTGCTGGTTGTCCTGTTCGGTTTCGTCGTAACTGCCGAAGCCCATGCGTACGCGATGCTAACGGCTCCTCCGAGTTAAGCGCCACGCCGACCCACGGTTGTCGTTCACACGGAGCGGCGGCGGATTGCCGAACGCGGCAGTGACACCACGTAGCCGCCAACGTGATTACGGCGGCGGTCCACCCGCTCGATATGAACGTCACGAACGTGACTGCCAACGCGGATACTTTCACCTGTAACGCCTATCTCGTCGAAGGCGAACGGACCGTCCTCGTCGACGCGGGCGCGATGGAAGGCGTCGTCGACGTCATCGAGGGCTATACGGACGAACTGGACGCCGTCGTGTTGACCCACCAGCACGGCGACCACGTCGCCCAGCTCGATGCCGTCCTCGACGCCTTCGACGCGCCGCTGTACGCCTACGGCGAGCATCCCCGCCGGACGACCGAACTCGAAGACGGCGATCAGGTATTCATGGGCGACGAGGCCTTCGACGTGATCTACACGCCCGGCCACGCCGACGACCACGTCTCCTTCGTCTCGGAGACGACCCTGTTCAGCGGCGACGTCGTGGTCCACGACGACGGCGCCTTCGACTACGGCAGTTTCGGCCGGACCGACATGGCCGGCCAATCCCGCGAACGGCTCATCGAAAGCATCCGGACCGTCCTGGAACGGATGCCCGACGGCGTCGAAGACATGTACGCCGGCCACGGAGAGACGTTCCACGGCGACGTTCGTGACGTCGTCGAGACGGCACTCCAGCGAGCAGAAAAGCGCAAGCCGAAATATCCCGACGACTGAACGGGGCGGCGGTAGCGCGACCGCTACGCGAGTCGAATCGAGGCGAAAAGACGAAAAACGCTCTATGCGGCGCGGCGTTCCTTCGCTTTCGGGCGAAGGTTCTTGTAGCCGCACTTGCGGCACTGGTCGGCCCGCTTGGGATTTCGGGCGTTACAGCGCATGCAGATCATCTTCTCGAGGGTGCGGTCCTCAGCCGGGTCGAACTTAGCCATATGCGTAGGGAATCAACGCGGGCGGATAAACCTAACCGTTCGCCGCGAGTGGGCCGTTTCGGCCACGTCGGCGGTCTACTCGCCGGCTTCGAGGTACTCCTCTTGGACGGCGACGACCTCCGCCGAATCCGCACAGTCGGCGTACCGCGAGAGCGGCTCCTCGTTCAACTCGAGGAAGGTGTGGCCCCACCGGAACTTGCCGAGGATCTCCTCGGCCTGCTCGCGGTGGCCGAGAATACAGAGCGCGCCCGCGAAGGCCTCGACCGTGTTGAGCTGGAACGGCGTCCCGTAGTTGACCGGATTGCCGGCGACGAGGAACGGCAGCGCGCGATGCGGGCCGTCGAGTTTGAACGCCTCCTTCTCGGCGGTCTCCCACGAGCAATCGAGGGCCACGAGGCGGTCGGCCGCGCTGCCGTGCCGGTCCACTTTCCCATCGGCAGGCGACAGCGCCCGCTCGGCGTAGGGGTCCAGCACGATGCCGGCCGGCGTCTCGCGGGCCGTGTGATGGAGTTCCGCGAGGTCGAACCGCGCGAGTTTCCGGGCCGAACACTTCTCGGGGTCGTCGTCGCCCTCGTAGCGGACGTGGAGTTCCACACTCGAACCAGACGGCCGGACGGCAAAAGTCGCTCGCCCCGAGGTGGAGACGGGAATCTGCCGCTCCGCCAGCGTATTTCCGTCCGGCGGCCCTACCGCGGGTATGGACGGTCCTGCGCTGGCCCGGGAGTATTATCGCGCGATAGACGACGGCGACTACGAGGCGTTACGTGAGGCCCTCGCCGCCGAGTTCGTCCACCGGCGGCCCGACATGACCCTCGAGGGTCGCGAGGAGTTCGTCTCCTTCATGCGCTCGGACCGCCCCGACACCGAGACCGAACACTCCCTCGATGCGGTCTACGTGGCCGATGGCAATCGAGTCGCCGCCGAGGGACGCCTACTGCGGACCGACGGCAACGTCTGGTTCCGATTCGTCGATGCGTTCGAGATCGGTGAGCGTGGGATTCGGGAGGTCCGGACCTACACCGACAGCCGCGGCGAATAGCGAAATGGCCTATAAAATCGCGTCGCCCAACGTTCCGGTCGGTCCGATTACTCGCCGTCGCCCTCTGCTTCGCCGAGGGCCGACTCGCCGACCGACTCGTGGCCCTCGATGCGCTCTTGGCCGCCCATGTAGGGCCGGAGCGGTTCCGGCACCGTGACCGTGCCGTCGTCGTTCTGGTAGTATTCGAGGATGGCGACCATCACGCGCGGAATCGCCAGCCCCGAGCCGTTCAGGGTGTGGATGTATTCGGCCGACTCGTGCTGTTCGGGCCGGTACTGGATCTTCGCACGCCGGGCCTGGAAGTCCTCGAAGTTCGACACCGACGAGACTTCGAGCCACCGGCCGCCGACGTCGGGACCGTCTTCCATGTCGTCGCCGGGGGCCCACACCTCGATGTCGTACTTCTTGGCCTGCGTGAAGCCCATATCGCCAGTACACATCTCCAGAACGTGGTAGGGCAAACCGAGACGTTCCAGTACTTCGGTCGCCTCATCGAGCAAGCCTTCGAGGCGGTCGTAGCTGTTCTCCGGCCGGACGAAGTTGACCATCTCGACCTTGTTGAACTGATGGACCCGGACGATGCCCCGCGTCTCGGTGCCGTGTTCGCCCGCCTCTCGCCGGAAGTTCGGCGAGTAGGCCTGATGCTTCAGGGGGAGGTCGTCGTCGGTCAGGATCTCGTCGCGGTACATGTTCGTGACCGGTACCTCCGCGGTCGGCAGCAGCCACAGGTCGTCGTCGTCGTAGGGGTCGTCGTTGTCGCCGCCGAGGCGGTAGGCGTCCTCGACGAACTTCGGGAACTGGCCCGTCCCCCGCATCGACGCCGAGTTGACCGGAATCGGCGGGAAGACGTCGACGTAGTCGTGTTCCTCGCGGTGGAGCTCCAGCATGTACTGAATCAGGGCGTGTTCCAGTCGGGCGCCCTCGCCCTTCGCGAAGTAGAAGCCGCCGCCCGAGACCTTCGCGCCGCGCTCGAAGTCGAGGATCTCGAGGTCCTCACCGAGGTCGTAGTGGGGAACCACATCGTCGGGCAATTCCCGTCGGTCATCGAAGCCCCAGCGCTCGGCTTCGACGTTGTCCGATTCGTCGTCGCCCACGGGCGCGTCGGGATGCGGCACGTTCGGCAATCGGAGCAGCGCCTTCTCGAGTTCGGCTTCGAGTTCCTCGGCGCGCTCCTCGACGGCTTCGAGTTCCTCCTTCAGTTCCTGGGAGCGCTCGATGGCCTCCTCGGCGGCCTCGTCTTTCCCCTCGCGTTTGAGTTCGCCGATCTCGCTGGAGACCTCGTTGCGCTGGTGTCGGAGGTTGTCGCCCTCTGCTTTGAGGTCGCGCCACTCCTCGTCGATGTCGAGGATACGGTCGAGGTCGACGTCGACGCCCTTGGTGTCGAGCGCCCGCCGCACCTCGTCGGGATTCTCCCTGACGAACTGCCTCGATAGCATTTGTCGACGGTTCGACTGGCCGGGGCAAAGTCGTGTCGGTACCGTGACGACCCATCCCAGACGACAGTAATCTTGAAATGCCGAATCGGGCGCTCGGCGTACCCCTGTTTAAATACGCCCATCCCGCCTACTCGTCGGTCACGACCATCTTGCGCTTGCCGGTCTCTGGGTCGACCGGGATGTCGTCGACTGCGACGAGTTCGTAGTCGAGATGGCCCAGTCCCTTC
>NZ_JAZKTR010000077.1:0-11387 GCF_036625485.1 Natronomonas sp. | reverse complement strand
GATGGCGGTGAGCGCCTCGGTCGCCGACCCCATCCCCTGGATGCCCGCCGGGTCGTTCTCCGGGCCGACGATGACGAAGTCGTTGAACATCAAATCGCGGCGGTTGATGCCGTAGCCGTTGCGCATGAACTCGTCTTCGAGGCCGCGAGCGTGGACCATCACTACGTCCGAGTCCCCGTTGCGAGCTGATTCGAGGGCGGCACCGGTTCCCTGCGCGACTGCGTCGACGGTCACGCCGTACATCTCCTCGAAATCAGTATGGATCTCGTCGAGCAGTCCAGTGTCGTAGGTGCTCGTCGTCGTCGTGAGTGTCAGCGTTTCGCCGGCCACCTCCGGCTGGACGTCGTCCTCGCTTCCGATGACCTGTCCGCACCCGGCCGTGCTGGCGAGTACCCCGGCACCCATCGCCGAGAGGAACTGACGTCGTTGTATCGGCATAGATACACCGTTGGACTGATACCTGATATAGATTTCGTCCCCGCAGTAACCGATACTAGTTACGCATCTTCAACTCCTAACGGAGCGGCTATTTCGTCGTACGTGGAGTTTCAATCACCTATTCGCGGGATAAATGGGAGTTTTGGCGACGGGTGTACTCGCCCGGTATCGGTTACTCTCCGTCCACGACCGCGTCCGCGAACGGCAGGGCACCTCCGACGAGTAGCCGGACCGAAGGAGGCAAGCCACGGACCGTGCCCGGCGTACTAAGCCGCTGGCGGTGGAAGCGACGGCATGCTCGGCCCCCTCGTCGGCGACCCACCCGACTACGCCCTCTCCGACGACGAAGTGCCGTGGGTGCTGGGCACCCACCTGAACGCCGAATCCGGCCCCCTCGCCCGCGCGCCCGACGGGCGCCGCGTCCTGCTGGTCGAAGCCCACGACTTCGCCCGGCGAAAACCCTTCCACCACCAGAAGCTGACACTCGTTTTCGGCGCGATGCGGGCGTTCCGTGACCGCCTCGAAGCGGCGGGCCACGACGTGTCGTACATAAAAGCAGATACCTTCGGTGAGGGCCTGGCGGCGTTCTTCGCCCGACACCCCGAAACGACGCTCGTGACGATGCGGCCGCCGAGTCACGGCGCCGAAACCCGCCTCCGGGAGGTGGTCGACGAGGCCGGTGGCGACCTCCGCGTCGTCGAGAACGAACTGTTCGTCAGCACCCGGCAGGCGTTCGACGAGTGGGCCGACGAGGATGGCGACTCGTTCCGCCACGAGAACTTCTATCGCTGGATGCGCCGGGAAAGCGGCGTCCTGATGGACGGCGGCGACCCCGAGGGCGGCGCGTGGAACTTCGACGAGCAGAACCGGGCGTTCCCGCCCGACGACTGGGAAGCGCCGCCGAAACCGCCCCTCGAGAGTCGCGACGACGTCGCGGCGGTCCACGAGTGGGTCGGCGAGGAGTTCGACGTCTGGGGCGAGTCGGCCTTCGCGCCCGGCGACGAGAGCGAGGGGTTCGTCTGGCCGGTCACCCGCGAGGGCGCGCTCGCCCGCCTCGAACAGTTCCTCGACGAACGCCTCCCCGAGTTCGGCCCCTATCAGGACGCCATGCTCGCCGAGGAGTGGGCGATGGCCCACGCCCTCCTGTCGCCCGCCATCAACCTCGGCCTGCTCCACCCCGTCGAGGTCATCGAGGCCACCGAAGCGGCCTACGGGGAACGCGACCTGCCGCTGAACTCCGTGGAGGGATTTATCAGGCAGGTCCTCGGCTGGCGGGAGTTCATCCGACACGTCTACCGCCACACGATGCCGGACCTCGCCTCGGCCAGCCAACTCGACGTGGACCGCCCCCTGCTCGAGTTCTACTGGAACGGCGACACCGACATGAACTGCCTCTCGGAGACGGTCGACGACGTCCGCGCTCGGGGCTACGCCCACCACATCCAGCGGCTGATGGTGCTGTCGAACTTCGCGACGCTGTGGGGCGTCGACCCGGCGGAACTCAACGACTGGTTCCACGCCACCTACGTCGACGCCTATCACTGGGTCACGACGCCGAACGTCGTCGAGATGGGCTCGTACGGCGCCGGCGTCTTCGCCACCAAGCCGTACGTCGCCTCGGCGAACTACGTCGACGACATGTCCGACTACTGTGCGGACTGCGCCTACTACAAGACGAAAGCTACCGGCGACGACGCCTGCCCGTTCAACGCGCTCTACTGGGACTTCCTCGACCGCAACGAGGAGCCGTTGCGTTCGAACCACCGGATGAGCCTGATGTACAGCCACGTCGACGACAAGCGCGACTCCGGGGAGATTGACGATATTCGAGCGCGCGTCGCCGAACTGCGCGAGATGGCCGCTGACAGCGAGTTATAGTCACCCACCGTTCGCGACGGCTCCCTCGAAGTCTTCCCCGAAGACGAGGAACAGCAGGACGCCGACGACGCCGACGGCGGTCGCCGTCGCGAATGCCCTCTCCGGCGAGAAGGCGTAGATTGCGCCGCCGATAGCCGCCGAGGGAATGACCACGACGTTCCTGACGAGGTAGTAGGAACCGGTTACCCGCCCGCCAGCGCCCTGCTCGGCGGGGCCGACGATGAGCGCCTTATGCGCGGGCAGACCGGCAAACCGGAGTCCCGAGAAGGCGAACAGCAGGGCGAGAACGGCGGCACTCGGCGGCGCATTTATAAGCAGGACCGGGAAGACGGCGTAGACCGCAAAGCCGAGGGCGACGACGGGTTTGAGCCCGACCCGACGCGAGAGCCGCGATATCGGCACCATCACCAGCAGCGCGACGAGCATCTCGATCGCCAGCAGAACGCCGAAATACGCGTCGGGGCTCAGGCGGCCGACCAGCGGCAGGGAGACCCCGACTGCGAGGAACTCGGTGACGACGATGACGAAGAAGACGTAGACCATGCCGTTAGCGAACCGGACGAAGGTATCGGCGACGAGTAAGGGCCGCAGTTCCTCTGGCATCGACCGGAGGTCGTCGACGATGGTCCCCACGCCCTCGAAGGATTTGCCGAGGCTATCTTCCTCGACCTCGTACAGGAGATGCTGGGCGACCGTCGCCCCGAAGCCGAAGGCCGCCGCGACCGCGAGGATGACCCGGAAGCCGGTCTCGAAGGCGAAGACCGTCAACACGCCCGCCGCCAGCAGGGGGCCGAGCAGAAAGGCCGCCCGCCGGACGGTCTCGGTCGTCGCGAACCCGGTCGCCAACTGGTCTGGGGCGACGGCCTGCTTGACGATGGCGAAGGTGGCGCCGAGACCGAAGGACTTCCAGCCCTGCGCGAAGACGAGACCGAGGAAGATTCCGACCGGGATGACCGCGGGGTCGAGCCAACCGACGACCACCTCGTAGCCGAAGACCTCGACTGTCGTTCCGACCGGCGGGACGACGACGGTTCCGAAGGCGTCGGCGAAGAGCCAGACGAGGAAGCCGACCGTCGAGGCGAGGCCGAAAAGCGTCAGCGCAAAGCGGGAACCGATACGGTCCGAGACCGCGCCGCCCGGATACGGGTAGACCGCCGAAATCAGGTTTCCGAAGGTACCGAAGAGGCCGATAGCGACCGCGCCGGCACCGAGAACCGACATGTACCGCGGGACGTACCGACTCGTCATCTGGAAGCCAAGGCTGAAGGCGAACATCGCCACGGAGAGGACGAGTACGTCCCGTTCCAGGGCGAGGACCTGCCGGACCGTGCCACGGAGGCCCTGCTCCGAATCGGGGTCGGTATCGGCGTCGCCCGCCGTGTTCATGACGAAACGTCCACAGGGCGACTACAAAAGGCTCCGCGATGCCGTCGGTCAGCGCCGGAGGGCGACCGCGACGGCGACGAGCGCGAGGACGGCGACGACAGCCCCGAAGCCAGGGCCGTCACTATCGGTTTGGCCGTCAGGGGTGCCGTCGGTCGGCGAGGCGGTCGCCGTCTCCTCGTCGCCCGGCGTGATGCCCGTGACCACCACGGGGTCGCTCTCGAGGTCGTCGCTGACCGCGCGGAACTCGTTTTCACCGGCCGATTCGATGGTGACGGTGAGTTCGCCGTTGGCGTCGGTTTCGCCGACGGTCTCGTTGTTCCGCTGGACGGTGATGTTCGACAGCGGCTCACCGTAGGAGTTGACGACCCGGAGGCGCGTCGATTCGCCGACGACGACCTGTTCGTTCTGCCGTTCGACCGTCAACGTTGGGACACGCTGGGCGGCGATTTCGATCGCCTCATCGGATTCCCGAACCCGGAGTTCCTCGCTGGATTTGGTGTAGTTGTCCTTCACGACGGTGATCGTGTATTCGGTGTTCACCGGCACGCTGAGGGAGGCGGTCCCGCCGGAGGCTCGGACCCGCGCGACTTCACCGTCGGCGTCGTCGACGCGAACTGACGCCTCGTCGAGTTCCTGCGGCGGGTCGAAGTGGTCGTCGACCACGGTGACTTCGAGGCGAACGGATCCGCGTTCCAGCGAGATCGCGTGGCTGCTATCGACGCGGACCCGCTCGGTGATCGTCTCCCGGTAGTAGCCGGGTTTGACAGCGCGTATCCGGTAGATACCCTGTTCTATCGTTCCCGACTCGAAGCGGCCGTCGGCGTCCGTCTGGCCGCGAGCGACCGGTCGGCGGTCCTTCCGGAATTCGACGGTCGCGTTGGCGAGTGGTTCGTCCTCGGCGTCGGTCACCGCGACGGTGCCCTGGCCCTTCAGCGAGACGCGCATCGTCACGTCCTGTTCGGTCGCGTCCTCGACGATCACGGGGAAGTTACGCGTGTAGTCCTCGTGGTCGACTTCGAGCGTTACGTCGGCGCCCTCGGGGACGTCGACGAACGCACGGCCGTTACTCGCAGTCGTCGCCGTCCGCTCGCCGCCGTCCCACGAGGCCGTGACCGTCGCGCCGTCGATCGCCGCGTCGTTGCCGTCGACGACCGAGACGGTCAGCGTGACCTGCGATTGGGTCGCGGCGGCCGCCGGCATCATCAGCAACCATGCGATCATCGCAGCGGCGACGGCTAGACTTACCAACCGGTTCATATCTGATTCTCACCGCGTGACCACTTAGTTTGGCTGGGCCGTTTCGATGGGCGATTTCGAAGGGAAAAGAAGACCTACCGGTGACGGGCGGCGACGAGCGCCGATGCCAGCGCCGCGAGTGCCGCGAGTGCGCCGAAGCCGGCACCGTCGCCCTGCGAGTCGGCGGGGCTCTGTTCGTCGGTCGAGTCGCCCTCGGTCGCCGTCGATCCGTCCTCGGTGGCGGTCGATTCGTCCTCGCTCGTCATCTGGACGTTCCGCGCCGAGAAGTGGTCGATACCGATGGCCACGTCGGTCGTCGCCTCGGCGCTGGAGGATTGGGAGACGTAGTATCGGGGCTGGTCGCCCTCCATCGCGGACTGTTCGACCGCGCTGTAGGAATCGGCCTGTGCGGCTGCGTTGCCGTCGACGTAGACCTCGATGTCGCCCGCGTTCTCGAAGGCCTCCTCGGAGACGGTCGTTAGGACGACCTTACCTTCGCTTTGGGTCCGCTCGACGGTCATGTTGACCTCGTTTTCGGCCGACGAGGTGACCTCGACGGACGTGTCCTCACCGTATTCGATGGCTTCGACGGCGGTCTCTTGGCCGGATTCGGCGGACTGCTGGACGTAGACCTCGGCGGTCGCCGTCCCGTTGGCGATCATCTTCTCGGTCTCCTCGTCGTCGTCGCTCCGCTCGCCGTCGTACTGCCGGTAGACCAGTTCGCTGCCCTGTTCGAGTTCGGAGTTGACCTCGCCCTCGTCGTTGACGACGACCTCGCCGTCACCGACGACGATGAAGGTACCCTGACTGCCGTCGTCCTTGGTGACGACGACGCGCTCGTCGCTTTCGGATTCGGCCTCACCGCTGACGTTGACGTTGACGACCTGACTCTCGCCGTCGGCACGGACCTGCATCACGCCGCGCTGGTTGTCGTGGGCCTCCATCTCCGCGCCGCTCTCGGAGCTGATCGTCGCGCTGGCGCGGGCCTGACTATCGATCTCGAGACCCGCCGCGTCGATGTCGGTCGTGGATTCCAGTCCCGCATCGACGCCGCTGTCGGCCTCGCTCGCGGACTGGACCGTCACGTTCTCGACGATGACGTCCCCGTCGACCGCGTAGTCGGCCACGGCGTTACCCGTCGTCTGGAACTCGATGTTCGCGCCACTGTACGCTTCGCCGTCTGCCTGTTGGGTTGCGGCCGCCGGTGCAGCCGCCATGCTGACCATCGAAACGGTCATTAGCAGTGCTAATGCCGTCGCTTTGAACCTCATGCCCGGTTTGCCCGACGCTCCGCGCATAAATTATGTGGCCGATCAAGGGACGGATGATCATGCGTCCTGAGCGGCCGGAACGGGCCCGCGACGGCCGTTACACGCAACCGTTAAAAAGCCGACTGACTAGTCAGTCAATAATGGTCGAGGAGACGCGGGAGCGAATCATGGAGGCCACCTACCGGACCCTCTGTGAGTACGGCTACGCTTCCCTGACGATGCAGGACATCGCCGACGAGTGTGACTGCAGCAAGTCGCTTCTGCACTACCACTTCGACACCAAGGAGGACCTGCTCGTCGCGCTGCTTGCACACCTCCTCGAACGCTTCGAAGAGCGGGCCGACACCACCGACGCCGACCCCCGGGACCAACTGGTCGGCCTCGTCGAGGGGTTCCTCTTCGGCGACGAGCGCAACCGCTCGGAACACCGGGCGTTCCACACCGCCCTGCTGGAGCTCCGCGCGCAAGCCCCCCACAACGAGACGTTCCGCGATCAACTGGCCGAAAACGACGCGCAGGTCCACGCCACCGTGGCGGCCGTCATCGAGCGCGGCATCGACGCCGGCCGCTTCCGGAACGTCGACGCCCCCCGAACCGCCGCCCACCTGCTCGCGGCGGTCCAGGGCGCCCGCATCCGGTGGGTCACCCTCGGTCACGACACCGCAGTCGATACCATCCACGAGGCGCTGGTCAGCGACGTCATCGACGGCTGGCTGGTCGCCGAATGAAAGACCGGTCGGTCAACGTCACCGACGGCGACCTTTTCAAACCCCTCCTGGTGCTGTCCGCGCCAATCATCGGCTCGCAGGTTCTACAGGTCGCCTACAACCTCGCCGACACCTTCTGGGTCGGCCAGTTGGGCGCCGACGCCGTCGCCGCCCTCTCCTACTCGTGGGCCATCGTCTTCCTGATGGTCTCGGTCGGCGGCGGCCTCACAACCGCCGGGACCGTACTGGTCTCCCAGCACAAGGGGTCGGGCGATTTCCGCAAGTCCCACCACGTCGCCGGCCAGACGATCTCGTTCGTCACCCTCGTGGCCGTGGCCTTCGCCGCCGTCGGCTACGTCGCCGCCCCCTACCTGCTCGCACTCATCGGCGCCACGCCGGGGACCGACCCCCACACCTTCGCCACCGACTACACCCGCGTCATCTTCCTCGGTATCGTCTTCATGTTCTGGTTCTTCATCTTCGACGCGCTGATGCGCGGGTGGGGCGACACGAGGACCCCGCTCTACCTGATGGCCGGCAGCGCGACGCTCAACGTCGTCCTCGACCCCTTCCTCATCCTCGGGTTCGTCGACAACCCCCTCTTCGCGTGGGTCGGCATGGAAGCCCTCCAGAACCAGCTATTCGCCCTCACCGGCTTCGAGGGCTTCGGCGTCATGGGCGCGGCGATCGCCACCGTCATCGCCCGCTTCTTCCCGGCCGGCATCGGGATGTACCTCCTGCTGTTCGGCAACGTCGGCCTCTCGCCCTCCCCCAGTGATTTCGTCCTGAAGGCCGACACCGTCAGGAAGATCCTCGACATCGGCGCCCCGACCGGCGCCGAACAGGGCCTCCGGTCGGGCGGCATCGCAGCTATGACCGCCATCATCGCGCTGGCCGGCGACGACGCCGTCGCCGCCTACGGCATCGTCAACCGGCTGGCCTCCCTGCTCTTCCTACCGGCGCTCGGCTTCGCCCGCGGCACCGAGACCGTCGTCGGCCAGAACCTCGGGGCCCGACAGCCCGACCGTGCCAGACGCGCCGTCCTCCTCGCCAGCGCCACCGTCGCCAGCATCTTCCTCGTCGTCGTCGCCGCCGCCTACCCCTTCGCGGAGGCCATCACCGGCGTCTTCCTCCCGCCCGGCGAGGCCGCCTCCGAAACCGTCATCGAATACGGCGCCACCTACATCCGCATCGCCGGGCCCGCCTACGTCTTCCTGGGCGTCTTCCAGATCACGCTGGGCGGCTTCCGCGGCTCCGGCTCGACGCGCACCGCCATGCTGCTGTCGGTCCAGGAGCTGTGGGTCTTCCGCATCCCGCTTTCCTTCGTCTTCATCACCGTCCTCGGCTGGGGCGTCGTCGGCGTCTGGTACGCCGTCGCCATCTCCTTCGTCATCAGCGCGCTGACGACCGGCGCGTGGTTCCTCCGGGGGACCTGGACCGACAACGTCGTCGACCCCGAGGACGTCGACGCACCCGGGGATATCGAGGTGGCGGACGACTAGAACACCTCACTTTCGTGCCCGCTTTTTGCACGCTTCGGCGGATGTTTATAGAAAGTACGAGGCGAAACCCCACGGCTTCAGCCGTGGGAGGAGGTCAAAGACATGCTTATCGACCGCTGACGATTCCACTAGTTTGGATAGATGTTCTTCGCGGCGTGCAAGATATAGAGGGTGAGTTCAGCATAATGGGTTCATTCATTCCGTGTAGGAGCCGAGAGACCACCCGACCACTGAACCTGCGAATCGGTTAGTTGGATTAGAATACCCCGGTGATGAAACCAACACCCATAATGATGAGGGCAGCCGCGGAGAACGCTGGAAGATACGGCGTGTACTGCTCAACCTTCTCCTCAAAACGCTCGTAGCCCGCGATCAACAACATCGTCAGTCCGACGATTCCGGCGATGACCGTGATGGCGTACGCGCTCATCAATTCGAGACAGTAGGTAGACCCGGCACAGAGGGCGATAATCTCGAATTCTTCCTCGTGAGCAAACCCCAGCAGGAAAGCGAACCAGGCGATTCCGAACAATCCTCTTTCAGCAACGGCATCAGAACTCTCGTGTGCATGTGAGTTCCCACCGACGAATGGAAGTACGCGCTTCAGGCGAGAGACGAGTCTCTCGCCGTCCTGAGACTGTAGATGGTCGTGGCTATCTCCGTGGCTGTGGTCGTGTGCGGAGTGTTTTGCCGACTCGTGATTGGGACTCTCGTGTTGGTGAGAGTGTTCGGTCTTGTGACCGCCATGCGAATGGCCGTGGTGATATTCTCGAATACCGAGACCGATGAGCAGGACACCTGCAATCAAACTGACCGGGCCGCCCGCCTGGACACCACCCAGAACAGTGAGTGGTTCGTTGATCTGTGTGAGACTGAAATAGGATTTCGCGTAGAAGAACGCGCCAACCATCGCGATACTACTGATGAGGTGCCCGACACCAAGGATGAAACTCGCCGCAAAGCCGTAGAGCCACTTGTTCGTCTGATCCAACGCGTACGAGGCCGCAACAGGCCACCCATGACCAGGTTCAACCCCGTGGACAGCCCCGAGTGCGATCGCACCGAGCAATAACCCGAACGTGTCTCCTGGAACCATCCCCATACCCTGAACTCGGCAAGAGCGCCGAATAACGGTTGTTAATACCTAATTGGGGGAACCGTCATACTCGGGACTCTTGTATCCTGGGCACCGAGTATGACCATATGCGAACGAGTTTCAATATCCCGGATGCGGTCGTTGAGGAGTTCGATCATGTCTGGCAAGACGAGGGACTGGACAATCGGTCGCGGGCGGTCCGTGAGGCGATGCAGGAGTACATCGAGTCACATTCTCGACTCGAAGACCTCAGCGACGACGTTATCGCGCTCGTCGCCTTCGATTACCGCCATCACGAGGTGATCGGGGAACTCCACGGTGTCCAACACGACTATCAGGACGTGATTCTCAACACGAGTCACACCCACCAAGGGGAGTGGTGTCTAGAGTCCCTATTCTGCCAAGGGACCGGTGAACGTGTTCGAGAATTAACTTATCGACTTCGTGACTTCGACGGCGTGAACCGAGTGAAAATTATGGTGATTCGGGATAACTGAGCGTGGTAAACGTCCCGTGAATTCGCTTGCTCAGTCCGCTGCCGTTGCCGTATTTCCGGCTGATTCGGATGGTGTGTTCAGATAGAGATAGATCAACACGAGAATCAAGACGACTTGGACCGCCTTGTCAATGTAGTCGACCATCCCGTATTCTGACTTGGCCACGATCCAGAGTGGGAATTGCACGGCCGTATACGGAATCCCCACCAAATAGAGTAGTCGCCGCCGGTAGTCGAAGAAAAAGAGTACAAGTGCACCAGCGTAGCCGACGCCTGCAAGTGCAACGGGAATCCGCCCCTCGACGAGACCAGCATACACGTGGAGAACACCAGTAACGACGACTAGCACAACTGCTAGCCACTGGAGTTGGGTGAGTGATCCTATCCGACTCGTGGAGCTATCTTGGGTATTCATTACAATACTACTCTGTACCAGACAGGAGATAAGGACTGTTATTATCCGACTGCGGGTGTCATCATACGCCATGTAATAGGTCTTTGCGGCGGGGTCTCGGTTATAGTGGCTATAGTTGCGATTTTGCTCAGGAAAGACCATTATCCACACAACTGATCCGGTCGGGCGTTACTAGCTATACATTGAGATGACCAGTCTCAACTACTGATCACAGAAACCGCTCGTCGGCTTCTTTTGAGTGAATCGTCGACTCCGAGGCGGTGAGCCACCCGGTATCCACGTCAGCTGGAACGTCGAACTCGGGAACAAATGGCTTGATGTCCAGCAACGGTGTCTGATCGACGACATCGATACCGTTGACGGTTACCGTTTCATCTGTAATAGATTCGATCTCGACGACAGAGAGGCCGATTGGATTCGGACGCTGCGGGGCTCGCGTCGCAAAGACTCCCCGTTTCTCGTCATTGAGGAACGGTTCGACCTCCATCGAAGCAGCGTCGTCAGACGCATGAAAATGATACAGCAAGATACAATGCGTAAATCCGTCGAGATCCCGCAGTCCATCTGCGTACGCTTCCTCGAGTTCGACAGTCCCTTCTACAGCAGCGTCTCCGACCGGTTGGATCGGCATTCCCTCCGGTGATTCGAAAGCTGTGCGGATTACCCCGATCGGCTCGTAGCCGAGGTGATCTTCGGACACACCGGTCGTTCAGGCTTCGAGCGACAAATCAATTCGTGACCGAGACGCGCCCTGTATTCAGCATGGTACTTCTGATAGATTGCGGGTAGGTCTCGACTGCCGGGCCTATATTGACCGATTCAACACAGCAGAGTACGAGGGCAGATGAGCCACTGACCCCTCAAACGGGCAATGGTCCTCGCTCAGGTCGGTTCGACGCGCTCGGCGACCTCGGCGACTTCCTCGGCGGTGAAGGCTGCCAGCGGCCCGGCCGTCGTCTGGA
>NZ_JAZKTR010000076.1:0-11482 GCF_036625485.1 Natronomonas sp. | reverse complement strand
CCGCGAACCCGCCGAGGGCTTTCCGGCTGTTCGCGGTCAAGCGGTCGCCAAGCTTGGCCACTTAAATCACACACCATCCAGCAACTCCTGTTTATAAATATCGACGCACCGAACCACCAGACAATACTCCCGATTTTCCATGCCACTACAACGGGTCTGCTACGACTGCGACAGGACAACAACAGAACGCCGAGCCAGATGCACCTGCGGCGAACCGCTGTGGCTCGACACCGACCCGGAGGGTTTCGAGTGGAGCGACGTCACCGACGCGCCGGGACTGTGGCGCTACGAGGCCCTCCTCCCGGTCGGAATGCCGACCCCCGGCCGTCTCGCGGCCGCCGCAGGCGGAACGCCCCTTCTCAGAGAGCCGGAACTCGACGGCTTCGCGGGGACGAAAATCCACCTGAAAGTCGAGGGCCAGCACCCGACGGGGAGCTTCAAGGACCGCGGGAGCGCCGTGGCGCTGGCGGCCATCGACGCCGGTCTCGAAGACGAGTCCGACCACGCCATCGACGCCGTCGGGACCGTCTCCCACGGCAACATGGCGATGAGCATGGCGGCCTACGCCGCATCCTTCGGCCTGCCCTGCGTCGTCCTCGTGCCGGACGACATCCCCGAGGAACGCCTCGGCGTCATCGCACAGTTCGAACCCGAAATTCGCCGCGTTCGGGGTGACTACGGCCGGCTCTATCGCGACTCGCTGGAGGCGGGCGCGGCCCACGATATCGCCTTCGTCAACTCGGACGTGCCCCTGCGCGTGGCGGGCCAGAAGACGACGGCGCTGGAGATCTGCGAGGCCTTCGCGCCGACGGCGCCGGATGCCATCGTCATGCCGGTCAGCAGCGGCGGCCACGCCAGCGGCGTCTGGAAGGCCCTGCGGGAACTCGAGGCGGCCGGCGCCATCGACGACGTGCCGCGGCTCTACTTCGTCCAGACGGCGGCGTGTGCGCCGATTGCCGAGGCGTTCGCGACGGGCGCCGAAACGGTGTCACCTATCGAGGGCGGCGGTGGCGAGACCATCGCCTACTCCATCGCCAACGCGGACCCGCCGAGTGGGAACCGGGTGCTTCGCGCGGCCCGCGAAACGGACGGGGCGGTCATCGCCGTCGATGACGACGAGATTCGCGAGGCCCAACACGAGTTAGCGACCGAGGCGGGCCTGACCGTCGAGGCCTCCTCCGCGGTTCCGCTGGCAGGCGCGCAACTCCTCGCCGAGGCCGGCACGCTCGCGAACGACGACGACGTGGCCGTCATCACGACCGGAACCGGCCTCAAGGAAGCCGCCGGGTCGGCGACGGCAGAGGTGGTCGATTCGGTCGACATCGACCGACTGGACGCGGAACTGTCGTCGTTCGCGGAGTAATCATACTATCGGACGTAACTACTCAAATCGCAGTCTCATTCGAGATGCCCCGAGACGGGGGCTGAGACACGTCGGCGATTTATATATCCACGAAATTACGTCCGACAGTATCAGACCTCGCCGACGGCGACGTAGAACGGTACCGTCTCCCGGCGGCGGTACTCGCCCGACTGGATCTGTCGGACGGCCTCCCGGCCCATCTCGCGCCATTCGCTTCTGAGTGCGTCGAGTTCCTCCTCGGTGCCGGCCATCGTTTCCCGGCGCTTTCGGAGACCGGCGCCGCTTGCCTTCCGGCCGACGGCTTCGACTTCCCGCTCGCTGTAAGGCGGTTCGACGGCCAGCGTCTGGTCGTAGCGCGTCGTCGTCACGTTCGCGAGGCCGGCCGCCCGGAGGACTTCGGCGGCGTCGGCGCCCAACGCGACGTTCGTCTCGATGCCCTGCAGGTAGCGGCGGCGGGCCTGGGCGGCCAGTCGCCCCTCGGCGTCGACGGTCGATTCGACGGCCACGGCGCTGTTGTCGGGTTCGATGCAGGCCACCCGGTCGCTGGCGACACGGGCGAACTCCCGGACCGCGGCCTCCGGGTCAGGGAGGTTGATGAGGAGCGCTTGACAGACTACGAGGTCGAAACTGTCATCGGCGAAAGGGAGGTCGTAGGCGTCGGCCTGCACGGCGGGGCCATCGAGTTCCCGGAGCAACTCGCGGTCGCGGTCACAGCCGACCACCTCGCCGCCCGATTCCTCGCGGAGGACGCGGGTCAGCGCGCCCTCGCCACAGCCGACGTCGAGGACGCGCTCGCAGGAATCGAGGTCCAGCGGGGCGAGGGCCTCGCGGCTGTCGGCCCACATGCCGTCGCGCGTCTCCCGGAGGTACTCGGCGGAGAACCGACGCATTGGCGACGTTTCGGCGTCGGAACTGAAAAGGGACGCGGGTCGTCAGGCCGAACGCGAGCGCCGAATCAGCCCTCGTAGAACTTCCGGACGCGCTCGATGTTCCACTCGTAGGATTTGCCGTTCTCCGTCGGCGTTTCGAGGACGAGCGGAACCCCCTCGACCGCGTCGTGGTTGACGAACGCGCGCATGCCTCCCTCGCCGATGAGCCCCTCGCCGATGTGGGCGTGTTCGTCCTTGTTGGTCCCACACTCGTGTTTGGAGTCGTTGAGGTGGACGCATTCGAGGTGTTCGAGGCCGATCTCCTCGTCGAACTCGGCGAAGGTCTCGTCGACGCCTTCGGGCGTCGAGAGGTCGTAACCCGCGGCGAACATGTGGGCGGTGTCCAGACAGACGTCGAGGTCGAGGTCACAGCGTTCCAGTACGCCGCCGAGTTCGTCGAAGGTGCCGCCGAGTTTCGTGCCGCTGCCGGCGTCGGACTCGATGAGGACGGTCACGCCGTCGGGTACGTCGAGTTCCTCCAGTGCGCTCGCGGCGTTGTCGAGGCCGCCCTCGACGCCCGCCCCCGTGTGAGCGCCAAGATGGACGTTGACGTAGGGGATGTCGAGTTTGTCGGCGGCGTCGACCTCCTTCTGCATCGAGTCGATCGACTTCTCTCGGAGGTCGTCTTTCGGGGTACAGAGGTTGACGAGATACGAGGTGTGGATGACCCATGGCCCGACGTCGTTGTCGTCCGATAGCTGGCGGAACTCCTCGGCCTCGTCGTCGCCGATGTTGGGGTCCTGCCAGACCTGCGGCGAGTGGCTGAAGATCTGCCCGCAGTTGCCGTCGTATTCGAGTTGCTCGTCGACGGCGTTGTCGACGCCGCCCGCGATAGATGTGTGTGCACCGATTCTGAGCATACACACTCTCGGTCCAGACGGGGGTTATGGGCTTCGGAATCCGGGGGCGATTGCCGCCGGCCGTCGGGACACGCCGGCCGCTTGCGGCTCACTCGTGGAGGGTCGTCGTCTCGGTGAACTCGAAGCGTGCGCCTCCGTCGGCGCTTTCGGTCACCGTGACGTCCCAGTCGTGGGCCTCGGCGATGGTGTCGACGATGGCGAGGCCGAACCCGGTACCGCCGTCGGTGGAGTAGCCGGATTCGAGGACGGCCTCGCGCTCGCTTTCGGGAATCCCGGGGCCGTCGTCGGCGACGTAGAAGCCGTTCGGCAGACCGCCGACCGTGACGGTGGTAGCGCCCTCGGCGTGTTCGACGGTGTCCTCGCGAGCCTGTGAGCGAGGGCTCGTCGAACCGTGTTCGACGGTGTTTCGGAAGAGGTTCTCCAGCAACTGTCGGAGTCGTTCGGGGTCGGCGGCGACGACGGTGGGGTCGTCGAAGGCGAGGTCGAGGTCCTCGGTGTCGACGGTCTCCCACGCGCTTTCGGCGGCGTTCTCGAGGTCGATAGGTATCGGGTCGTCGCTGAGTTCGCCCTGTCGGGCCAGCGCGAGCAGGCCGTCGATGAGTTCCTCCATCCGGTCGTGGGCGCTCTCGATGGCCTCGAAGTGTTCGTCTTCGCGGGTCATCTCCGCGAGTTCGAGGCGGCCGCGGGCGACGCTCAAGGGGTTCCGGAGGTCGTGGCTGACGACGGAGGCGAACTGGTCGAGGCGTTCGTTCTGCCGGGCGAGTTCGCGCTCGCGCTGTTTCTGCTCGGTGATGTCGGTGTAGATGGCGTAACCGCGGGTGACCTCCTCGCCGATGTCGTGGGGGACGACGTGGAGGATGAAATCCCGGAGGCCGTCGTCGGTCTGCCGGCGGACCTCGCCGTGGAAACTCTCGCCTTCCTGAATGCGCTCGTTGTACTCCGTTGGGTCGTCCTCGAGGTCCGGCGGGACGATGTACTCGTCGATGTTCTCGCCGACGATCTCGTCGCTCGCGTAGCCGAACACCTCCTCGAAGGCGGGGTTGGCGCGCTCGACGATGGGTTTGCCGCCCCGCATATGTGCCTCGATGGTCGGGTCGGGGATGTTCTCGAAGAGGGCCTCGAGGTCGTCCCGTTCCTGCCGGAGCCGTTCCTCCTTGGCCGCGCGGTCGAGTGCCGCCTCGGCGTTGGCCGCCAGCACGGTCGCGAGTTGGATATCCGCCTCGTCGAAGGCGTCGGGTTCGGTCGCGGCGATGATCAACAGCCCGTGGTCGCCCAGCGGGAAGTAGCCGGCCGAGGCCGACTCGCCGCGGTCGTAGCCGTCCGCCAGCGAGCGGAGGTCCGATTCGATTCGGGATTCGCCCGCGGCGAAGGCTTCGCCCGCAGGCGTCTCGCCGACCGGATAGGTCGGCCGGGTCGGCAGTACCTCTTCGGCCTCGTCGGTGACGTACGAGGGCACGAGTTCCCCCTCTTCGGCGAACCGGACCGACGCGAGCGGTTGGCCGAGGACGTCCGTGGCGGCCTGTAGGGTCAGCCTGGCGATCTCGTCTCGGTCGCCGGCCGAGACCAGTTCCCGAGTCGCTTCGTGGAGTTGTTTCAGGCGGCTGTTGGTCTCGTCGTCGCGCCGCCGAAGCACGCCGATGGTGCCGTGGAACGTGTCGGTGTCGGCCTCGGTGAGCAACGCGACGTGGTTCTCGAGGTCGATGCAGTCGCCATCACGTCGTTCGACGGTGATGTCGTAGGTCGCGGTCCGGTCGCCGTCGCCTTCGAGTAGTTCCCTGATGACCGCTTCGCCCCGTTCGATGTCGCTGTGGTCCAACAGCATCGAGACGTGTTCGCCGAGTACGTCCTCGGGGTCGTAGCCGGTCACCTCCGCGGCGCGCTCGTTGAACACCGTGATATTGCCGTCGGCGTCCGCCATGTAGGCGGGGTCGCCGATGGCATCGAGGAATCGTCGATACTCGCCGGTCGAGGAGATCGTCGCCGGCCCCGTCGATTCCTCGACCGCGCGTTCGACCTGCCGGGCCAACAGCGTGTAGGTCTCCGGACTCGGATGCTTCCTGACGAAGGCGGTGACGTCGGCATCGAAGGCGTCGTCGACGACGGCCGGGTCGTCGGCGCCGGTAAAGAGTATGAAGGGGAGGTCGGGCCGCCGGTCGCGGACGGTCTCCAGCAGGTCTACTCCCGTCGTTTCGGGCATCTCGTGGTCCGAGACCACGCAGTCGACGGCATCGAGATGGTCGAGGGCGTCGGCGGCGCCGTCGGCGGTCGTCACCACGAAGCCGTGGTGCTGGAGTTGCTGGGCGACGGTCTCCCGGAACGCGGGGTCGTCGTCGACGACCAGTACCTGAGGCCCAGCGTGCACGAACCAGTATAGCGTATGCCCCCGAGATAAGCGTACTGGGTAGTTCTCCCACGACTGCCGGTAGCAGGTCGATGCCGTTTTGCGCGGGCGGTGCCCGGTACCGATATGAACCGGTCGTTCACCGACGATATCGTCGCCCCCGACGGCTACCGACTCGTCGAGACGGTGCCGACACCGGAGACGTTCGTCCGGCTCCGGGCCGCCGCGGGCATGGCCGAACGGAGCCTCGAAGCCGCCGAGCGAGGACTCCCCGACACGCTGTATGCGGTCACGATTCGGACGGCGACGGACGCCGACGAACCGAGTGCCGACACGACCGACGGCGAGGCCGTCGGCTTCGCACGCGTCGTCGGGGACGGGGGCGCTGTGTTCCAGGTCTCGGACGTGGCCGTCGCTGAGGCTCACCAGGGGCAGGGACTCGGGACTGTGATGATGGACGCGGCGATGGCCTACATCGACGAGGAAGCACCGGAGACGGCCTACGTCAATCTCCTCGCCGACGTCGATGGCTTCTACGAGCGCTGGGACTTCGAGTACAGTGCGCCCGCCTCGAAGGGCATGGTCTGGTCGCGCGACTAATCGATCGTATAGCGGACGATATCGGCCGACCCACAGACCTCGCAGTCCTCCGTCTGGGGTCCGAGCGTCGTCCCGCAGTCCCGGCATTCGTAGATGACGTCCTCGTCCGCCAGCAGGCGCCGAACGCGTTTGAGCATGGTTCTGGTTCCTCCCGACCCGGCGGGTCCCGCCAGTAGATACTCCGGCGGGCCATCCTCCCATGGGCCGTACGTCGGAGTTGTGAGGGCCGACCCATAAATAGTCCAGACCTTTCAACGCCGTGACGGCGACGTGTTGTACACGTAGGTGAACACCTCGCGAGCGGGACCCGGAAGGTTCCTGTGGTCGCCGGCCCATCCACCGACGATGAGCGACGACCGACCGACCGCCGTGGCGTTTCCCGGCCCGCCCGAGTCGTGGCTGGCGTCCCTTCGGGCCCTGCTCCGGGACGTTCGCGGCGAGTCGCCCGCCGAGGCCGATATTCGCGCGCAGGTAAGCGAGCGTCTCGACGCCGACGCCGACGGCGCGGACGCCGACCAGTATCTCGACTTCCTCGCCGCTATCGACGTCCTCGAACGTACCGATGCGGCCCCGTCGCTCGGCCCCTACGGCCGCGATTTCCTCGATAGCCACGACGAGCGCGTGCTCTTCGAGGCGCTGACGGCGAACGTCGCGGGCGTCCGCGCGCTGGTGGAGGTACTGGCGATCCGGCCCGTCACCGATATCGAGGCCGCCGAACTGCTCTCGCGGGAGGTCGACGCCGATATCGACGACGCCGAGGCCTACCGCGGATGGCTCCAGGCGCTCGGCTATGCGGAGTACGACGACGGCGTCATCGACATGACGACGAAGGGGCGCCGACTGGTCGACAGCGATTCCGAGCTATCCGACGGCGCCGCCTCGCGACTGCCGAGCAGGCGGGCCTCGGAGGCGGCCGACGCCGCGGTAGATGCGGTCGATTCGGCTGCCGAGGGGAGCGCGAGTGGCGAAGCCACGTCGGAAGCCACTACGGCGGCGCCGGAGACCACGCCGGCCGAACCGTCGGCGACGGAAACGAAGCAGCCGGCGGACGCCGACGATGCCTCGGCGCTCGCCGCCCACCACGACCACCGGTGTATGGTCTGTGGCGACAAGCGTTGGCAGGCCCCCGAGGAAGGCTACGCCGAGATTCACTACCTCATGCCGCCCGATGAGCCGCACGGCGGGCCAACGGAGGCGGACAACGCCGTCGTCGTCTGTCCGAACCACCGCGCCGACTTCGAACACGGCTTGATTCGCATCGACCCCCAGTCGCTGACCGTCGAGCATGCCTACGAGGCCGACGTTTCGGGTCGAACGCTCCGCACCGTCGAGGGCCACGACCCCGGCGCGCAGTACCTCGCCTACCACAACGACGTCATCGCCGACTTCTAACGGGTCCTCGCCAGCCAGTCGAAGGTCTGCTCGCGAAGCCGGTCTTCGGCGGACTCCGAGAAGCGATGGCCCTCACCGCGGTAGGCCTGCAGGAAGGCATCGGCCGCCAGTTCGCCGACGGCTTCGAGGCTGTCCGACAGGGGCACCGATGCGTCCTCGCGGCCGTGGAAGACGGCGACGGGCACGTCGAGGCACTCGGTAACGTCCGCGAACGCGTAGGTGTCGAAATCTTCGAAAAAGCGTTCGTCGATGGCGTAGTCCTCGTCGTACTGGTAGACGCCCGCCGAGTCGACGGCCTCGCGGGCCGGCGCGAAGGCCCGGTTGTAGGTGACCGGCGCGCGCGTTATGATGGCCTCGATGCGGTCGTCATCGACAGCCGCGTGGAAGGCCGTCTTCCCGCCGAAACTGGAGCCGAAGACCGTGTACGACGGCACCTCGAAGTAGTCGACGACCGCCTGAAGGTCGGCGATACGCGTCGAGAGATTCTGGTCGATGAAGGCACCGTCCGATTCGCCACAGCCCCGGAAGTCGAACCTGATCGCGTTGTACCCCTCCACGACCGCGCGTTCGCAACGTTCCTCGTAGCTCCCCGACTTGTCGCTCAGAAAGCCGTGACAGAAGACGAGCCAGTCGTCGGCGTCGGCCTCGTGGTGGACGGCGACGACCGATTCGTCGTCGGCGACAGGAATGGTATGACGCTCCGTCATACGTCATCGCAGATGCCCCGTACTCGTAGTCGTTGCCGTCACTCGGTCTTGATATCGAGTTTGTCCGTACCGCGAATCCACTCGAGGTAGTCGGACAGGCGGTCGGCTTCGCGGAGCGCCTCGATGGTGTCGTAGGACTCGCGCAACTCTCCGTTCGTGAAGACGGCGTGGATCTGGTCGTGACACGGCCGACACAGCATCACCGTCGGGCTCTCGGCCCGTTCCTCCGGCCGGAGGTGGTGTTCCTGAACGACCCGGGGGTCGTCGATCTCCTCGTCGGGGACCACGCGGCCACAGAGTTCGCAGGTCGTCGGCATCGGCTCCCGTGTTCTACGGGCTTCGGGAGCGTATGACTGTCGGGGAGGGCCTTACTGGCTCTCGTAGATTTAAGTAGCCGACGGCGCCACCGATACGCAGACCTATGAAAATGGACGAAGCGGCGGGGGAGATCTGGGTAAACCGGCTCTCGAAGTTCTTCATCGACCGAAGTCCTCTCGGCGCGGTCCCGACGATACTTCTCACCGTCGGAGCCGTTCCGTACCTGCTGACGGCGGTGTTTCTGGGAATCGTCGGCCTCGACGTCCGGCCGCTGTTTCTCGTCAGTCAGCTGCTCGCGGCGACGATGGGCGCGATCGCCCCCGTCCTCATCTGGAAGTACGAGACCGTTGTCTTCCCGACCTTCGTCGAGCGCGCCACGGAGGTCACGCCGTACGACGACAACCGCGAACTCATGTCCATCGCCGACCGCTACAAATCGTACTTCAGTGATGTGGGCGCACTCACCGCTATCTGGACCGTCGCGGTCCTGCTGGTACTCGTCGCCAACATCGGCTACTTTCGGGGGTTCGGCATCACCAGCTACGTCGACCCCGGCTTTCTCGTCTACCTGCTCCTCGTCCTCTGGATCGCCGTAATCACCGCCGTCGGCATTCGGATGGTGATCACGACGAACCTCTGTATCCGCGAGATCGGCGAGTTGGACTTCACCATCGACCCGTTGCATCCGGACGGTCTCGGCGGGCTCAGCACCATCGGCTACTTCGCTATCCGGACGACGACCATGCTCTCCATCGGCGCCCTGGCGTTGCCGCTCGCCTTCGATATAGCACGGGTCGGTGGCAGCAGCGGGACCGTCTACGCTCTCGTGGCGGTTTACATCGGCCTAATCGTCGGCTCGTTTGCCTTCCCGACCGTCTACATCAACCGCCGCGCCAACGAGATCAAACGGGACCTCCTGAACAGCAAACGCGAGCGCATCCACGAACTCCACACCGACCTCCTGGCGAACGACGACCCCGAGGAGATGGACACGCTGCAAATCAAACTCGAGGAGCTCCGCACGGAGTACGACGCCTACGACCGCGTGAACCTCTATCCGATGTCGCTGTCGATAGCGTCGCGACTCGTCTCGTCGGTGCTGCTGCCCTTCGCTTTCGTGCTGTTCGAGACGTACGCTGCCTAAAAACCGGGACGACGCCGTCCCGACTCGCCGGGTCGAGTTCGTCGAACGACCACCCCGCCGGTTCTGGTGGCGTCTCAGTCGTCGTCGTCTTTCGGGGGCGATTCGGATTCGATGACCGCGGCGAGGTCCTCGAGGGGCTGGCTATCGAGTTCGCCGGCGAGCAGCACGATCAGATCATCGAGCGTTACGATGCCGCGCAGTTCGCCGTCCTCGACGACCGGAACTCGGCGGACGCCTTCCTCCCGCATCCGCGCCGCCAACTCCTCGACGCTCACGTCGGGGGCAACCGAGAACACGTCCGTCGAGAGGATCTCGTTTACCGTCGTGTGTTCGAGCGAGTCGACGAAGTTCTGTCCGTAGACGACCAGGTCGCGATCCGTAACTACGCCCAGTATCTTATCGTGTGCATCCAATACGATCGCACTCCCGACCCGTTCGTTCCGGAGCACTTCTGCGACGTCGAGAATCGTATCGTCCAGGTAGACGGTTACGACGTCCTCCTGGATGATGTCGGTGATTTTCATAGTCTCCGTTGGAGTGATATACTACTAAAACACGGGGGTGATTCCTACTCGCTCCCATCCGCTCCCTGATTCCGACGGCCCCCACACCGACGCCGGTACCACCCGCCTACACCACCCGCCGGCACACTCTTTGTCCTGCCCGCCGGCCACCCTGCATGGCCACCGATTCGCCGGTCCCGCGTCTCAGCCTCGGGACCTGGCAGAACACCGAGTTCGACCAGTGTCGCGAAAGCGTCCGGACCGCGCTCGAACTCGGCTATCGGCACGTCGACACCGCGGAGTTGTACGAGAACGAGCGTCCCGTCGGCGCCGGTATCGCCGCCGCGGACGTTCCCCGGGAGTCGGTCTACCTCGCGACGAAGGTCCTCCATCCCCGGGCGACCGAGGACGTGACGCGAGCGTCGATTCGCGCCGCCGTGGAGGGATGTCTCGACCGTCTCGGCGTCGACGCGGTCGACCTCATGTACGTCCACTGGCCCGCCGACTACGACCTCGAACTGGTCCACGGCACGCTTGCGGACCTTCGCGACGACGGACTCCTCGACGGTGTCGGCGTCAGCAACTACGAGCCACGCCACCTCGAGACGGCGTTGGACGTCGACCCGGACATCGTCGCGAACCAGGTGGAGTTGCATCCACTGCTCCCACAGGCCGAACTCCGAAAGCGGTGTGCCGACTTCGGCGTCGACGTGGTCGCGTACGCGCCGCTGGCCCACGGGGATGTGTTCGACGTCCCCGAACTCGAGACCGTCGCCGAGAAGCACGGGGTGAGCATCCCGCGCGTCACCCTCGCGTGGCTCCGCGGGAAGGGCGTCGCCGCCGTCCCGAAGGCCACGAGCGAGGCGCATATCCGTGACAACCTGGCCTCGCGTGACCTCGAGTTGGCCGACGAGGATGTGGCGACCATCGACGGTATCGAGCGGACGGAGCGGTTCTTCGACCCCGACTACGCACCCGAGTGGTGACGGTTGGACGTTTCAGGATCCCAGCGACTCGCTTCGCTCACGAGGACGGGGGACAAGTCGATCTACAGTCAACTCCGAATCGGCTGGAAAGGAAGTCCGCCCTCCCCGAACGGCGCTACCGTCCCGTTGGTCCTCTTGGCTGGTAGGCTTGGGGCGTGTCATAGGTCAAAGTGGTTCCGTCGTTGCTCGGCGCGCTGGCGGTGACTGCGCCGGTCGTAGTGCTTGTCCAGAATCTCCTCGCTGGCATTCATTCGGTCAGAAACCAGCGCCCGATCCTCGTCGGCGAGGCGGTGGGCAGTCACTCGACCACTCCGAACATCGTGTGGCGACCGCGCCGAC
>NZ_JAZKTR010000005.1:0-41973 GCF_036625485.1 Natronomonas sp. | reverse complement strand
CACCTCGAGAACGTCTGGGCGGACCTCGAGGATGACCCCTCCGCCGAGGACGTCGCCGCTATGATGGAAGAGTACCCCAGCGCGGACCTCCCGTCCTCGCCGGACCCGCTCATCCACGTCTTCGAGGACCCCGAACGCCCCCAGCCCCGCATGGACCGCATGCTCGGCGACGGGATGGCCGTGGCCGCTGGCGGTATCGAGGAGACGCCGGGGGGCGTCCAGTACAACTGTCTGGCCCACAACACGATCCGCGGCGCAGCAGGGGCCAGCGTGCTGAACGGCGAACTCCTGCTCGAAGAAGGCTACCTGTAAGGCGTTTTGAGGGTTCGTTTTCTGGAGTGGCTGTTTCGGTCGGTTTTCTGGTGATAGCTACTCGAAAGGGAACGCAACCACACCCGAAGCCCTCGGCCGGCTTGACCCTCCGGGCCTCGTTGTGCTCCTCGTCGCTCACTTCGTTCGCTCCTGCGGTGCTTACGTCGTCCGGGAGGGACCGACCCGACCTCGCCCTTCGAGTCCCCCGAGGACCGCAACCGCACCACACGCCTCCCCAACCGACTCCTTCCCTCACTTCGTTCGGTCAGTCGTCCCTCGCGCGTTGGCTGGCCTGACCGCCGCTCGGGCGAGCCTCGCGGCGGTCGACCAGCGCGCGCCATTTATAAATGCTCAACTGGCCGGGAGCGAGTGGCCGCCCGTGGCGGCCCTCGCGACTCGGGGGAGGGCAGGGCGGTGCGGTCGCGGTTCCTCGGCGGAATGAAAGGGCGAGGCCCGGTGGCGCCGGAGGGGAGTCGCTAAGCGGGCACTATCCGACCGTAGGGAGGATATCCTGCTTAGCGACCGCCAGCGGGCAGAGGGCTTTCCGGTCGTTTGCGGTTGGAAAGACGCCAAGCCCGATTTATAAAAGAACGAAAGAAACTGCAGAGAGTCCAGCGAGTTACTCGGAGTCGGTAATCGAGCCGTCGCCCTGATACAGCGAGTACTCCTCGCAAAGCGCATCCACCTCAGCAGACGCCTCGGCCTTGACGTCCTCGTCGTCGGGGTTGTCGACGACCCGGTAGATGATGTCGGCGACCTGTTCGCAGGCTTCCTCGTCGAAGCCGCGGGTGGTCAGCGCGGGCGTGCCGGCGCGGATGCCGGAGGGGTTGAACGGCGAGCGCGTCTCGCCGGGGACGGTGTTCTTGTTCAGGACGATACCGACTTCCTCGAGGGCTTCCTCGGCGACGGTGCCGGAGGTGTCGGGGTGGGATTCCCGGAGGTCCACGAGAACGAGGTGGGTGTCGGTGCCCTCCGAGACCAGCGAGAAGCCGTGTTCCTGGAGGCGCTGGCCGAGCGCTTTCGCGTTGTCGATGATCTGCTGGGCGTACTGTTCGAATTCGGGCTGGAGGGCCTCCTTGAAGCCGACGGCCTTGCCGGCGATGTTGTGCATGAGGGGGCCGCCCTGTGCGCCGGGGAAGACGGCCGCATCGATGTCGTCGGCGTACTCCTCGTCGCACATGATGATGCCGCCGCGGCCCGCACGGATGGTCTTGTGCGTCGAACCCGTGACGAAGTCGGCGACGCCGACGGGCGATTCGTGGACGCCGGCAGCGACGAGGCCGGTGATGTGAGCGATGTCGGCGAGGTGGTAGGCGTCGACCGAATCGGCGGTGGCCTGCACGCGCTGGAAGTCGACCTCGCGGGGGTAGGCGGAGTAGCCGGAGACGATGATGTCGGGGTCGAACTCCTCGGCGAGCGAGTCGAGTTCCTCGTAGTCGATGTAGCCCGTCTCGGGGTCGACCTCGTACTGTTCGACCTCGTAGGTCTTGCCCGTGAAGTTGGCGGGGTGGCCGTGGCTGAGGTGGCCGCCGTGTTCGAGTTCCAGCGAGAGGATCTTGTCGCCGGGTTCGAGCATCGCGAGGTAGACGCCCATGTTGGCCTGCGTACCGGAGTGGGGCTGGACGTTGACGTGCTCGGCACCCCAGAGTTTCTCGGCGCGCTCGATGGCGAGTTCCTCGACCTCGTCGGCGTACTCACAGCCGGCGTAGTAGCGCTCGCCGGGGTAGCCTTCGGCGTACTTGTTGGTCAACTCGGAGGACTGGGCTTCGAGAACGGCCTCCGAGACGTGGTTCTCGGAGGCGATCATCGCCAGCGTGTTCTCCTGTCTGTCGCGTTCGCCTTCGAGGGCGTCGGCCACCGCGGGGTCGACCCCACGGACCGTATCGTAGCTCATGTGAATAGGTCGGGAACGCCGAGACAAGAAGCTACCCGTTCTTGGCAAGCAACTCCGGTGTCGGTGGTCGCAGGGAGTCCGTGGTTCACGTCAGGCGAGGCTGTCCCGTCGAAACGGGTACCGTGTCGTGGCGGTGCCGTCATCCACCGGGCTAGGGCATACTACTATACACTCGGGAAATCTCCGCAAGTATTGATGGTCGAGTGGGTAGCCAGCGACGATTGCCTCCGCGGGTTCGGCGAGCGAGAGTCCGTCCGCCTCGGACTCGCGGGCTGGCGGCCGCGGGGACATCCACCAGCGCTTCGGGCGTCGGTCGACGCCGCGACCGTGGGCACCACCTGCGGACTCCGGTTGCCGGCCACCACTCGCGTGGCGGATGGGACTCCGCTGTCGACGGGAGCATCGTTCGACGGGGGCGTCCACCGACTCGTCGTCGACGGCACCATCGAGACGCGAATCGCGTTCGAGGGGGCGGCGAGCCTCGAGACCGGCGGCGAGGACGACGATGACAGCGTCTGGGTCCGGTTTCCGGCGGAAACAGCCGTCGCGGTCGGCTTCCGTGAGGAGCCGCCCGAACGCCCCTCGCTGTCGGTGCCGCCGACGCCGGCGGGGCTGGCCGCGGCAGTGACGGCGGCCGGCGCGACGCCCCGGACGACCAACCCTCGACGGTCGCATCCGGGTTTTCGACCGCGAACGCCCGCGGTCGCACTCGACGGGTCGGCGACGGCGGCGGTGCCGACTGACCTGCTCTCCGGCCGCCCTGACGACGACCCGCCCACGATGACGGTCCCGGATTCGACGACGGCCGTCCTCGTGGCCGCGCCGCTTGCGTACTACCTCGGGGCGCGGCTTCGCATCGAGGAAGGGCCGCCCCGGCTTCGCGGCCCCGGTCTCGACCGGGCGTTCGCGCCCCTGCCGGAGTTCGCCGAGGACGCCGCCGACGCGTTGCGCCGGCTGGTCGCGCTCGATTGCCGGCTTCGGTCGCTGCCGGGTGAAGCGCCGAGTCGGCCGTCGGGAATCGAGGCCGGTATCGAGGACCGGCCGCCGACCGAGCGCCTCGCGGCGGCCCTCGAGTGTGACCTCGAGGGGTTACCGGCGTGGCCGTTGTCGACCTACGTCGACGACGACCCCGCCAACGGCCGATATCTGCCGTACCTGCTGGACCGGTTGAGCCTCGTCCATCCGGCGTCCGCGTCGAGCCTCGACCCCAAAGCACTGCTCGAACGGAGCCTCGACGAGTTCTTCCGCGGGGAGGCACCGAACGTCGATGCGGTCGACCCGGCGCTTTCCGAGAGCCGGCATCACGCGTGGCTCGGGGAGGGGACGCCAGTCGACGCCTACACTCTGCTCGGCGCCCCGACGGGCGGCACCTCGTCCGGTGGGGACCTCACCGTCGACGTCGTCTGCAACGACGCGGCGATGGCGGCCGAACGGGACGTCGCGGGGGTCTACCGGCAGCGACTCGCGGCCGACGCCGCCGACGTGACGGTCCACGAACGGCTCTCGACAGCGGAACTGGCGGCGGTACTCGAAGCGGAGGCGGACCTCGTCCACTTCATCGGCCACTGCGAGGTCGACGGACTGGTCTGTCGGAACGGCACGCTCTCGGCGGCCGACCTCGGAACCTGCGGCGCCGAGGCGTTCTTCCTCAACGCGTGTGGCTCCTACTACGAGGGGTTCGACCTCGTCCGGCAGGGGGCGTCTGTCGGCGCGGTGACGCTGACGACCGTACTCGACGAACAGGCCGTCTCGCTGGGGACGACGTTCGCCGAACTGCTCGCCGCAGGGTTCGCCTTCGAGCGGGCGCTGTCGCTCGCTCGCGGCGAGATCATCGTCGGCCGCGACTACGCGGTGGTCGGCGACGGGACCCACCGACTCCGACCGGCCACGCACGCGCCGGGTGTCTTCACGGTCACGCCGACGGACGGCGACCGCTATACGGTTCGCTACGACGTGACGCCGCCCGATGGGGCCGGCCGACGATACTGGGACCCCCTCACCGAGGGGTACCGGCCCTGTGGTGAATCGGCGCCGGAGACGATGGACGGCGACCGGCTCCGAGAGTTGCTTTCGAGGACCACCCAACCGGTCCGCTACGACGGCGCCCTCCGGTGGTCGGACGAGTTAGCGCACGAGATGAGTGAATCCCGACAGACCTAAAAGACGGGACCGACTCCCCTCAAATAAGCGTGACCGGCCCTTGCCGGTTATTTAAATATTGTTTTCGTGTGTTCCGCGCATAGGCCCGCTAATATTAAATATGCTGTAGAACATACTAACGCTCACGATAATGGAATCAAACCTTCTCGAGCGGACGGTGGCGGACGTACTTTCCGAGGCGCTTTCGACGGTCGACGACGAGCTGTTCGTGGTCAATCCCACGACCGAGACGATCGACAAACTGGTCGACGTGATGGGCGACGAGGGGCCGACCGTTCGCCTCCTCGCCGGCGAGAGCGTCCTGAAATCCGTCATGGATGACTTCCTCGTCGCGAGCCGTGCCGCCGACCACGTCGAGGCCGGCCGTCTCGAAATTCGCACCTACGAGGAACCGACCAACACGCTGCTCGTGACCGACTCGACGGTCGTCTCGGTGGTCCGCGCCGACGGCCGCGTCGCCGGCCTGACCACCGACGACGAGGCGTTCATCGAGAGCGCATACGCTCGCTTCAGCGAGGCGTGGGACGACGCCGACGCGTTCAATCTTCGGACGCCGGCCATCTCGCGGGTCGAATCGACGCTCCGTGAGGGCCTCGGCGAGCCGACCGCCGACGACTTCGAGAGCGTCCTCGCGTCGCTCGAAACCGCTCGCGGCAACGGCAACGGTCTCGACGAGGTGACCATCTCGCTTCTGGTCGCCGCCAAGAACGAGGACCTGCTCTACGACATCTCCAAGTGGGGCGAGGACGTCGGCATCGCCTCGAAGGCCACCTTCTCGCGGACCAAGAGCCGCATGGAGGAGATGGGCCTCATCGACACCGAGAAGGTCCCCATCGACGTCGGCCGCCCGCGCCTACGCCTGAAGCTCGGCGACGACCGACTCCGTGACGCCGACGCCGGCCAACTGGCCAGCGTCGCCCAGTCGATGCTCGCGGCCTGATCTCGGTTCCTTCTTCCGTGCCTTTATCGACGCGTCGCCTGAAGCGACGCGTATGCATCTCACTTCGACGCAAATCCCGCTCGAGACGGTGATACCGTGACGACGGTCGGCTTCGTCGGCGACGGCCCCGCGATCGAGGCGATCTCGGCCGCCCTCTCGGATGCGTCGGCCGCGACGACGACCGTCGACCCGGGCGCCATCGCCGGCGCGGACATCGCCGTCGTCGCGGCGCCGGTCGGCGACAGCGCCTTCCAGACGGCGGCGACGGCCGCCAGGGGGTCGGGCACGCCCGTCGTCTCGGTCGAACTGGGCGGCATCGGTGGCGAACCGGTCGCCGGCGTCGACGCCGCCGTCTCCGGCTACGCCCCGGGGACGGCCTGCTTCGACTGTCTCTGCGGCCGTATCGCCGCGACCGACCCCGAAACCGACGATGGCGACTGTGCGGTAGCGACTGCCCGGTTTGCGGGCGCGCTCGCTGGCCGGGAACTCGCCTCGCTCGTCGCCGGCGGCCAGTCGACGCTTCTCGGCGGCGTTATCGAGGTGCCACACGCCCAGCGGCGGGTCCTGCCGGTGCCGTACTGCGAGTGTGGCGAGGACCCCTCGCGGGGGGCGGTTCCCCGCGAGCGGGCCGAGCGGTCGCTGGAGGAATCGCTGTCGCTGGCGGAGGGCGCCTTCGACGCTCGTCTCGGCCCGATCACCGAGGTCGGCGAAGCCGAGTCCTTCCCCGTTCCGTACTATCTGGCGACGCTGGCCTCGACGCCCTTCTCCGATGCTGACGCCCCCAGCCACGCGGCGGGCGTCGGCGCCGACTGGGACCCCGCATTCATGAAGGCACTCGGCGAGGCGCTCGAACGGTACAGCGCCGCGGTCTATCGGACCGGCGAACTCATCAGCGAGCCGTCGACTCCCGTCGCCCCCGAGCGGTTCGTCCAACCGGGTGACGCGACGGCTGAATCGGCAATCGAGTACTGGCATCCCGCCGAGGACCTCGCGACCGGCGACCCCGTCGAACTGCCGGCCGAACTCGTCGTCTTCCCGCCGCCCGAACGGAACGTTCGCCCGCCGATCACGACCGGACTGGGACTCGGCAACGACGGCATCGAGGCGCTGTTGTCTGGCCTCTACGAGGTCATCGAGCGCGACGCCGCGATGCTGTCGTGGTACTCGAGCTACGACCCGCTCGGGCTGGCCGTCGACGACGAGGGCTTCGAGACGCTCGCTGCTCGGGCCGAAAGCGAGGGCCTCGATACGACGGCCCTGCTGTTGACACAGGACGTCGACGTGCCGGTCGTTGCGGTCTGCGTCCACCGCGAAGACGAGTGGCCGCGCTTTGCGGCGGGGATGTCCGCTGACCTCGACCCCGAGGCGGCCGCCCGCGGCGCGCTGGAGGAGGCCATCCAGAACTGGCTCGAACTCCGCCGGATGGGCCCCGACCGCGCGGCCGACGAGTCGGGGGCCATCGGCCATTACGCCGACCTCCCCGAGGCGGCGCGGGCGTTCGTCTCGCCGGAGACGACCGTCCCGGCCGACAGCGTCGGCCCCGAAACGGCGCCGGACGGGGCGGCCGAACTCTCCGCCGTCGTCGACCGGGTCGCCGACGTGGGCCTCGACGCCTACGGCGCGCGGGTGACGCCGCGGGACGTGGCCTCGCTCGGCTTCGAGGCGGTTCGGGTCGTCGTTCCGGCGGCGCAACCGCTTTTCACCGGCGACGCCTATTTCGGCGAGCGCGCGCGGTCGGTGCCCGATTCCCTCGGTTTCGAGTTCCAGCCCGAACGTCCAATGCATCCGTTCCCGTAGGTTCCCCGGCGAAAGCCTGCGGGTGGACCGGCCGTTTCTACATGTACATCCGGTCTTCGGGACGATGCTCCTTCTGTTGGGCTTCGAGTTGGGCGGCCAGTTCCGCGTACTTCTCGGAGACGGCCGCCGCGAACTCTTCGAGGGGACCGGTATCGAGGTCGAGTTCGTAGACGGCTTCGACGGCTTCCAGCAGGCGCAGCGAGGCGTCGACGTCCGGTACCTGTTCGTGAACCGGGGTGGTGAAGATGCAGGCCTTCAGCGGTTCCTCGATGGCTCGCTCCATCAGCGCGCCGTTGAGACCGTCGAGGAACCCGCCGGGCATCGGCGCGACGTCGTGGTCGCCGCCGAGGCGGGCCCGCTGGTAGTCCTCGCTGGCGACGTAGAACGGGCGGTGGTCATCGGGGCCGTGTGCGATAGGGACCCCCGAGAGGACGACCACCTCCTCGACGCTGCTGGATTCG
Source organism: Natronomonas sp. (assembly GCF_036625485.1). Taxonomy (GTDB): domain Archaea; phylum Halobacteriota; class Halobacteria; order Halobacteriales; family Haloarculaceae; genus Natronomonas. Next base: position 34,409 of record NZ_JAZKTR010000005.1, on the reverse strand, counting down.
GTGTATTCGAGGATGGCGTTGCCGAACGGCTCGGCGGCGTAGGTCGGAACGAACAGTTCGCCGACGGCGATGGTGATATCGAACCCGGGCTTCGAGAACAGTCGGGTGTGGTGGCGCGGCGTCCCGTTCTCGAAGGGCGTCACTGCGGGCAACTGATCGACGGCGATGTGGCCAGTCTCCTCGAGTTCGAGCTGTTTCCGGATGTAGTCGACGGCCGTCAGTCCGGCGAGACCGTACTGGGCGAAGCCGGCCACCAGCGTCTCCGTCGGGTTCGGGTGGTTGATGTCGAAATCGGGTGGACGGTGAGTGCCAAACATACTCTCACAATCGCGGGGCTCGGTCTTAGCTTGCGGGGGCGGAACGCTTTTTTCGCCCCCCGGCGACGGGATGGGTATGTCTGGCTTCTGGGCAGTTCTGCAGGCGGGGACGCCGACGCCGACGGAGGCGGCGGAGCCGTTGGTTCGTCCGCCGTGGCTGCCCGACTACGTCCCGATGTTCGGTTATCGGCTGGTGTTGGCGGTGGCGCTGGTCGTGGGGTCCTACTACTTCTCGCAGTTGCTCCGACAGATCCTCGGGCGCCGTATCGCCCGCCGGTTCAAACGCCCGTCGGTGACCCGGACCATCCTCCGGGGGATGCAGACGTTCATCGTGCTTTCGGCGATCATGGTCGCGCTGTCCTTCTTCGGCCTCGGCTTCGGCAACCTCGCCCTCTCCGTGGGTGTCTTCTCGGCGGTGGTCGGTATCGTCCTCGCGCCGATCATCGGGAACATCCTCAGCGGCGTCTTCGTCCTCTCCGAACAACCCTACGAGATCGGCGACATGGTCGAGATAAAGGACACCGAGACGAAGGGGTTCGTCGAGGACATCACGCTGCTGTACACCAAGGTGTTCACCCTCGATAACACCTTCATGGTCATGCCCAACGGGGCGATGCGGGACCGCGACATCGTCAACTACTCCGCGGAGGACACTCGCATCCGGCTGACGCTGGACGTCGGCGTCACCTACGAGAGCGACATCGGGACCGCACGCAAGCAGATGGAGGCCGCCGCCCGCCACACCGAGGGCGTCCTGAAGGGGGGTCCCGACATCCGTATCGGAAGTGCCCGATACCCGGCCTCGCCGACCTGCTATGTCAACCAGTTCGGCGACAGCGAGGTGCTGTTGCGGCTTCGCTACTGGGCTCACGAACCCTACAAGCAGACGGCGGTCCGCTCGCGGGTGATGTCGCACGTCTGGGAGCGGTTCGAGGAACACGACATCGAGATCCCGTACCCGCACTCGCATCTGGTCTTCGACGATACCAGCGGCGAGATGCAGGTCGCGATGCGGGAAGCCGCGGAGGGGCCGGCTACCCAGCAGAGCGGAGCGACCAGACGGGACGAACCGGAGAACGCGGAGGGCGAGGAGGGCGGCGAATCGTCGGCTGATACCGAAACCGAGGACGACGCGGACGCTACGGGCTCGCAGTGATCACCTTACACTCCAACTCGCGACGGAGGAAATCCTCGACGTCGGGGTCGTCGACGAGGCGACGGACCATCGACCGCCAGCGGCTGGCCTGTTTCTGACCGATGACGACGAAATCGGCGTCCTCCTCGGCGACCTCGTCGAGGATGGTCTCTTCGACGAGAAAGCCCGGTCGGACGACGTAGCGAGCGAAATTCAGCCGGCCGAACTCCCGTTCGACGGCCCGTTTGAGTTCGGTCCGGGTGACTCGCTGGTCGTTCTGATAGAGGTTCACGTGAAGAACGGTCAGTTCGGCCTCCTCTTCGCGCGCGATGTCGATAGCGCGTTTCACGGTCGCCCGGGAGTGTTCGGAGAGAGGGTACCTGACGGGCACGAGGACGAGCGTCATTTGTTGGGGCAAGCAGGGGGTCGGCCCTCAAGCTTCCGGTCGTCTCACCGATCCGTATCACAGGCCCGTCCGAACGATTCGGCCTTCGAGTTCGGGGGCGATACCGACCTCACGAGCGTACTCGGCCAGTATCTCGTACTGGATGTCGAGTCGGCGGATGGCGTTCCGCTCGGTAAGCGTCGGGAACTCGGCGTCGGTATGCAGAAGGAACTCCGAGGTGGCGAGCCGATAGGTTGCCTCCGGGTCGATGGGCTCGCCGTCGACGCGGGCCTCGACGAGTTCGTCCTCGCTGTAATCGTAGACGAGGCGGGCGCCGGAGACGTGGGCGTGCCACCAGTCCGATTGTCCGAAGCCGGTCGTTTCGGCGCCCTCCCGGAAGAGGTCGACCAGTTCCGTTCCGGAGAGTTCGGCGACGGCCATCGACTCCTCGAAGGGAACGAGGCTGACGAGGTCGGCGACGGTCACCTCGCCGGCGAGCGGCGCGCCGGTTCGGATGCCGCCGCTGTTCTGGAGGCCGACGACGGGCGGGTCGGCGCCGAGTTCGCGCTGGGCGGCCCACCGATAGGCGTCGGCGACGAAGTTGCCGACACGGCTCTCGCCGCGGAAGGCCTCCCCTTCGGTGCGACGGATCGGCTCGTCGACGCGACCGACGACCTCGTCGAGGCCGGCGGCTTCGAGGCGGTCCCGATAGGTCGCCGCGAGGTCGGCATCCAGCGGCGCCTCGGCGACGGTGTGGCGGGTCACCTCGTCGGCCGCGAGGTCGATCTCGAGGACGACCTTGCCACCGGCGCCCGGGCGGGTCAGGAGCGTGCCGGCGGTCCGTTCGATGCGTTCGGAGTGGACGTGGCCGCCGAGGACGACGTCGATGTCGCAGGCGGCCGCGAGGCGCTCGTCGGCGCGACCGAGATGCGACAGCGCGACGACGTGATCGACGTCACGGTCGCGGAGGGCGTCGACGGCGCGGCGGGCCTCCTCGATGGGATCGGTGAGGGAAAGCGACTGGGCGTTCTCGTTGCCGGAGGGGGTCGTCGGGTCGGTGAGACCGAAGAAGCCGACGCGGTCGCCGTCGGCCTCGTGGATAGCCCACGGTCGACAGCCGGCAAAGCGGTCGCCCTCGCTGTAGATGTTGGCGGTGAGCCACTGCTGTGGGGAGGCCGCAACGAGTTCACGTGTGCGGTCGAGGCCGAAATCGAAGTCGTGGTTGCCGAAGGTTTCGACGGCCGGCGAGACGGCCTCGAAGAAATCCAGGGCCTGCCCGCCGCGGGTGGCAAGCGGGAGGACGCCGGGGGCGACGTTGTCGCCGGTCCCGCAGACGAGAGTGTCCGCCCCGCGACGCTCCGCGACGAGGCCGGCGATGCGGCCGATCCGTTCGGGGTCGTCGTGGGCGTTTTCGATATCCGAGTAGTGGAGGAGACGCACGTCCGGGTCGAGGAACGGGAGTCGCAAAACCGTATCGAGATCGGGGCATCGGCGTTTCGGTCTCCGCCCGGTCCCGGCTGCTTCGTGTCGGGACCGTGAGCGTTTTGCCGCCGGGCGGCCCACCGCCTGTATGGACGAACGAGAGGGTCCCGACGGGCAGACGCTGTACGTCTCTCGCGAGGTCGAACGCGGCAACAAGGCGCCGTTCCGTGTCGTCTACACGGACCCCGAGGCCGAGACTCGATGGGGGTTCTTCTGTGAGAACTGCGAGTCGTTCGACACCGCCGTCGACTCGATGGGCCGCATCCAGTGTAACGTCTGTTCGAACTTCCACAAGGCCGAGGAGTGGGACGCCGCCCACGAGTAACTATCTCTATACGTTCCCGAAGAACCGGCTTACTGCAACCGTATCCCTGATCATCCGTAGCTTATAGGTCACCCACCGGGCACGTACTAATCTTTATCTCCCAGCGTGACGAATCCCCAAATGAATGGGAGCTGTTAGCACATCCCTCGACGAGGAGGCACGAGACATCTTCACCGACCTTGGCTACGAGGTTTCCGAGGATGGCGAGGAACTCCGCGCCGAACGCAAATGGCGGACCGTCCACGTGACGACTGCCGATCCCGAACAGGCCGCGACACACGGTAACTTGCGCTGTTTCGTCACGCGGGCGGAGGAGGCATCGACCGTCCGCGAACGGCTACTCGCCGTCGAACCCGATTACGACTGGGCGGTCATCAGCGTCGAGGAGAACGGCTATCAGGTGCTGCATCCGAGCGCGGACGTGCTGCCGGCGCCCTGACGGGCGCTATCGGCTGAACTCGTCCGTCGCCGCCGAAACCCCCGCGCCGGGGGCCACGTCGATTCCCTTCCTTGCGAGCGTCTCGCCGAGCGCGCCGACGGTCTCCAGTACCGGCCCGCGGCGGGCGCCATAGCCCATACAGCCGACGCGGACCGCCTCGTCCGCGAAGGCACCGAGGCCCGTCGCGATTTCGACGTCGTATTCCGCACGCATCGTCTCGACGACCTCGCCGGGGTCGAGCCCGCCCGGCAGTCGGGCGGTGATGAGACTCGGCAGCCGGACCGACTCGTCGACGACCGGTTCGAGGCCGAGCGCCCACAGGCCCTCCTGGAGGGCCGCGGAGGCGCGCTTGTGGCGGTCCCAACGGGCTTCGAGGCCCTCCTCGTGGACGATCCGGAGCGCCTCACGCAGGCCGTAGACGTTGTTTATGGGTGCGGTGTGGTGGTAGGCGCGTTCATCGCCCCAGTAGTCGTCGAGCAAGGAGAGGTCGAGATACCACGACCGGACCGGCTCCTCGCGGGCGTTGATCTTGGCCATCGCGTCGTCGCTGACCGAGAGGGGACTCGCGCCCGGCGGACAGGAGAGACACTTCTGAGGGCCGGCGTAGGCCGCGTCGATGTTCCACTCGTCCATCCGGAACTCGACGCCACCGATGGAGGTCACACAGTCGGCGACGACCAGGGCGCCGTGGTCGTGGGCGGCGGCCGTAATCTCTGCCATCTCCGGTTGGCGAACGCCCGTCGAGGTTTCGGCGTGGACGACGCCGACGACCGAGGGGTCGTGTTCGGCGCAGGCGTCGGCCACCGTCTCGGGGTCCAGTGGCTCGCCCCATGGCGCCTCGACGGTGACCGGCGTGCCGCCGGCCCGGCGGACCATCTCGGCCATCCGGTCGCCGAAGTAGCCGTTGCCGGGCACGAGTGCGGTTTCACCGGGCTCGACCAGATTACCGATGGCGGCTTCCATCGCGGCCGATCCGGTGCCGCTGACCGGAATCGTCCGCTGGTTGTCGGTCCGCAGCGTCTCGCGGAGCAGCGTCTGTGTCTCGTCCATCACCTCGATGAAGGCCGGGTCGAGGTGACCGACCGGCTCCGTTCCGAAGGCCCGGAGCACACGCGGGTGTGTCTCGCTCGGGCCGGGGCCCATGAGGAGCCGTTCGGGTGGCTGCAACTCGTCGACGGCAGATTCCATACACGAACGTGTACAGCCGCCGTACAAAAGGAAAGCGAATCGGGGGAGCCATCAGTCCGGTATCTGATAGGTCAGGATACCTTTAGGAGCCTGCGGGGAGTAGAACCGCTTGCGATGGTATTCAAGAAAATCACGCTCGTCGGTACGAGTGACGAGAGTTTCGATGCGGCGGTAGACGACGCCGTCGACCGAGCGGAGGCGACCCTGGATAACGTCTACTGGGTCGAAGTCGAGGAACTCGGTGTCGAAGTCGCCTCGGTTCCCGACCGAGAGTATCAGGCAGAAGTCGAGGTCGCTTTCCAGCTCGAATAACCATCGCGGTCCTTCGAAAGGGGAAGGAGCCACCCCGGACTCGTGCCGGGGATTTTTGAAGAACGAAGTACCGTCGACCAGCCGCCGCGCTCGTCTCGTTACGTCCGGAACGACTCGCCACAGCCGCATTCGCTTTCGGCGTTGGGGTTCTCGACGTGGAAGCCCGCACCCTGCAGGCCGCCCTCGAAGTCCAGCACCGAGCCGTCGACGTACTTCTGGCTCGCCGGGTCGACGAAGATCCGGAGCCCGTGGTGTTCGGTTATCGCGTCGTCTTCCTCGGGTTCGAGGTCGAAGCGGAGCCCGTAGGAGAGGCCCGCACAGCCGCCCTGCTGGACGAACAGTCGAAGGCCTGCCTCGTCGGTGTCGTAGCCCTCGTTGGTGAGAAGGTCCAGCGCCTGGTCGGCGGCCGCCTCGGTGACCTCTACCGGTTGGTCGGTCGTTTCGGCGGTCTGGCTCATGCCATACTGTATCAGACCCAGGGACATAACCCTGACGCACCGGTTTATATAGGCAGGACGAGCCTACCGGCGCTCGTCAGAGGGTCCGAACGCCCCGATTCGCAACGGGATGGATACGGCGTCCTGTGAACTGGTCTACCACGGGTTCCACAATGGTTTTAGCCTTGCTCGACCTATATTAAGGCGTATCATGAACAATCATTTCGAAGACGCCCGACACCACCTGAAGCGAGCCGCAGAGACCGCGAAAGCCGGCGTTTCCGAGGAACTCGAACCGCTCCGCGAGAAGGCACAGGACCTCATGAACCGCGAGGAAGACGAACCCGAACCCGGCCGGTTCGAGGAACTCAAACAGGAGCTCAAGGAACTGCAGGAGAAGGCCGAAGGCGAGACCCGCGAAGCCATCCAGGACGCCCGCGAGAAACTCGACAGCTACCGCAACCAGCGCACCGAACAGTAACCGCGTCGGTTGAAAAGGGTTAAGTCCGGCCGTCCGATATTTCGACGCGCGGGTCGGTGGTCTAGGTCGGTTATGACACCTCCTTCACACGGAGGAAGCCGGCGGTTCAAATCCGCCCCGACCCATGAGTATTCTCTCGGAGCGAAGCTCTGCTGAGCGGAGCGAGTACGCGCAATGGGGAGGGAAGGATTCGAACCAGGCGAGTCGCGCGCAGCGAAGCGAGCACGTCTCGACACGGTTCGAATCCGCCCGAAACGACGACCGAGGCTATCCCGTTCGCTCTTCCAGATACACCTCCGCCCGCTCTAGCATCTCGTCTTTCAGGCCGATGAAGACGCCGCCGTCCTTGCCGCCGACGAAGGTGTTCTCGCCGGATTCGATGATCTCGTTGAGGTCGGGATGTTCGACGTCGATGTGGGTGCTGCTGGCGCCGGATGCCTCGTCTTTCTCGTGGACGTACACCGTGGCGCCTTCGAGTTCGTGTTTGGATTCGTGGGGGCCGGTCATATCGGGTAGTCGGCCGCCAGCTCCAAAAGCGTCGGCCGGTGTCTGCAGATTTTAAACTATTCGCACGTTCTCCAACTGTGTGTCACTGATTGTCTTACTTTTGACTGTGGTGTGGTAAGTTCGTCAATCGTTGCCAATGGCTTTTGGAAAGTTTTGTCACTAGCTACTTCATCGTGACTCCCGCGGAACACCCATGCGCATCGACAGACGTTCGATGTTGAAGATGCAGGAGCGGCAATCGGCGGCTCGTTGTTCTCGACGACCGGCACGGGTGGGGGAAGCTGGTCGACGACGCGCTGGATACCACCAGCGACGAGCTACAGGAGGCGCTGTTCGTCCTTCAGCCGGGATCGAACTACGACTTCTTCGACGGGTATACGCTCCCGGAGGGACGCTTCGAGATGGAAGCGCTCGATATCGTCTACGCGAAGGCGACCGGGACGGAGAACGACCGCAGCGAGTCCGTGAGTACCGCCTTTTTGAGGGCTGGTGCCCACCCGACGATGCCGACGTGAACGACGCCTTGCAGGAGTGGAAATCGGAGATGCAGGCCGAACACGCCATCGAGAACCCCGACCTCGACGAGGGCCACCGAATCGAGGGTGTGACGCAGGTGAACTATCGAATCGCCTTCGAGTACGACCCGGCGGCCGACGCGCTCGAACGAGCCGAGACCGAACAGGTCGACGAACTCGCGGATCCGGAACTGCTGTCGTGTTCCTGTGGCGTGCGCGGAATGACGCGTGCGGAGGCGCTGAGCCACATCGAGGCGGCCGGAGAGTAGATTTCAGCGCACCGATCTGACCGGGACTTTATTGCGGTGCCGTCTGACGTGCGTCATATGGACGAGAACAAAGCGGTGGTGGCAGTGTTCGGCCTCGCCATCGGTGCGGCCACCGTCTACGTCATCTATCGGTTCATCGCGGCGTTTACCATCGCGGCGTTCCTCTATTATTCGACCCGGAAGTTCTACAACTACCTCAGCAGACTCCGGATTCCGGCCCGGACTCGTGCGGTATTGACGCTCTCGTTGCTCGGGCTTCCACTACTGTTCTTACTCAGTTACACGCTCGTTTTGATGGTACTGGAGGTTCGGCGATTCGTTCAGGAGAACCCCTTCGTCATGTCGACCGTCGAGGACACGCCGTGGTTCCAGAACACCGAGGACCTTCCGCAGTTGACGATAGACGGCCTCATCCGGGCGTACCAGACCGGCCAGATGGACCCCTTCATCGACTTCGCGGTCGACCAGGCTGGATACGTCACCAGCATCCTGTCGTCGTTCGTACTCAACCTGTTCATAATCGTCGTCGTCACCTACTACCTGCTCATCGAGGGCTGGAAGATCCGGGAGTGGTTGCTCGATTTCGAGGACGGTTCGACTGCGAAGGAGTTCTTCCAGGCGGCCGACGAGGAACTGGAAGCGGTTCTCTACGGCAACCTTCTGAACGTCATCGCGATCGCGATCATCGCCGTCGTATCGTATCTCGGCTATAACGCGTTTGCGCCGTCGACCGTAGAGGTCCCGTATCCTGTCCTCGCGGGAGTGCTGACGGGCATCGCGAGCCTGATTCCGGTCGTCGGAATGAAGATCGTCTACATCCCGCTGGCGGCTGCGGCCGCGCTGCCTTCCGTTTTGGGTGGGGACCCGTCGATGCTAATCTACGTCGTGGGCTTTCTCGCGCTTGCGGTCGTCATCGTGGACACGATTCCGGACCTGCTGTTGCGGCCGTATCTCAGCGGCAACCGGACCCACGTCGGACTGTTGCTTCTGGCCTACATCTTCGGGCCCATCATCTTCGGGTTCTACGGGCTCTTCCTTGCGCCCATCCTGCTCGTGTTGGCGCTTACCTTCGTCGACGTGGCTCTCCCGCCGCTACTCGGCGCCGAACCGAGCGACGACGACCGTCTCCCACCGAGCCAGCGGCGTCTCGACGAGTTCTGATACGACTCGTTGTATGGGTCTGTCGGACGCGCTTTTGCTGTCCGGACCGGCGCCCTCGGCAGGTGTTATCCGAGGCTGAAAACGGACGGAACCGTTTATGTGGTGTAGTCCGAAGGGATAGATACCGAATGAGTGCTCCGTGTAGCTGTCGCGACGACTCCGTTCTGGCGGTCGATCCGCCCGCCAACGTACTTTTGCGTGCGCCAGCGCTGTCCCAGAGCGGAACCTCGGTGTGTCCGCGGGTCGGTCCCGATGCAGCCACGGAACGGAACCTCCTTTTCGTCTCGCTGTCGGGGAACCCGGACGACCGATTGGATTCGTGGCGCCGTCACGGCGGCCTTCCCGAGAAAGTGGCCATCGTCACGGCCGACGCGACACGGAGCGCGGCGGCGACCGACGGTGCCTCCGGTATGTGCCGGTCGGGTGGCACGGTCATCTCGACGACGACGGTCTCCGAACCGGGCGACCTGACTGGAATCGGCATCAAGATGAACAAAGCGCTCTCGGCGTGGGAGGACGACGACGCCCGAACGCACGTCTGCTTCGACTCGCTTACGACGCTCCTGCAGTACGTCGATACCAGACGGGCCTTCCAGTATCTCCACGTGACGACGAAGCGCATCGAATCCGCCGGGGCGATAGCCCACTACCACATCGACCCCAACGCACACGACGATCAGACGTTGGCGACCATCGAGAGCCTCTTTTCGGACGTCTTCGAGTACGACACGGAAACCGGAACGTGGGCCCGGATTTGAGGCCACACCCGCTATCTCCCATCCGTTCGGTTTGGTTCGATTCGGTTCAGTTTCCCGACGTGAGGCTCGTATGCGCCACGACTGGCCGTGATCTCTATTGTCACGACAAGATGTGACACGGGCACTACCGGGATATTAAAAGCCGGCTATACTGAGCAGAGAAGTTATACGTTTCATCCCGAATCTCACCGGTAAGGGAACGCGTTACGCATAGATGACAGAACGAGATACGACACCGGACGATGAACGTGACCAACCGGAGACGGTTGGCGGCTTCCAGTTCGGGGTGACCGACGGCGGCGAGGACGCCGACGAGCGGCCGCCGACACGGGCCGACGGCGCCGGCGCCGGCCGCAGCGCGGGATTCGATTTTCAGGAGTGGCTCGGAAGTTCGCTGTCGGACCGCCGTGAGAAGGACTCCGGCTCCGAGGAAACCGGGTCGGTCGACATGACGGCGGCCGAATCGGTCAGTTTCGCTGGCTTCGATTTCGGCGAGTGGCTCGACGCCACCGAGGCGGAGGCGGTCGAAACCGAAACGGCCGAGACCGAGCCGGAACCCGATCTCGGTCCGACCTACTCGGGCTTCGACTTCCGCCAGTGGATGGCCGACGACGGCGCAACCGGTCCGACGGAACCGCCGGAGACGCCCCGTGTCGTCGGCGCGACGCCGGAACCCGACGTCTCGACGCGGGCACGACTGCTCGGCCTGCTCCCGTTCGTCGGTGGCCCCACGGAAGTCGACACCTACCCCGGCGGCTTCGAGTTCGCCGAATGGCTCGCCGAGGGCGAAGGTACCGCAGAGATCATCGACCCCATCGACCCGGGCCCGGAACCCCGAACCGGTCGAGGACGCATCAGCGACCATCGAGGGGCCGGGCTACCCGACCCCGCCGGGCGGGAGCATCACCGACACGCCGCCCGTCAAGGCCGCCGCGTTCGCGCTCTTTGCGGCGAGTCTCGTCGCGGTCGGGCTGACGCTGACGGGAGCGATCGGCGCGCTCGGACCGGCAGCCGGGTTCGGTAGCCCGGCCCCCGCCGACGATGGCGGCGAACCGGTCGCGACGGCCACACCGACGCCGACGCCGGAGAACGGCAGCGCGCTCGATCCGATCACCGACCCGATCTTCGGGTGACGCGTTCGGAAAAGCAGTTTCAGCGGTTCGCTTCTATTCGAGGCCGAGATCGACGTCGAAGCTGTTGCCGGCCCGTGGCACGCCCTTCGCGGTGACGGTTTCGCCGTTCATGAACGCGGCGGCGTCGCTGGCAAGGAACTGGACGACGTCGGCGATGTCCTCGGTGTGGCCGATGCGGCGGTCGACCTCCTCGCGGGCGGGCATCTGGTCTTCGTCGATGCCGAGCGTCTCGGCGACGCCGGGCGTCTGGATGAGCCCGGGGGCGACGCAGTTGACGCGGATGCCGTATTTGGCCCATTCGGTCGCCAGCGTCTCGGTCAGGCGGATGATGGCCGCCTTCGAGGCGCTGTAGTGGCTCTCGTGGGGCGCGGCGTGCTGGCCGTTGACGCTGGCCATGTTGATGATGTCGCCACCGCCGTTTTCGCGCATGTACTCGCCGGCGGCCTGGATGCCGTGGCGGGTGCCGTGGAGGTTGAGGTCGACGATGGACTTCCAGCCGTTCTCGGAGATGTCCTCGAAGGGGGCGACGAACTCACCGCCGGCGTTGTTGACCAGCAGGTCGACGCTGCCGAACTCCTCGACGGTTTCGTCGACGAACTCTTGGACTGCTTCGGCGTCCCGAACGTCGCATTCGACGGCGAGGGCGGTACCGCCCTCCTCGCGGATCCCTTCGGCGACTGGGTCGACGCGCTCCTGTGCGCGCGAACAGATAGCGACGTTGGCGCTGTCGGCGGCGAGTCGTTCGGCGATGGTCTTCCCGATACCCTGCGAGGCACCCGTTACGATGGCGTTGCGCCCCTCGACGCTGAACTGTGAGGTTGGCATACAAGCCCCAATGATTTACGGTGTTAAGTTAGTACCGGCACCGGAGACACCATCGCTAACCAATACGTCGCGAAGGGTGGATCATCCGCGGAGCGAACGCACCGCTTTCCGGGAAAACGTGTGCCAGCAACAAAGAATAACCCGCCTCGCTCGGTGCTTCGCCCATGGACGACGGCATCCCCGAACTGCTGGCCCGCCTCAAACTCCCCCTCTGTTATGCGATGGGCGGTATCTACATCATCGCCGGCATCATGCATTTCGTCGTCCCGGAGTCCTACGTCCAGATCGTGCCGCCGTATCTGCCAGCACCGCTGGCGCTCGTCTATCTCTCCGGTATCGCCGAGGCGGCCCTCGGCCTCGGCGTTCTGCATCCGCGAACGCGGCCCTACGCCGCGTGGGGGCTCATCGCCCTGCTGATCGCTATCTTCCCGGCGAACGTCTACATGGCGACCAGCGGCGTGGTCATCGAGGGGGCGTCGGCGCCGATTCGGGACCCCTCCTCGCTGGCGCGGTGGGCCCGTCTCCCGATGCAGGTCGTCCTCATCGCGTGGGCGTGGTGGTACACGACGCCGATACCGGACGCCGACTGATACCGCCGGCTTGTCGTCCGGTCGCACTCCCGACCGGCCTTTATCAGGGCCGCCGTCGAATCACGAGATATGTCTACCTTCGTGGTCGTCGGCGGGGACGCCGCTGGGATGAGCGCTGCCAGCAAGGCCAAACGCGATGACCCGGACCTCGACGTCGTCGTCTTCGAGAAGGGACAGTGGGTCTCCTACGGCGCCTGCGGCCTGCCGTACTACGTCAAAGGCGAGATCCAGACGCTGGAGGAACTCGTCTCGGTGACGCCCGAGGAGTTCCGCGAGGAACGCGATATCGACCTGCGGACGGGCCACGAGGTGGTCGAAACCGACCCCGGGGACCGTACCGTTACGGCCGAAAGCGACGACGGCGAGGTGACCGTCGACTACGACCACCTGCTCATCGCAACCGGCGCCGAATCGGTCGTCCCGCCCATCGACGGCAAGGACCGCGAGGGCGTCTACACGCTCGGGTCGATGACCGACGGCAAGGAACTGCGCGATTTCGTCGCTCGGTCCCGGGAGGAAAGCCCGCTCGAACAGCCGGACCGCGGGCCGGCCTGCCACTTCCTCGAAACCTGTGAGGCCCCCATCGCCATCGTCGGCGGCGGCTACATCGGCGTCGAGATGGCTGAGGCGCTGGCCGAAAACGACTTCGAGGTCCATCTCTTCCAGCGGGGCGACCGAATCCTCAAGGGTTTCAGCGAAGCGACCAGCGAGGCGGTCCGCGAGCACGTCGAATCGAACGACGTCGCGGTGTACCTGAACGCTGAGGTCGAGGCCTTCGAGGGCGACGACGAGGTCGAGGCCGTCGTCACGGCCCACGGCGAACGCACCGAGGTGGGGATGGCGCTGCTCGGCGCGGGCGTCCGACCGCGAACCGACCTCGCGGAGGCGGCGGGCGTCGAACTCGGGCCGACCGGCGCCATCGCGACCGACGAATATCGGGAGACGAACCTGCCGGACGTCTACGCGGCCGGCGACTGCGCGGAGGCCGAACACGTCGTCACCGACGAGTCGGTCTACGTCCCGCTGGCGCTGACCGCCAATCGGCATGGGCGTGCCATCGGCCAGACCGTCGCCGGAAACCGCACCGAGGGCGGCGGTGTCGCCGGCACGGCGGCGGTCAAGGCCTTCGACGTCGAGGCCGCCCGCACTGGGTGTCTCGACCACGAGGAAGCATGCGAGGCGGGATTCGACCCCGTGACGAAGACCATCGACGCCAAATCCCGCGCGGGCTACTACCCCGAGGGCGGCACCGTCAAAGTGACCCTGACTGCCGACCGGGAAACCGGGCGCGTTCTCGGGGCCAGCCTCGTCTCCGAGTACGGCGAGGGGGCGGTCCACCGGAGCCACGCCATCGTGGGCGCCGTCACCGAGGGCATCACCGTCGAGGAACTGGCGAACTACGACCTCGCCTACGCGCCGCCGTTCAACACGACGTGGGACCCCGTCTTGACCGCGGCGAAGGTACTGGGTGGGAAACTGTGAGGCTCCACCGCCGCCGATTCCTCGCCGTCGGTGGTGGCGTCCTCGGAGTCACGGTGGCCGGGTGTACGGACGGCGGCCCCTCCGACGACGCCGACCCGGACGCCAACGGGACGGCGACCGACGGCGGGACGGACACAGGAGATGGCGGGACGGAGTCGGAGGGAACTGCCACCCGAACCGGCGATGGCTCGGAAGAACTCGACCTCCGTGAGGCGAACGTCGTCGGCGTCGAAGCCGAACGGGGCGACGGTGAGGTCCGGTTCTCCGTGACCCTGATCCACGACGACGACGGCGAGGACGGCTACGCGAACTGGTGGCAGGTCGATACGCTCGACGGCGAACGGGTCGGCCGCCGGGATCTCGCACACGCTCACGGGACCCAGGAGTTCACGCGTTCCGACACCTTCGAGGTCCCCGACGACCTCGCCTGTGTCGTGGTCCGTGGGCACGACCAGACACATGGATACGGTGGGCAGGCGATGTTACTCGACATCGACGCGGGGGCGACCCGGTCGGTTCGACAGGGGAGCGAACCTGTTGAACTCCACGCCGAGGACTGTCAGGAATAGACACGTTCGTGTATACAAACGGAAGTTCTGGGTAGCAAAGTAGCACGAACCCGGATATTTTATACGTCCGGGCCGACCACGCTCAGGTGATGACAGAGGACATCGACGGCAATGCCGTCGCCGCCGACATCCGTGACTCGCTGAGCGAGGGCATCGAGACGCTCGAAGCCGAGGGCGTCACGCCCGGTCTCGCCACCGTGCTGATGAGCGACGACCCCGCCAGCGAGACCTACGTCTCCATGAAACAGCGGGACTGCGAGGAGGTCGGTATCAACGGCATCCACGTCGAGATCGACCCCGATGCGCCCGCCGAGGAACTCTACGATACCATCGACGACCTCAACGCCGACCCCGAGGTCCACGGCATCCTCGTCCAGATGCCGGTCCCGGACCACGTCGATGACCGGCAGGTCCTCCGCAGTATCGACCCCATCAAGGACGTCGACGGCTTCCACCCCGAGAACGTCGGCCGCCTCGTCGCGGGCAACGACCGCTATCGGCCCTGCACGCCCCACGGCGTCCAGAAACTGCTGGAGGCCTACGATATCGAAACAGAGGGCGCCGACGCGGTCATCGTCGGCCGCTCGAACATCGTCGGCAAGCCGCTGGCCAATCTCCTCCTCCAGAAGGCGCCGGACGGCAACGCGACGGTGACCGTCTGTCACTCCCGGACCGACGACCTCGAAGCCAAGTGCCGCAACGCCGACATCCTCGTCGCCGCTGCCGGCATGCCGGAGTTCATCGACGCCGAGATGGTCGGTGAGGGCGCGACGGTCATCGACGTCGGCATCAACCGCGTCGACGCCGACACCGAGAAGGGCTACGAACTGGTCGGCGACGTCGACTACGACAGCGCCAAGCAGCAGGCCGACTACATCACGCCGGTTCCCGGCGGCGTCGGCCCGATGACCCGCGCGATGCTCCTCTACAACACGGTTAAGGCGGCGGGGATTCAGGAGGATATCGACGTCGAACTCCCGTAGATGGCCGAATTGAGTCCCGAGACGCTGGCGGCCCGCTACGGCGACCACTACCGGAAAGCCGAGCGCATCGAGATTTCGGCCGAGCGGTTCGAGAAGGGCCTCGAACGCGACGACGACGGCGAGTGGGGCGCCGGCTGTCTCGTCGTCGACGACGGTCGTATCCTGCTGGTCCGCGAGGGCGACGACTGGCTGGTTCCCGGCGGACGCGTCGAAGCCGGCGAGTCGCCCGTCGATGCCGCACGCCGTGAGGTACTGGAGGAGACGGGTATCTCGGTCGACGTGACCGGTCTGGGCGCCATCGCCGAACAGACGTTCGCCGACGAGGCATCCGGCGACGCCTACGAGTTCTACTTCGCGACGTTCGTCGGCGAACCGACCGAGTCCGACCCGTCGTTCGACCCCGAACCCGGCATCGACGAGGTGGCGTGGCACGACGAGGTACCCGAGAACACCTTCGACCGGGAGCTGGTCGAACGGCTTTTCTGAAGAAGGTGTGCGTGGAGAACGGGTGTCGAAGTACTGGGTGTCGAACCAAACGAAGGAATCGATTCGGTCCCCGGTGGTGCTTTCGATTTCGAAGCCGACGGAACGCCCGATTCGTCGCTTCAGGACGTCTGAGGCACATCTATAGCAACCAACCCTTCCATTCTACTACTCCCGTTTCGAAGAGTCCTCTTCGTTCAGGACGGGGGACGCACTTTTTGCCAGTCCTCCCGTAGCGTGATACATGAGTTACACCGAAGCTAAAGAGATGGAGAAAGACGAGCGTGATGCACACCTCGGTGACGGCGGTACTGGCGTTATCTCCTTTTGTGAGTCAGGTAATGATCCGCCGCATTCAGTACCAGTTTCGTACGGGTACGATGCCACAGAAGCGACCTTCTATTTTCGGCTCGCTATCGATACCGATAGCGCGAAAGCCGCGATTGCAGATCACGATGTCACGTTCGTTGTCTACGGCCAGACGGACGGGGAGTGGTGGAGCGTCGTCGCCAAGGGCCAACTGGAGGAAACGATGGAAGAATCAATCGCTACTGAAACACTGCAGGGCTTCGAGCACGTTCATATTCCGATCGTCGATGTCTTTGGCCGTCCTCCGAAAGACGTACCGTTCGAGTTCTACCGCCTCGTGCCCGACGAACTCACCAGTCGAATCGAAGGAAGTACTGGGTCTGCGTAACGCAGAGTCCCCTCCAGATCGGTTTCCCAGAGACGGGGCAGGAAGCGGGTTCGGTACGTCGCATACGACGCACCGCCTCGGGCGGACGCGGGTATCCGTCTCGTCCACAACGGTGTGAATAGCTACGAGCCGCCTCGACGCTCTTCGAGGAGCGATTCGCGTTGATTCTCCTCGCGAAGGGGTGATTCTCAGAACTAGTCTACTCGCACGAGACCGGCTCGATCGAATTTCTCGAACCGTGACAGGTTTCGATGGTCGTGTTGATACTGCCGGCTGTACCTATCCGAAGTGACACCGTCCGAAAAGGTGTGTTTCTGCCCGGCCGTCTCCGACTATCGCGGAGCGATTTTCATGGACGTACAGCCGGCAGCATGAATACAGGGCGCGTATCTTGTACAAGAGGCTTTGCCAGAATTACGAGACGGGTCGGTCAGTACAGACCCGTTCCGAATACCTGCTGGACGGACACCTTTGATGAAATCCCCCCAAAGTATATACTGGGTGGGGACATTTTTTTAGCGTGTTCAGATTATGAAAAATCGGGGGGCTAAACCGACGTTCTCGACGGACTCGCTCACCGTCGAGATCGTTAATGTACTTGAGGAACTCGGTATCGAACATGAAACGTATACACTTCACGATTACGTTGATATCGACGCGCTCGAAGAGTTAGTCGCCTCCGGAAACGCCAACATTGAGGTCCGAATAACCATCGAAGGTATCCAACTCGAGATTACTCAACACGGCGTGCAAGCCCTCAATTGGCCGTCAAATGCCCGCAACTCATCTTTCCAGCAGTCGTCTCACGCCGAGTAACAGGATTACGTCGCAAGCGTATTCTCACAAACAGCGCATATCGGTCACCGCTTCGACGGGTAGAGTGACTCATTCGGTATACTGTCGGACGCGGGGATGTACGAGCGTAGAGCGGTCGGCTTACAACCCTGTCGGACATGACCTGAAAGATACAGCCCTCGAGTCGGGCGATTTTACATTGTTTCGTATGATTATTGTCTCACAAGTAATTATATACACTCCACTTCTGTGTTAGTGTATGTCCGACGGTGGGGACGGATTTGATAACGCACCTGACTCGGGGAGCGACGTGTCGGAGAGTCTCCTGCTGCGTCCTGGGATGGACCGAATACTCGATATTCTGCGTAAACGTAATCGTCGGCTGATTCTCCTGCTGTTGAAAGAGGGAACTGTCGAAACACACACCGACCTAATGATTCGGGGCGAGAACAAGACAAAAGAGGTGGGCATAGCCCTCCGTCATACCCATCTGCCGAAATTGGAGGATACAGGGTACATCGAATGGGATCGGGAGACAGGCGAGATCTCGAAGGGCCCACGTTTTGAGGAAATCGTGCCACTGCTTGAACTGATCGAGACTCATGCCGACGAACTACCTCCCGGCTGGCCCTAACTGGACCACCCTGTTGAACACCTCTATATCTCGCACTATGGTTCTAACATATTCTATGAAGATTGATCCGGTGCGTGCAAGATACAGGGCGCATCTCGGTCACTGATTTAGTGAGAAAAGTAAACAAATAAATCATTCGCACCGTATATATTGCGCTGAGGATAAAGGATTTAAACTTGGAAAGGGAGCGTGGTGCGTATATGCAGAATAGTAATCTGACTGTATATTGTGGGTGTGCACCGGTTGTGGAGACGGTGTACAGCGTGGAGAGTAATCAATCACCGGCAGAGGAAATCATCAATGCAGTGGCAACGGCAGCCGACGTTGACCCAATGGAACTCCCACCGTTGTATGAGTACGCCGACCCTGACGCCGTCAATAACCTGTTTCGTCATAAAGGTGCTGAACATGCTGAGGCACTACTCAGTTTCAAGATAGAATCATGGAATGTGTTTGTCCGTGCCGACGGGAAGATCTGCGTCTGTGATGCCACTCAGTCGACGAGTCCCGAACCGGTCTTCGGGTAGTCTACAACCCACCCGGAAAAACACCTCACAGCCAGGATATGTATTAGCGATATTCTATCGTTAGATGCGATCAGGATTGTGTACCTAAACACACCCATCGGACTCCCGCATACATCCTCTATATTCAGCAGGCCGTTCGTAGCAACTGCTGAGGGTTCCAACAGGGTCTCTTTTACCGGCCATCGCCGACTCGCAGGGCGATGGCCGGTACATCGGTACAGCGATCCGTATCAGGCGAGGCTATCGAGTCGACTCTCGGCCTGTGCGAGCGCGTTTTCGTCGTCTTCTGCGAGATAGCGGCCGATGTCACGAGTCGAGGCCACGAGCGTTTCGGCCTCCCGCGGCGGAACGTCCCCATCGAGCGCGCGGACGCGCTTGGTGTGGTCGGCGAGTCGTTCCATCACTCGCCGGACTGCGGGGTCCGGGTGCTCGTCCAGGTAGGTTCGGAGGTCCGAGCGGTACTCTTCGACGGCGTTGGCGTAGGCCAACCCCGAGAGGGCTCGGAGGGAATCCGGAACTTCCTCGGGGTCCGGCCGCTCGCCCTCGTCGGCCTTCAGCAGTTTCGTGAAGTACCACTCCTCGTCGTCGGTGGCGCTCGTCTTCCGGGCGAGTTCGCCGGCGACGTGGCGGAGTTCCATCGCGGCGAGGTACGTGTCGTCGAGCGGCTGGAGGGTGCCGGCGTCGATGAAGCCGTAGCCGGCGGTGTACGCCTTCGTGCGCTCGGTCGCCCGTTCGGCGAGTCGACGCACCGGGGCGTCGTCGATGTCGTTCCGGATCGGCGTGAGGTCGAGCGTCTTCGGGGCCGCAGTGTGGAGGGACCGGTCCTCGTCGACGCCGACGCTGTGGAGGCTGCCGCAGTTCGGGCAGGCCACCTCGCCGGTCTCGTAGTAGGACCACCGCGTCCCACACTCCTTGCACTCCCGCTGGCCGCGGACTTTCATGTCCTCGGCTTGGGCGGCCGCGGCAAAACACCCTTGGACTCCCGTCGATGGTCAGTCCTCGACGACGACGGCGTTGCTGTCGGCGTCGTAGGTCTCGACCAGCCCCCACGCGACGATGGCCGTCGCGGCGAAGCCGACGAGGCTCGCACCGGCGAAGGCCACCTCGTAGGTAAAAAGGGTGGCCCCGGCGCCGACGAGTGCGGGGCCGACGACGCCGCCGATACCCTTCGCCGTCTCGCGGATGCCCATCAGTTCGGACTCCCGCTCAACCGGCGCCACGTCGCTGATGAAGGCGAGGCCGCCGATGGTCATCGCCGAGAAGGACGCGCCCAGCACGACGAACGTGAGGACGCCGAAGGCGATCTGTGGAAGGCCGGAGGGAAGCAGCGTCAGGCCGGCGGCCATGACGGCGAAGACGGCGCTGCCACCCATGCCGACGACCACGAGCGGTTTGCGGCCGATGTGGTCGGCGACGACGCCGAGCCAGTACATGAAGACGACCTGCGAGCCGTGGTTGAACGCGAGGAGGATGCCCATCGCGACCTGCGTGACGCCGACGACGGCGACGAGGTACGGTGCCATGATGGCCATGATTCCGAGGACGGCGACGTTCCGGAGCGCGACGGCGACGTAGAGCCACAGCAGGCCGTTCCGCGTGAGGTGGCCGCGTTCGTCGGGGGCTGGAAAGAGCCGGCGGCGCGTTTCGGCGAGCAGTTCGGTCGCGGTCGGTTGGCGTTCAGGCGTCGGCGTCGGGTCGGAGACGAGCAACACCGCGACCGTCGAGACGAACGTGACCGCGGCGATGGCCCAGTATATGTCGACGGGGGTGACGTACTCCAGCAAGGCGCCGGCGACGACGTAGCCGACCGCGAACCCGCCGGAGCGTGCGCTGTTGAAGATGCCGATGGAGCGGCCCCGTCCCGTCGTGCCGCCGTGGTGGCTGACGATGGCCAGGGCGACGGGCGCGAAGCCGGCGAGGAATGCGGCGTAGATACCCCGAGCGCCGATAGCGACCGAAACGGTATCGACGACGAGCAGGGGGAGAACCGCGAGGACGCCGCCGATGCCGGTCACGACCAGCACGAGGCGCCGTCGGCCGGAGATATCCGCCAGCGCGCCCCAGAACGGCGAGAAGAACATCAGGCCCGCGTAGTAGGCGGTGCCGACCATGCCTGCCGCGAAGGCCGAGGCGCGTTCCTCGACGATGACCGCAAGCACCGTCCCCATAAGGATGGCCCCGGCGAAGCGTGCGAACGTGGCGACGCTCAAGGCCGCCCACTGCCGACGACTCGTCATTATCGAGTCGTCGCACTGGCTGTTGGTAAGGGCCGCGTTTCGCGCCGACCCGAAGCTTCGAGGGGCGACCGGCCGAGGTGTGGGTATGCAGTATCTCGTCGCCACCGACTCGGTCCATACCACGGCCGCCGCCTGCGATTACCTCGAAGACCGCCTCGAAAGCGATGACGACGTTGCGGTCGTCACGGTGCCGGACGCCGATACGCGGGACGCCGCCGACGCCCTCAACGTCGCGAACGCCCGACTGCTCGGCCACGCAGACGTCACGACTGAGCGGCTGGAATCCGACGGCGACCCTGCGAGTGCCATCCTCGCGGCCGCCGCCGAGCGCAACGCCGATACCATCGTCATCGGCCCACACGCGGGGACCGAAGGCGCTGGCCCGGCGATGGGCAGTACCGCTCGAGGCATCGTCGAGGGTGCCGACGTGCCCGTGGTCGTGGTGCCGCCCTCGCTGTGAGCCGCGGAGGTTGATATGACCGGCCGTCGAACGACCGATATGAACCTGCTCGTCCTTCGGGAAGGCGTTCATCGCCACGACGCCGAGGAGTACGCGGCCGCGCTCCGGGCACGGCTCGACGACCACACGGTGCGGTACGCCGAAACGCCGGCCGAGGAGCGACGGGCCATCGCCGACGCCGACGTGGTGACGGGACCGCGAATCGACGCCGACCTGCTCCAACGGGCGGACGAAATCGACCTGTTCGCGTGTGCGTACGCCGGCTACGGACATCTGCCGCTCGAGGCCCTCGCCGAGGCCGACGTCGAACTCACCAACGCCGCGGGCGTCCACGCCCCGAACGCGGCCGAACACGCCATCGGTGCGATGCTCACGCTCTCCCGAGGATTCCACGAGGCGAGTCGCGCCGAGACGTGGCAGCCCCACTCCCCCGGCGAACTAGCTGGGTCGACGGCCACCATCGTCGGCCTTGGTGCCATCGGGACCGCCATCGCCGAACGGCTCGACGCCTTCGACGTACACACCCTCGGCGTGCGCCGAAGACCCGAACAGGGCGGCCCGACCGACGAGGTGTTCGGCCAAGAGCAACTTCACGAGACACTGGCCCGAACCGACTCCCTCGTGTTGTGCTGTCCACTGACCGAGGAGACGCGTGGGCTCATCGGCGAGACGGAGTTCGGGACTCTCTCGTCCGATGCCGTCCTCGTCAATATCGCTCGCGGTGCCGTCGTCGATACCGACGCGCTCGTGCGGACGCTCCGACGTGGTCGGCTCGGCGGCGCGGCACTCGACGTCACCGACCCCGAACCGTTGCCGGACGACCACCCGCTGTGGGGCTTCGACGACGTGTTGATAACGCCGCATACGGCCGGCGCGACGCCCGCCTACTACGACCGACTGGCCGATATCGTCGCCGAGAACGTCCGGCGGCTTGCCGATGGGCGCCCGCTTCGGAACCGAGTCGAAATTGGGGAAAGCGATTAACCCCCGGTCGTCTAACTGCCGGTCGTGACCCAGTATCTCGTCGCGACGGCGTCCGAACGGACGACCGAGGCGGCCTGTGACTACCTCAGTGACAAACTCGAGGACGGCGACCGGGTCAACGTGCTGACCGTCGACGTGCCGGACGAATCGGACGACCGCGAGGCAGCCCTCGATCTCGCGCAGATTCGACTCGCGGACGTGACCGAGGTACGGACGTTCC
The DNA here is from genome assembly GCF_036625485.1 of Natronomonas sp. GTDB lineage: Archaea > Halobacteriota > Halobacteria > Halobacteriales > Haloarculaceae > Natronomonas. The sequence continues at coordinate 12,079 of NZ_JAZKTR010000005.1, read as the reverse complement.
GCCGTGACGGCGAGCCAGCGCGGGAGGTCGTCACCTTCGCCCGCGAGAACGACGTCGACGAGATAATCATGGGTCCGGCACGGGAGGGTGGGCTCTCTACTATCGGGTCGACGACGCGTGCAGTGCTGTCGCGAGTCGACGAACCTGTTTACGTCGTTCCGAGCGACCCCACCTAGTCGTCGAGCGGCTCGATGAGCTCGATGACGTGGCCGTCGGGGTCCTCGATGAAGGCGGTTCGGGCGCCGGCGGCGGGCTGGTCGGCGGGTTCCTTGACGACGCCGTGGTCGTCGATCTCCTCGAAGGCGGCGTCGACGTCGTCGACCTTGACGGCGAGGTGGTCCCAGAGGTCCCCCTCGTCGGCGGGCGTCTGTCCGTCGGTGTCCGATAACTGGAGTTCGACGCCGTCCTCGTCGGCGACGTAGCGGTTGACGGTTTCACCGTCGGGCGTCTCGAAGCCCCACGACTCCTCGAAGTCGAGGTTCTCGGTATACCAGTCGACGGCGCGGTCGGCGTCGGCAACGTTGAGGCAGGTATGGAGAATTGCCATATCGACGGGGCGTCGGCCGGACGCATAACCCCGACGGTATCCGCGGTTCGTGCCGCAGTTCAAACGAATAGCGACAGCACCAGCAACGTCGTCCCGAGAAACACCGCCAGCACGACGAGTTGCAACAGCGCGAATCGGGACGGCGGCTCCGGCAACTCCGCCGTCCGACTGTCGTGGCGGTGCTTCTCGACGGCGGCGACGAAGCCGACCGTCCCGAGCAGTACGGCGCCGCCCGCCGACCCGACGAGGGTGGTCGCCGCATCGCGTAGCGCGCCGTCGGCGAGCGGTGGCCCGACGCGAGCGGCCGCCGGCACGAAGCCGCCGGCCCAACTGGCGAGGATGCTGCCGTTCAGATACCCGGCGACGAACGATAGCACGAGGCCACCCAGCAGGCCGATCGCCACATAGCCGTAGAGCGTGGCCCCACCGAGGTCTCCGAGGAACTGCACGCGTGCGGCTTCCAGGCCCGCGACGAGGACGGCCAATCCGAACGCGATGCCGCAGAAGTAGCCCGTCAGGCGCCGCGACCGGCCGACGATGTGTTCGCGCATATCGGCGACTGTTCGCGGAACGGCATGGCGTTTTGGATAGCTGGCGGATGGCCTTTCAGCGTCCCGTCCCGTGCGTTGCTACTATACCCCTTCCTTTCGAGAACCGACCAATGAGAATCGGACGTAACCTCGGACTTTTCGTCGCCCTCTCGGCGCTGTGGGGGCTTTCCTTTCCCGCCATCTCGGCCGGTCTCGAAACGCTGCCGCCGCTGCTTTTCGCCGCGTTCCGATACGACGTCGGCGGTGTACTGCTGCTCGCGTTTCTCGTCGTCCGAAGCGTCGAGTGGCGGCCCGAAACCCGCGAGGACGGCATCGCCATCCTCGTCGCGGGCGCGTTTCTCATCGCCGGCAACAGCCTGCTTTTCGTCGGCCAACAGACCGTCCCGGGCGGCATCGCCTCCATCCTCTATGCGCTCATCCCCATCCTGACCACCGGCTTCGCGGCGGTCTTCCTCCCGGCCGAACCGCTGACCGGCCGCCGTATGGTCGGCGTCCTCATCGGTCTCGCAGGCGTCGGCGTCATCGCCCGGCCGGACCCCTCGAACCTGCTCGGCGCCGAGTTCATCGGCGTCGCGTTCGTCGTCGCCGCCGCCGTGAGCGTCGCCTTCGGGAGCGTCCTCCTCCGGACGCGAAGCCCCACCCTCGGTATCGCGCCGATGACCGCGTGGGCGATGGTTCTCGGTGGGCTCCTCCTCCATGCCGGCAGTCTCGCCGCTGGCGAACCGGTCGCCAGCGTCCGCTTCTCGCCGGTCAGTCTCGTCGCCATCCTCTATCTCGGGGTCCTCGCCAGCGCCGTGGCCTACGTCATCTACTTCACGCTGCTGGACCGGTTCGGCCCGCTGGAGATTAACCTCATCTCCTACGTCGTCCCCGTCTTCGCCACCATCGGCGGTATCCTCCTGCTGGATGAGGGCCTAACTGTCACGATGGTCGTCGGCTTCACGCTCATCGCCAGCGGGTTCTTCGTGCTGAAAGCCCGCGTTATCGCACGGGAGTTCGGCTATCCAGCGTGAAGTGGCTCTGCCTCAACGGGCACGCTTTTTTAAAAGAACAATACAAGATTCGCCAAGTCGCAAGCCCGCCGTGCAGAACGTTCGGTGTAGAACGTGGGCGTTCTAGTCCAGCACGACCAGCGGGTCGCCTTGGTCGACGGAGTCGCCTTCGGCGACGGCGACTTCCGCGACGGTGCCGCCGACCTCGGCGACGACGTCGTTTTCCATCTTCATGGCTTCGAGGACGCAGATGACGTCGCCGGATTCGACGGTGTCACCCTCGGCGACGTTGACCTCGAGGATGGTCCCCTGCATCTCGGCGCTGACGACCTCCCCTTCGGCGGTGACGGCAGGTGCGGAACCGCCGCCACCTCCCCCGCCTCCGCCACCACCGCCACTGCCGCCGCCCGAGGGACCGGGCGCGGAGGGGCGTTCGGCAGCGAACTCGGCGCGTTCTTCGAGTTCGACCTCGAAGCGCTTGCCGTTGACCTCGACGGTGAACTCCCGTTCGACGACGTCTTCCTCGCTGGACGGTTCGACGTCGCCGGTGCCCCACTTTGCCTGGGCCTCTTCGAGGCGGTCCTGTTCGAGTTCGTGGTCGAGGTATTTCGTGGTGTGGGTGCCGGCGGTGAACTCGTCGTCCCGGAGCATCAACCGGTGGAAGGGGATGATGGTCGGGATGCCCTCGATGTCGTATTCGGCCAGCGCGCGGTCCGAGCGGGCGAGACACTCCTCGCGGTCCGACCCGTGGACGATGAGTTTGGCGATCATCGAGTCGTAGTCGGTGACGAGGTCGTCGCCCTGCCGGAGCGCGTCGTCGAGGCGGACGCCGATGCCGCCCGGCGGGTCGTAGGTCTCGAGTTTGCCGCCCTTCGCGGGCGCGAAGTCGTCGGAGGCGGTCTCGGCGTTGATACGGAATTCGACGGCGTGGCCGTCGAGTTCGACGTCGTCCTGCGAGAAGTCGAGTTCCTCGCCGTCAGCGACACGGAGTTGCCATTTGACGATGTCGATGCCCGTCAGCTCCTCGGTGACGGTGTGTTCGACCTGAATCCGCGTGTTGACTTCGAGGAAGTAGAAGTTCGCGTCGGGGCCGAGCAGTTCGCCGTCTTCGCGGTCTTCCTCTTCGACGAGGAACTCGAAGGTGCCGGCGTTGTAGTAGTCGGCGGCGTCGGCGCCGCGGCGGGCGGCCTCGCCGATCTCTTCGCGGAGTTCATCGGAGAGGGCCGGCGAGGGGCCTTCCTCGATGACCTTCTGGTGGCGGCGCTGCAGCGAGCAGTCACGCTCACCGAGGTGTCGGACGTTGCCGTGTTCGTCGGCGAGGATCTGGACCTCGATGTGGCGGGGGCTCTCCAGATAGCGTTCGAGATAGACCGAATCGTTGTCGAAGTAGGCTTCGCCCTCGCGTTTGGCGGTTTCGAGTTGTTCTTCGGCTTCCTCGGGGTCGCGGACGATCTTCATGCCGCGGCCGCCGCCGCCGCCTTCGGCCTTGATGGCGATGGGGTAGCCGTATTCGTCGCCGAACTCGTGGACCTCGTCGACGGTGGTGACGGGGTCGGTGGTCCCGGGGACGATGGGTACGTCGGCCTCGTTCATGATCTTGCGGGCCTTGGTCTTCTCGCCGGCCTGTTCCATCGATTCGGCCGAGGGGCCGACCCACGTTATCTCGTCGTGGGCCTCGACCTTCCCGGCGAATTTGGCGTTCTCAGCGAGGAAGCCGTAGCCGGGGTGAATAGCGTCGGCGCCGGCTTTCTCCGCGGCCTCGATGACCGCGTCGTGGTCGAGATACGAGTCGGCTGCGCGGGCTGGCCCGATGTTGTACGCCTCGTCGGCGTACCGAACGTGGCCGCCGTGCTTGTCGGCATCGCTGTACACAGCGACGGTGTCCACACCGAGGTCATCGCACGCGCGCATGACGCGCACAGCGATCTCACCTCGATTGGCAACGAGTACCTTGTCGAACATGCTGTGCGGAGAAAATCACGGCGCATACGTCATTCTATCGATTTTCACAATTGACAACTCCGGGAGAGTTCCACAATACAGGCCGTATACTGTTCGGATAAAACAGGTTGACGGACGTCGGAGGCGGCTCAGTAGCGGTCGGTTCGGCCGGCCGCGCTCCAGGCGTCCCGGGGAGCGTCGGTCGGCACGCGGACCATGCGGTTCTGCAGGGAGTTGACGCGGCCGGTGAAGCGCCACCGGTTGCCGGCCCATTCGGGTTCCACGTCCTCCTCGTCGGCCGCCTCCTCCTGTGCGCGCATGTGGGCGCGGACGACGGCGGCGATGGCAGCGGCCTCCTCGTCGTCGGCGTTGTCCGGGATGTCGAGCCGCATCGTTACAGCGGGATGTTGCCGTGTTTGCGGTCCGGCTGGTCCTTGCGCTTGGATTCGAGCATCTCGAGGTCGTTGATGAGTCGCGGCCGCGTCTCCTGGGGTTCCAGCACGTCGTCGACGAAGCCGCGCTCTGCGGCCGTATACGGGTTCGCGAAGGCGTCGCGGTACTCGTCGATGAGTTGCTGGCGACGCTCTTCGACGTTGTCGGCGGCTTCGAGTTCGTCGTCGTAGAGGATGTTGACCGCACCGCGCGGACCCATGACCGCGATCTCGGCGGTCGGCCACGCGTAGTTGACGTCGGCTTCCAGGTGCTTCGAGGCCATGACGTCGTAGGCGCCGCCGTAGGCCTTCCGGGTGATAACGGTGAGGAGCGGAACGGTCGCTTCCGAGTAGGCGTACAGCAACTTGGCGCCGTGTTTGATGATGCCGTTGTGTTCCTGGTCGGTGCCCGGCATGAAGCCGGGGACGTCGACGAAGGTGACGATGGGGATGTTGAAGGCGTCACAGAAGCGGACGAACCGCGAGCCCTTCAGCGAGGAGTCGATGTCCAGGGTGCCGGCGTTGACGCGGGGCTGGTTGGCGACGACGCCGACCGACCGGCCGTCGAGTCGACCGAACCCGGTCACGAGGTTGCGGGCGTAGCCCTCGGCGACCTCGAAGAACGAGTCCTCGTCGACGACGCGGTCGATGACGTCGACGATGTCGTAGGGTTTCTGTGGTTCGGGGGGGACGATGTCCTGCAGTTCCTCGTCGCGGCGTTCGGGGTCGTCCCAGGGTTCGACCCGGGGCGGGTCCTCGACGTTGTTGGAGGGCAGGTAGGACAGCAGGCGACGAATATCGTCGAGGGCGGTTTCCTCGTCGATTTCGCCGAAGTGTGCGACGCCGGTGTCGCTGGTGTGGGTCGAGGCCCCGCCGAGTTCCTCGAAGCCGACCTCCTCGCCGGTGACCGTCTCGATGACGTCCGGGCCGGTGATGAACATGTGGCTGGTGTCCTGGACCATGAAGATGAAGTCCGTGATGGCCGGCGAGTAGACCGCGCCGCCGGCACACGGGCCCATGATGGCCGAGATCTGCGGGACGACACCCGAGGCCTTCTGGTTGCGGTGGAAGATATCAGCGTAGCCGGCCAGCGAGTCGATGCCCTCCTGAATGCGGGCGCCCGCGGAATCGTTCAGGCCGATGATGGGCGCGCCCGTCTCGATGGCGCGGTCCATGACCTTGCAGACCTTCTCCGCGAAGGCTTCGCCGAGGGACCCACCGAAGACGGTGAAGTCGTGGGCGAAGACGAAGACCTGTCGGCCGTCGACTTCGCCGTAGCCGGTGACGACGCCGTCGCCGTAGGGCTGGTCTTCGTCCATGTCGAAGTTCGTCGACCGGTGTGTTTTCAGCTGGTCGAACTCCTGGAAGGTGCCGTCATCGAGGAAGTACTCGATGCGCTCGCGGGCGGTCATCTTGCCCTTGTCGTGTTGGGCTTGGATCCGCTCCTCGCCGCCACCTTTCTCGGCCTCACGCTTCTTCTCGCGTAACTCCTCTATCTTGTCATCCATCGTCATAGTGGCCGCCTTGCACGGGGAACGGACAGCAACGAAAAAGGCGTTCCGTTATCGGATAGATGAGGGATTTCCCCCAAACCCGCCTACAGCGGCGCGCCGGTCAGTTCGAAGACGCTCAGCGCCAGCGTGCCGAGGACGGCCACGAACACGAATGTCCGAACCGACCACAGCCAGACCGGCCCGAGGGAGGCGAGGCCATCCGAGCCCTGTTGAATCTCGGTGACTGCGTCGTCGGCGAGCACCCAGCCCACGAAGACGACTACCAGCAGGACCGTCGACGGGACGAGCAGGTTCACGCCGACGTTGTCGAACCACGTCAGCCACGCGGTATCTATCGCCGACGGCACCCCGAGCAGGAAGATGACGCTCCCGAGCAAGAGCGTCGTCCGCTTGCGTTCCATGCCGTAGGTGTCGACCAGATGCGAGACGACGACTTCGAGCAGCGAGATGGCCGAAGAAAGCGCTGCGATGGCCACGATGAAGAAGAAGACGAACCCGACGATAGCGCCGAGGGGGACCTCCGAGAGCGCGGTCGGCACCGACACGAAGACGGCGCCCGCACCGGCTGACCCGTAGTCGCCGCCCTGTACGGCCAAAAGCGGGAAGACCACGAGGCCGGCAGTGATACCGACGAAGGTGTTCGTCACCGCGATGGCGCCGCTGTCGACGAACATGTCTTCGTCGTCGCCGATATACGAGGCGTAGGTGATCATCACAGAGAACCCGACGGACAGCGAGAACAGCGCCTGTCCGACCGCGGCCGGGACGACCGTCTGATAGTTCTCGGCGATGACGGCGAAGTCGGGCTGGAGGAAGTACTCGTAGCCGGCACCGGAGCCGGGAATCGTGAACGCGTAGACGGCAAGGCCGATGAGCAGCACGACGATGCTCGGGACCATCACGCGCGTGGCCCGTTCGATGCCGCCCCGGATTCCGAACGCGACGATGCCGATCGTCACGGCCATGAACAGTGCGTGGAAGGCGATGGCCTCGGGGCCGGCGGAGACGGCACCGAAGTACTCGCCGGGCGCCGAGAGGTACGCGCCCGTCACGCTCCCGATGATGTATCGGAACACCCAGCCACCGACGACGCTGTAGTACGACAGCGTCCAGAAGCCCGCGATGACGCCCAGCGCGCCCACAGCGCGCCAGCCGGGGAACCTGAGCTCGTCGAAGGCGTCGATGGCACTCAGCCCCGCCCGACGTCCGATGACGAACTCCGCGAGTATCGCCGGGAGGCCGATGATCAGTACGGCGATCAGGTAGACGACGAGAAACGCCGCCCCGCCGAACTCGGCCGTCTGGTAGGGGAACCGCCAGATGTTCCCCAATCCGACGGCCGAGCCGACCGAAGCGAGTATGAACCCGAGCCGCGTCGCCCACGTCTCTCTGTCTGACATTCGTATCGGAGAGCAACATCGGATAGTGATAATTGGCACTATTTGACGGCGCTGTGGCAAGGGTTCGAGATGACCCCGATACTACACTTCCACCGCGTGGCGACCCTTTTTATAGTATGATCGGGCGGCATACGACAGGCACTTATTCACCAACCCGTCAGAGAGAGATATGCGACTCATCGCCCACCGTGGTTTCGCGGGGGCGTTCCCGGAGAACACCCGCCAGGCGGTCGAGGGGGCGACCGAGTACGCCGACGAGATCGAGATAGACGTTCGGCGGTGCGGAAGCGGCGAACTCGTCGTGATTCACGACGCGACCGTCGACCGCGTGACCGACGGCTCCGGCGCCGTGGCCGACCACACCGTCGACGAACTCCGTGCGCTTGACGTCCTCGGAACGGGGGAGGGCGTCCCGACCCTCCCTGAGATTCTGCGCGCTATCCCGAACTATATCGGCGTCAACGTCGAACTCAAGGAACCGGGACTCGCGGTCGACGCATTGACGCGAATGAGCTCACTCCACCCCCAGACGCTCGTCTCGTCGTTCCTGCCTGACGAACTCGCCGACTGTCGAACCGCGGCCCCCGACGTGCCTCGGGCGCTCATCACCGAGGAGGACGACGCCGTCCGGACCGCGCGCGAACTCGACTGCGAGTACGTCCACCCCTCCATCGACGCCTGCACCGAGCGACTGGTCGGCGCGGCCCACCGACAGGGGTTGAGCGTCAACGCGTGGACGGTTCGTACCCGCACGGAAGCCGAGGACCTCGCCGAACTCGGCGTCGACGGCATCATCGCCGACCACTGGGACCTCAGACCGAACGACGCCCCATAGCGCCGTTCCGTCGTTTTTGCGGTCGGCTATCCTGTGAGCGAGCCCGTCACGTGCGCCGTGTTATCACGGCTACGGCAGTATATGACACGTTTTAAGCGCATGCCGAACGCCAACTCAGGTGGATGAAGCTACACGAGTATCAAGCGAAGGGAGTCTTCGCCGATGCCGGAATTCCGGTTCCGGATTCCACGCTCGCATCGACCGTCGACGAGGCGGTCGAGGCGGCCGAGGAGATCGGCTATCCCGTCGCGATCAAGGCGCAGGTACAGGTGGGCGGCCGCGGGAAAGCGGGCGGTATCAAACTCGTCGACGACGCCGACGAGGCCCGTGAGGCTGCCGACGACATCCTCGGGATGGACCTCAAGGGACTGCACGTCGACCGCGTGCTCGTCGAGGCCGCCGTCGACTTCACGAACGAACTCTACGTCGGCGTGACGATGGACCGGACCGTCGGCAAGCCCGTCGCGATGGTCTCGACCCGCGGCGGCGTCAACATCGAGGAGGTCGCCGAGGAGGACCCGGACGCCATCGTCCGCGAACACATCGACCCCGCCTTCGGCATGCACCCCTTCCAGGCCCGGAAGGCCGTCTACGACGCCGGCGTCGACCGCGAGGTCGCCAACGACGTCGCCTCCATCCTGACCCAGCTCTACGACCTCTGGGAGGACAAGGACGCGACCGAGATCGAGGTCAACCCGCTGATGGTCACCGCCGACGACGAGGTCATCGCCGCCGACGCGGTGATGAACATCGACGAGGACGCGCTCTTCCGGCACCCCGATCTCGCTGAGATGGAGGAGGAAGCCGCGGAGGACGAACTCGAGGCCAAGGCAAACGAGTACGGCTTCGACTACGTCCGCCTCTCGGGTAACACCGGCATCATCGGCAACGGCGCGGGTCTCGTCATGACGACCCTGGACCTCGTCGACTACTACGGCGGCGAACCCGCCAACTTCCTCGACATCGGCGGCGGCGCCAAGGCCGAACGCGTCACCAACGCGCTCGATATGGTCTTCTCCGACGAGAACGTCGACGCTGTCGTCTTCAACATCTTCGGCGGCATCACCCGCGGCGACGAGGTCGCCCGCGGTATCAACGAAGCCCTCGAAAGCTTCGACGAGATCCCGAAGAAGGTCGTCGTCCGCCTCGCCGGCACCAACGCCGAGGAAGGCATGGAGATCCTGAACACCGACCTCGTGACCGTCGAAAAGACGCTGGAAGACGCCGTCCAGCGTGCGGTCGAATACGCCGATGAGGAGGCGAACTAACATGAGTATCCTAGTCGACAACGACACGCGCGTCGTGGTACAGGGCATCACCGGCGGTGAAGGGAAGTTCCACACCGGCCAGATGATGGAGTACGGAACCAACGTCGTCGCCGGCGCGGTTCCCGGTCGCGGCGGCCAGTCGGTGGAAGGCGTTCCCGTCTACGACACCGTCCACGAGGCCGCACGCGAGGAAGACGCTGACGCGTCCGTCGTCTTCGTCCCCCCGGCCTTCGCCGCGGACGCCCTCTTCGAGGCGCTCGACTCTCCCGTCGACCTCGTCGTCGCCATCACCGAGGGCATCCCCCAGCAGGACATGTCGAAGGTCTACCGCAAACTCAAGGAGACCGACACCCACCTCATCGGGCCGAACTGCCCCGGCGTCATCACCCCCGGTGAAGCCAAACTCGGCATCCTGCCGGGCAACATCTTCGAGTCCGGTAACGTCGGCCTCGTCTCCCGCTCGGGGACGCTGACCTACCAGGTCGTCGACACCCTCACCAGCCGCGGTATCGGTCAGACCACCGCCGTCGGCATCGGTGGCGACCCCATCATCGGCACCGACTTCGTCGACGCCCTCGACATGTTCGAGCAGGACCCCGACACCGAGGCCGTCGTCATGTGCGGCGAGATCGGTGGCGAGGACGAAGAGGAAGCCGCCGAGTTCATCGGCGCCAACATGGACACGCCCGTCGCCGGCTTCATCGCCGGCCGCACCGCGCCGCCGGGCAAGCGCATGGGCCACGCCGGCGCCATCGTCTCCGGGTCCGGCACCGGCACCGCCCAGTCCAAGATCGACGCCCTCAACGACGCGGGCGTCCCCGTCGGTGACACCCCGAACGAAGTCGTCGACCACATCGAGGACTACCTGTAAGCCACGTTTTGCACGGGCCGGCTTCGCCGTCTGACGCAGGCCGCCGGCCCGCTCACGGCTTACTTCGTTCGCTTGCGGATGCACTTTTCAACGACTCGCCTGTAGCCGGTATCGACCGAATGAGATTCGTCTGTCAAGTTCGAATATCCGAACCGCTGGCTAGCGAGTAGCCGAACACGCCCCAACGTGGGGTGCGGTGAGAAGCCGTCAGTCGTCCGACGGTGACTTTATTTGCGTTATCGTGACGATGTAGTTGGCGCCGCAGTCACAATGAACTCTGTCGTCGGTAGTATCGAATACGACCAGTGAACCGCATGTACAGGTAATCGTTCCTTCTTCGATCATAGATTCCTCCCCAACAAGCGGGAAGCGGGTGCATCCCCACCACTTTCCGATCCCCGGCTTGCTGTTGCGGCTACTAATTACACGAGCAAAAATCTTCGGATATAATTGGTCGGTCGGGTTGAACGAACTCTTTCATAAATCATCATACTCGGGGCTGGCTCGGGTATTCGGAGGATATTATGTCACACCTCGGCCCGAGAAAGGAGGATGAACAGCAGGAACACGCCGAGGGGGACCGCGACGAGACCGATCGTACCCAAGACGAGCAATGCGGTTATACGGTCGCCGCCGAACTGCAACCCCAGCGAGAGCTGTTTGGGGAGCATCGGTGCCGCGAGCGTAACGCCGAACGCGATGCCGACGAGAACGGCCACGCCGGTCCCGACGGGGTCACGGATGTAACTGCTCACAGGTCCCGTTGATGTCGATGTGATAAGAAGCTATCCGAGGAGCACGGTGGCCACCAGCAATACGGCCGCCGACCACAGCACGGCGATGGAGCCGAGGAGCGCGAACAGCAGGCCGACCGCGTTACTCTGCCGATTCACCCAGCCACAGGCGCCGACGAAGGCCATGCCGACGAAGACGTGGCCGGGCAACAGGGCCCACAGGTAGGGGTCGACGCCGACCATCCCCGCCAGCCGGTCGAGCGCCATCGTCACCATCCCGGTTTGGGTCCCGCCCAACTGTTCGACGACGACCGCCGAGGTGACGCCATCGAGGGTGATGGCCCCGAGCGTATAGAGGCCGGCCAATCGGAGTTCGGTAAGGGCATCGGTGTACACCAATCCGAGGACGAAGTAGCCGATGGCCGCGAGCAATGCGGCGGCGACGGGTGCGATGACGAACCAGACGAGGCGTAGCGCCGAGAGGTCGGCCTGAAAAAGGACCGCTCCGCCGAGGATGATGCCGGCCGTACTGCCCGTCGCGGCCAGATAGCGATCCCGATAGGTGAGTCCGCGAAGGTCCGCCAGATGGATGCTCCCGGCCCAACTTCCGGTTGCGAGTGCGGCGACGGCGGCGATGATGGTCCGAGACGATATCTCGACCGCGAGCGCGTCGTAGGCGCCCATGCGCGCGGCGACGACGGCGAGCGCGGCGGTGACAGTCCACGGCCCGGCGGCGAGGACGGTCCAGCGGGTCGGGACCGCCAACCGGGCTACGACCCCACCCATGAGGGCGGCGGCCAGCATGGCTGCCGCCTCGACCGGAGTGACCATACCTGTCGTGATACGGCCGCCGAGAAAGCGTTTGCGGCCGACGGCGCTTGAATATCGTGTCGATGCGAGAGATTATACCGGACACAGACTCGCCCGATGGGACGATTCGGTAAACTACCCCACCCTACTCCCTCGGCGCTCCGCGCCTCGGTCCTTGAGGGTGG
>NZ_JAZKTR010000075.1:0-11626 GCF_036625485.1 Natronomonas sp. | reverse complement strand
CCCTCGATGAGGTGAGCGGGGCGAAGCCCCGTGAACCCGGGGAAGGGCCGGTGCGGTTTCCTGGCGGACTGAAAGGGCGAGGCGCGCGAGACGCGAACGAAGTGAGCGTCTCGATATCGCGAACGGGGAGCGAAGCGACCCGTGAGCCCCGCTGGCGCCGGAGGGGAGTCGCTGAGCGGCCGCCAGCGCACCGAGGGCTTTCCGACTGTTCGTGGTCGAGTCGTCGCTAGGCTATACTAAAAAAGAATGCAGCATCACGCACGCCTAGGCCGCCGCTTCGAGGTCTACGGTGTCGTCGGATTGTATCCACGCCCGGTGGTTGTTTCGGTCATAGATGACGAACTCGCCGGATTCGAGTTCCATCTCGACACACTGGTCTCCGCGGACCGGTGGGCTGACCTCGCTGCCGTCGTCTTCGAGCGGCGGTGACATTGGTGTTTCACGGGCGGTATCGCCCTACAGAAGTGGGTTGGCGGCCGTGATTGATAAATGTTACCACGTACCAAGATTGGTGGCTTTGCAAGCGGTAAAGTGTCGCGGCCCCGTTCGAAGACGTATGGGTGGCTCGATAACCGTCAAATCCGGTGAATACACCGCGGAGGACCTCTTGGAGCGATTGCGTGACGGCCAGCGCCTCGTCGTCCAGACGGAGGTTCTCGGGAACTCCGAGGAGATGACGCTTCGCTACGACGGGGAGACCTACTACTGTGATACGCCGACGCGGCTCCACAAACACGACACCGCCGAGGAGATGCGGCAGTGCATGGAACACTACGGCTACGTCATGAGGGATTGATACGGACCGGTGTAGTCCATCCCCGGTCATCGACGACCCGCACTGGCGGATAGCGGTCTCTCGTTACAACGGTCCGTATGACTCCGAGACGGTCGAGGGACGAATGCCAGCAGAATCGACGTGAAACGGCCCCTTTTTGCGACTCCGTACCGCATGGCCACTAATGGCTGACCTCGCGCTCCCCGACAAGCCGACGGCGCCCGACGTCGCGACCGACGGTGTCTGGCTCCACTGTATCGAATGCGGCGAGCAGTTCGCCCCCTTCGAGGACATCATCTACACCTGTAGCGACTGTGGCGGCCTGCTGGAGGCCCGCTACGACCGCTATCCGACCTTCGACGATTTCGAGGGATCGGGCGTCTGGCGGTATAATGCCGCCCTCCCGTTCGAGGAAGGCGTCACCCTCCCCGAGGGCGACACGCCGCTCCACCGGGTGCCCCGACTGGAAGCCGACATCGACGTCCGGAACCTCCGCGTGAAACACGAGGGGATGAACCCCACCGGCTCGTTCAAGGACCGCGGCATGACCGTCGGCGTCCGCGTCGCCCAGGAACTCGGCGTCGGCCGTCTCGCCTGCGCCTCGACGGGCAACACCTCGGCGGCGCTTGCGGCCTACGGCGCCCGAGCCGACCTCGAAACGCTCGTCTTGCTTCCGGCCGGCAAGGTCGCGGCCGGCAAGATCGCACAGGCCAGCCTCCACGGCGCGCGCATCCTCGAGGTCGACGGCAACTTCGATTCGTGTCTCGACATCGTCCAGGACCTCGCGGACCGCGGCGAGGCCTATCTCCTCAACTCGCTGAACCCCTTCCGGCTGGAGGGCCAGAAGACCATCGGCCTCGAGATCCTCGAGGAGTTCCACGACGACCACGGCCGGTTCCCGGACCGGATCGTCCTGCCGGTCGGCAACGCGGGCAACACCGCCGCCCTCTACAAGTGCTTCCGAGAGATGGTCGCCAGCGGCGACCTCGCACCCGGCGACGTGCCGAAACTGACGGGCGTGCAGGCTGAGGGTGCGGCGCCGATGGTCGAAGCCATCGAGGAGGGCAACGAGGGGACTCGCCGCTGGGAGGACGTCGAGACCATCGCGACCGCCATCCGTATCGGCAACCCGGTCAACGCGCCGAAGGCCCTTCCCGGAATCCGGGAGACGGGCGGCACGGCCGTCGCCGTCTCCGACGAGGAGATAACCGACGCCCAGCGAACGCTGGCCGAGGAGGGCGTCGGCGTCGAACCGGCCTCGGCGGCCTCGGTTGCCGGCCTTCGGAAACTCCGCGATCAGGGCGTCGTCGGGTCGGGCGAAGACGTCGTCTGTCTCACCACTGGCCATCTGCTGAAGGACCCTGACGCGGCCGCCGCCGCCGGCAGCGACCCCCAACCCGTTCCGAACAGCACCGACGCCGTGCTGTCGCATCTCGCCGGCGAATCGGTTCCTGTGGGCGGTTCGGACGGCCTCCTCGCCCGGCTCCGGAACCTGCTTTAGGCGTCGCTTTCCTCCGCTTCGTCCTGCTCGACTTCCCGGTCGTTCTCCCCGCCTTTGCTCGGCCACGTGACGCCGCCGAGGAAGGGCACACCCGTCTTCTGGGCGGCCCGCGAGATCATGTGCGCGCCGGTCGGCACCGTCAGGAACAGAAAGAGGATGCCGACCAGCGAGGTGAGGCCGGCGCCGCCCGGTCCGAAGTGGACGAACCCGGCGACGAAGACGGCGGCCGTCCCTAGCGTCGTCGGCTTGCTCGTCGCGTGCATCCGATTGTAGACGTTCGGGAACCGCAGCAAGCCGATGGTCCCGACGGTAAGGAAGAAGACGCCGACGACGGCAAGGACGGCGGTCGTCAGGTGCCGTGCGGTTTCGAGTTCGACCATCGCTATCGGCCCCCTGTGTATCGGTTCGTCGTCGGTATCGAGTGGATCCGTGCCTGCATGGTTACTCCTGTCGGGTGATGATATCGCCTTCGGTGACGTATTTCGCGACCGTGACCGTCGAGAGGAAGCCGATGATGGCCAACACGAGGCTGACGGTCACGAAGAGGCCGCGGTCGGTCTTCAGCGCGAAGAGGACGGCGATGGCGACCACGTTCGTCGCGATGGCGTCCAGCGCGACCACGCGGTCCGGCACCGTCGGCCCGCGGATGACCCGATAGCCACAGAGCAGACACAGCGCCGCGGTCACGACGATGGCGGCGTCGATGACGTCGGCGGCGAGGGCCTCACTCATCGGAGTCCTCCTCCTCGCGCGAAGCGAGGTGTTCCAGCGGGTCCGCGGCGCTTTTCGGCTCCGGCGGGTAATCCGGCGGATGGATCCGTATCTCCGGGGCTTCGTCGCCGGGGTTGAGTCGTTCGTCGAAGATGTGGAGCGCGTAATCCTCCCAGTCGCGTATCGGCTCGACGACGGCGTCGATGTCCCGGCCGTCGATGACGTGGACGTAGAGGGCGTTCTCGTCGGGGTCGTGGTCCATCGTCACCGTCCCCGGCGTCAGCGTGATGCTGTTGGCGATGGTGGTGACCCCGAAGGCCGTTTCGACCCGCAGCGGGATGAGGATGACCTGTGGTTCGATGGCCGACCACGGGACGAGGGTCCGGTAGGCGACGTCGATGTTCGCCACGACGATCTCCTTGCTGAAGGCGAGGATATAGAAGACTATGTACAAGCTGATGGTGGCCGTCCGCCCGAGGTTGGCCCGTTCCTCGTAGAGCCGCCGGAAGACGTAGGCCACGGGCATGCCGACCGCGAGGCCGAACAGGAAGCTCCCGAGCAGGCCCCGCGGCGTCAGCGCCGCGCCGCGGACGAACATCCACAGGATGCCGAACAGTACTCCGGCGACCAGCCACCGTCGAGTGATGATCCTCATGTCTTGTCACCTCCGGGGTCGACCGCATCGACGTAGGCCTCCGTATCGAGAGCCGCCTCCGCGGCGGCGTCGGCGAAGGTGTAGACCGGTTCGAAGCCGACGCCGACGAGGACGACGAGCGCGGCGAGCGTCGCCACGACGGCGACCAGTTGGCGGTCGACGGGGTCGGTTTCGACGGCTTCGGTCGGCGCCCCCCAGAAACACTCGGTCCACGCCCGCGTCGAGTAGACGAGCGTCAGGAACGCGCCCGCCAGCAGGACGGCCAGCAGGCCCACCGAGGCGACCGTCGGGACCGCCGCCAACCGGGCGATCGCCGCCTCGAAGACGACGAACTTGCCGAAGAAGCCGACCAGTGGCGGCACGCCCATCAGCGAAAGCCCGCCGACGAAGAAGGTCGCCGCGAAGGTCGAAGACCGGTCGGCGAGTCCGCCGAGCTCGGCGATCTCGGTCGTCCCCGCCATATCGCGGATGACCGCCGTCGAGAAGAAAAGCAGGCTCTTGGTGAGGGCGTGATGCAGCGCGTAGATGAGCGCGGCCACCAGGGCGAGATGCCGCAGGGAGTCGCTGACCGTCGCGGCGGCGACCGCCACGGGCGCCGCGATGAAGCCGACCTGTCCGATGCTGGAGTAGGCCAGCAGGCTGTCGAGGTGGCTCCGACTGACGGCGCCGAGGCCGCCGACGAGGACGCTGGCGGCGGCCATGACCAGCAGGACGGGCGCGAGGAAAGCAAGCGGCGAGTCGCCGCCGAAGAATGGCGCGGATAGCGATGCGCCCGCGAAGACGGTGAAGTACACCCGGATGATGGCGTAGATGCCGACCTTCTTCGTCACGCCCGCGAGCATGGCCGCGATGGGAAGCGGCGCCGCCCGGTAGGCCGAGGGCACCCAGAACTGGAAGGGGACGAGGCCGGCCTTCAGCGCGAAGGTCGCGAGGACCAGCGCCGAGAAGCCGACGACGGGTGCGGTATCGATGGCCGACGGTTCGGCCAGCGTCACGGCCATGTCGGCCATGTTGAGCGTGCCGACCGTCGCGTAGAGGCCGCCGACCGAGAGCAACATGAAGACGCCGCCGAGGACGTTCAGGACGACATAGCGGGCCGCCGCCGCGGTGTGCTGGGCGTTGCCGTAGAAGGCGACGAAGACGTAACTCGCCATCAGCATCGTCTCGAACCACACGAAGAGGTTGAAGAGGTCGCCCGTGAGGAAGGCGCCGGTGACGCCCAAAAGCAGGAAGCCGAAAAGCGGGTGGTAGTAGACCTGCTGGTTTCGGGGATCGATGAAGAACACCGAGACGGCGGCGGCGTACAGCGCCACGACTGCGGTCATCGACAGCATGAACGCCGACAGCGCGTCGACGACGAGCGTGATGCCGAACGGCGCCGGCCAGCCGCCGATCTGATAGGCGAGCGCACCGGTCGCCTCGGGCGCGAAGACCGTCCGGTAGGCCAGCAGGCCAATCGTGGCGGCATAGACGGCCGTTCCAGCGACGGTTGCCCCGCGCTGGAGGCGCCACCGCCCCCGCAGCAGGAGCGCCACGGCGGCCATACCGAAGGCGACCAGCATGGGTGCGACGACGAGGTCCGCCATCTATGCCCACTCCCCGAGGTCCATGCTCTCGTTCTCCTGGTAGGCGCGATACGACAGCACCAGCGCGAAGGCGGTCATGCCGAAACTGATGACGATGGCCGTCAGCACGAGCGCCTGCACCAGCGGGTCGGCGGTCGCCGGGAACGGCGCGTGGTGGGCTTCGAGGACGGGGACGGTATCGCGGGTCCCCTCCCGGATTCCGCCCATCGTGATGAGGTAGACGTTCGCCGCCTGTGAGATGACGGCGACGCCCCAGACGACGTGAACGATGTCGTCTCTGAGCAGCAGGAAGGTCCCGAGCGCGAACAGCGCGCCGACCGCCGCCGCGATACCGACGGTCATTCGGCACCCACCACCGAGAAGATCGCCAGCAGTCCACCGACGACGACACAGTAGATGCCGATGTCGAAGACCAGCGCCGAGGCGAGTTCGACCTCGCCGTACAACGGCACGTCGTGGACGTAGGTGTACGTCTGGGTGAGGAAGGGCTCACCGAACAGCATCGGGACGACGCCGCTGGCGAAGGCCACGAGCAGGCCGAAGACGAACAGGCGTCGATAGGCCTCGACGGTCCGGTGTTCGAGGATGCCGATGCCGGGGTCGACCTCGCGGCCGAGGACGCCGACCTCCAGATAATCGAGGCCGTAGGCGACGTAGACCAGGGCGAAGGCCGCCACGGTCAGAACGCCGCCGATGAAGCCACCGCCGGGGGCGTTGTGGCCCTGCAGGAAAAGCGAGAGGGCGACGACCAGCACGATGGGGACGACGATCCGGGCCGTCGTCCGCATGATGGTCGTCGTCACTGGGTCTCACCCCGGTCGCGCATCTCGAGCAGTACCAACACCGACAGCGCGGCCAGCAGGACGACGGCGGACTCCCCGAGCGTGTCGAAGGCTCGGAAATCGGTCAAGATGACGTTGACGACGTTCGCCCCGCCGCCTTCGGGGACCGCGTTGTCGACGTAGTAGCGACTCGTCTCGGTCAACGCGGGGTCGGGACTGGCGATCAGCACCGAGACGAACGTCGTCACGCCGACCACCACCGAGAGGGCGATGTCCCTGACGGCGACGCTCGGGCGTATCTCCGAATAGAAGGCGGGCAACTCCTCGATGACGAGCAGGAATATCAGAAGGAGGAGCGTCTCGACGACCAGTTGGGTCAACGCGAGGTCCGGCCCGCTGGCGAGGACGTAGAAGACGGCGACCATGAACCCGAGGATTCCGAGCGTCAGCACGCCCGCGACGTGGGAGGGTGCGATGGTCACCGCCAGCGCGGCGACGACGGCCACCGCCAGCACGAGCAACAGTGCGGCCGGCGCCCGGGGCCCGGGAAGCGAGGGCTGGACGGCCGTCACCCAGTAGCCCAGCAGCGTCAGGCCGCAGGCGGTCCCGAGCGCCCACGTCACGTACGTCCGGAGCAGACCGTTGTGGACGACGGCGTCGAGTCGCGAACTCGCGGCGTCGAGGACCTTCAGCAGGTCGGCATACAGCGCCGCGGGTTCCAGCAGGGTCGCGCCGGATTCGACGCGGGCGATGGCCGCCCGAATCCGCTCCGAGAAGGGATACGCCCCGCCCCCGACGACCAGCGCGAGGACGCTCATGAGGACCGGCCCCGAAAGCGAGGTCGGGATGCCGGCGTGGATATCGACCGGTTCGAGCGTCGTCGCGCTCGCGGCGTCGTTGACGATGAACTCGAGGGCGAGGCCCGGAGCGACGCTGACGACGGCAGCCGCGACGGCGAGGAGGGCGGGCGGTGCCACCAGTAGAACCGACGGCCGGTGGGCGACCGCCGCGGTCTCGGGTTGGTCGCCGAAGAAGATGCTCAAAAAGCGCAGCGAGTAGAGGACGGTGAAGATGCTGGCGAAGACGGTGACGGCCGGGTAGAGCCATGCGAGGCCGCCGGAGGCGACCGCCGTCTCCCACGCCGCCTCGAAGAGTATCTCCTTCGAGTAGAAGCCGTTGAACGGCGGGACGCCGGCCATGCTCAGGCCGGTGACGACGGCGATGGCGGCGGTGATGGGCAACTCGCTTCGGAGACCGCCCAACTCGTCCAGCCGTCGGGTGCCGACCTCGTGGGCGACGACGCCGGCGACGAGGAAGAGCGCGGCCTTGAACAGGGCGTGGTTCAGCAGGTGGAAGGCGCCCGCCTCCGCGCCGTAGTGGGTCGAAAAGCCGAACCCGGCGACCATCAAGCCGAGGTGGCTGGCCGTCGAGTAGGCAAGCAGTTCCTTGATGTCGGTGGCGACGACGGCGAGGACGGCGCCGACGGTCATCGTCAGGAGGCCGACGGCCGCCAAAATTATGGTCCACTCCTCGCCGATGAACAGCGGCCGGGTCCGGCCGAGGACGTAGACGCCGACCTTGACCATCGTCGCCGAGTGGAGGAAGGCGGAGACGGGCGTCGGCGCGACCATCGCGTTGGGCAACCAGAAGTGGAACGGAACCTGCGCGGATTTGGCGCCCGCGGCGACCGCGAAAAGAACCAGCGCCGGCACGAAAAGCCCGGCTTCGGTCAGTTCCGCCCGCATCGCCTCGCGTTCGGCGAGCATCACCGCGAGGTCGAAGGTCCGCCCGCCGAGTGCCGGCCCGCTGACGACCGAAAGCAAGAGCAGTCCGGCCAGCAGACACAACCCGCCGCCGACGGTCACGAGCATCGCCATCCGGGCGGAGTACAGCGAGGTCTCGTCGTCGGTGTGGTAGCCGATGAGGACGAACGAGCAGACGCTCGTCAACTCCCAGAAGAGGAAGAGGGCGATCAGGTCCGAGGCGAAGGCGACGCCGAGAATCGACCCCAGGAAGGCCGACAGCGCCATATAAAAGCGGCCGAGGTCGGGCTTGCCGTGCATGTAGCGGCCGGCGTAGGTGAAGATGAGGACGCCGATGCCGCTGGCAAGGAGGGCGAAGAGGAGCGCCCAGCCGTCGACGTAGAAGCCCAGCGAGATATCCCGCGAGGGCACCCACGATACCGCGACGCTTCCCTGCCGGCCGTGCTGGGAGGCGACGAGGCCGAAGGCGACGGCGGCGGCGACGGCCCCGACGTAGCCGGCGGCGTCGCCGACGAGCCGGTATATAAGCGGCATCGCGGCGGCTGCGACGAAGGGCAGGAGGACTGCCGCGAGAACGACCGGTAGCTGCGGGTCCATCAGTTGTCCAACACCACTCGCGGCGGGGTTAAATTAGTATCCGGTCGGCTGGCCGCCGTCCGGCCGTTAGCCCACGGCGCGTCATCGCTCCGCGGAGGCCGTCGCCGCTGGGGTGATCGGCTTTCCCGTCTCCCGGCCGCGTTCGAGGGCGTGCTTCGCCCGGATGCCTGCATCCGTCGGCGCCTCGCCGACACCGATACCGACGCGCAGGTCGATGCCGACGCTGCGGGCCTCGTCGATGGCCGCCTCGTAGGCCGCGCGTTCGAGGGGCGAACAGACCGCGATGGCGTTGTCGCCGCCGACGAAGAACGTGAGTCCGCCCCGGTCGGCCAGCGAGTCGGCGACGGCGGCCATCCCGCCCGTAATCGACCGATAAGCCGTGTACGCATCCGTTGTGTCGGTGAACTCCCCGGTCGCGTCCACGACGTCGAAATGCGCGACCTCGACCGCATCGGTCGGACCCGTCTCACCCGCGAGGACGCGCCGTCGGTCGGCGTCCTGTGCGCTCCCCACCTCCTGGAGGGTGGCCGTCGCGGCCGCCAGTGCGTCCCGTGGCGTGTCGCCGGTACCGATGGCGGCGCTCGCCGACACCGGATAGTCCTCGTCGAGACGGCCGAGGAGGTCCCGGTGGGCCGACCGGTCCATGCCGGGGGTCAGCGCCACGATGTTGTCCCCACGGGCGTAGAAGGCGTAGCCGTCGTGGTCGCCGACGGCCTCCGCGATGTCGGCGTAGAGCCGCGACTGGAGCGTCTGGAGGTGCATCTCCGGTCGCGGTTCGGGCGTCGTCGTCCACGGGCCGTAGTTGTCGAGTTGGAACAGCGTCGCCTGCATTACGCCTCCACGGCCTCCCCGCGAGCGTACTTCGCGAGCACGTCGTACTCGGCGTTGACGGCGAGACTGTCCCCGGGTTCGCGGTCGAAAGGCGCATCGATGGCCACGCGAACCCCGTCGCGGCGGTCGACGTTCCGTACCGTTCCGGTCGCTTCGATGATTCCGGTGTACACGATAAAGCGGCGGACCCGATTCCCTATGAAGGTTCCTAAATTAGTTATGCATAACAAATTCGTTATAGTGGTGTCGCAATACCTCGTAGTCGGTGGTAGACCTGTCGCTGGCGGGGTTGGCGTCGCCTGAAGAAGGGCCGCTCAGGCCGGTCGGGCTTCGCGTTCCCCTTCGGTCGTCTCGTCTTCGAGTTCGTCGAGGCGGAGTTCGTGGACCGTCTCGCCTTCGGGGATGTCGAGGTCGTAGGTGCCGAAGGCGCTGGCGAGGGTGATCGCCGCCGGTTCGTCGCTTTCGGTTCGGACCGTAATCTCCGCTTTGGGATCCAGTCCCGCTTCCTCGACCCAGACCGTCGCCGACTCGACGCCGTCCAGTTCGATCTCGAGGGCGTTTTCGGGCGGCCGTCGAGCGTCGATGGGCGGGGTCTCCCACTGGACGCCGCGGGCGAGATGGGGCCGCGGTTCCGTCCCGAGGCGCCGGAACGAACCGATCTCCGGCGGTGCGTAGCCGTCGGCCAACGAGGTGGCATCGACGAGGCCGGAGCGTTCGCTCTTGCGGGTGACGATATCCGACACCCAGTAGGCCCCGTCGTGGACGAGGCCGACCTCGGGGTGGTCCAACTCCGGCATCTGTCGGTAGGTGACTCGCCGGGGATTCCGGATGACCTTCCCGCTCCCGATGAACTCGGGGATGCCGTCCCAGCGGTCGTGGTGGCCAAGCGAGAGGTGGGTGTCGGCCGGGAAGACGTTGAACTGGTAGCGGTAACCGTGGGTTTTGAGGCGGCGGGCGTAGTTGTCCGGCGAGAGGACGGGCACCAGCGGGTCCCCGACGCTGTTCCACAGCAGCATCGGGACGTGCCGGAGGTTGTCGGCGATATCCAGCGCGCTCTCGGGTTTTTCGGTGAAGACGTTGAGGAAGTCGCCGCCGCCCTCGCCGCCGAAGAGCCCCTCGGTCAGGCGAGCGGGCGATTTCAGCCAGCCGTCGGTGACGGCCTCGATGGGGTCCTCCGAGGGCGGGCCGACCACGGAGAAACCGCGGCCAAAGAGGTCCGGACACTGGGCGGCGAGCATGCTGGTACCGAACCCGCCCATCGAGTAGCCGCCGATGGTGACCCGCGAGCGGTCGATATCGAAGCGGGTCTCGAGGTCGCGCCACGCCTCGAAGATGTCGAGTTCGGCCTCCCGCTTGTACCAGCGGCCGGGGCCGCGGGCCTGCGGCATCATGATGATGGCGCCGGTCTCCCCGGCCAGCGATTCCAGCAGGTTCGGCGTGTAGACGGCGTACTGCGTGTAGGAGCAACTCAGCGAATGGAGCAGGAGGATTAGCGGGGCCGGCTCTTCGAGGTCCTCGGGGAGGTAGACGTTATATGGCTGAATCCGGCCTTCGAGGATGTCGTGGTCGACGTCGATTCCTTCCCCGAGGTAGTACCGGGATGGGTACATGAAGGAGCAGACGCCGGAATCGGGCGTATTGCGCTCGTCGGCCCCCTCGCGGAGTTTTCCGAAGTCGATGTCGGTGCCGAACTTCGAGATGTCACGTTCCGCCAGCGCCATCGCCTGCTCGTGTTCCCGCCAGTTCCCCTCCCCGAGGACGCGCGGCGAGCGGTCGAGGAACATGTCCAGCAGGTTGTGGCCGAGGCCGGTGACGTCCACGAGGTCGAAGAGGCCGCGACCGATGTCGACGGGCCCGAGGTTCCGTCGATACGGTTCGTCGAACCGGAAGCCGACGTTGAAAATCGGGGGCAGGTCGTCGTTCCGTCGGGCGCCGCCGGGGGTCTCCTCGTCGGGATTGACCGCGACCTGTTTGAATTCGCCGGCGTCGGCGTCCCACAGGCCGACGGCGACGTAGTGGCGCCACGTCTCGGTCTCCGGATCAAGCGGGATCTCGACTTCGATCTGTCGCCGTCGCACGTCGACCTTGACGCGGTCGTCGTCGAGCGGTTGGCCGTCGAGTTCGGCGCCGGTACCCCAGGTGACGAGGCGGTGGTCGACGGGGGCGCCCAACTCGCCGAGACCGTAGCCCCAGTCGGTCCGGCGGTCGGACGAACGCGTCATGCTCGGGTCGGCCTTCGTGTCGATGCCGACGGCGACGGCGGCGGCATCGGGTTCCAGCATCGTGTTGAGGGTGATGCGGTAGGCGACGCCGTCGTCGGTCGGTCGGGCGCGGAACTCCAGGAGGTCCGCCGCGTTGTACCCGTAGGTCTCGGGGTCGTTCGGATAATGGTAATCGCCGGTCGACTGGGAGAGTACACCGCCGA
>NZ_JAZKTR010000074.1:0-12242 GCF_036625485.1 Natronomonas sp. | reverse complement strand
TTCATGAAAAAGACACGGCGGCCCTCCTTACAGTCGGGCCTTGGTCCCGCGCCTCGCTTTGCTCGCGCGGTGAAACGTTCGCGCGCCTCCGGCGCGCTCACGTATGCTTCTCCCGTTTATTTATAAGCGATAGCGCGGCCAGACCGCCCATGACATAGCGACCGGTCGGCGGCAGGTCTGGGGAGTTGCGCGGAGCACCGCCGCCGAACAGGCCGAGAGCCAGCCCGAAGCCGTTCCGCCTGCTCGCTAGTGGCCGCTTCCAGCGTCGCCGCTATCCTCGATTCGGCCATCGTACTTGGCGAGTGCCGTCTCCAGGGCGTCCTCGGCGTCCACGTCGAGTTCAGAACAGAGCGCCAGCAGGGCGAACAGCGCGTCGCCGAGTTCGTCCTCGGGAACGTCGACCGCTTCGGGGTCGCTTCCGTACTCGGTCGAGGTACAGACCTCCTTCGACACCTCGCCGAGTTCGGAGATCGTATCGAGGAGACGATACGCGGCCGGCGCTTGCAGATCGTTGGTCTCGATGAACTCCGCGACGCGAGTTTGAGCGTCCATAGAATCCGGTGTGTGGCCGGGGATAAAAACTCGGCTGGACGCGAGGCGCTTTTGGCCCGGTGGACCGAACGTCTCGTATGGACGTACTCGGCGACGCCATCGGCCGTGACCGCCGCTCGTCGGCCACCGCGCTTCGGGCCCCCGCGACCGGCCGAAGCTACGACTACCGACGGTTCTGTACGAACGCGTGGAAAGTCGGGAACTTCCTGCGACACCACGGCGTCCGTAGCGGCGCCGGCGTCGGCATCGCCGATGACCCGCTTCCGGAGCCGGTATTGACTCTTTACGGAGCGGCGCTACTGGGCGCCGTCGTCCGCTTTGCTCCAGCCGAAGACGCCAGCCCACGTGCGCTTGTCGTTCCCGAATCCGCGGTCGACAGCCACGACCCCGAGCCGGGAACGAAAGTCATCGCTTACGGGGACCGACACGAGAACCCGTCGGTCGCCTACTTCGAACGCGACATCTGGAGTGAGAATCCGACACAGCCGCCGGATCACGTCGGACCGGAGGATTCGCTCGTAATGACAGACGACGGATCCTACACCCACGGGGAGATCCTCGCGGCTGCCGAACGAGTTGTCGACGCCGAGGGGCTCGGAAGCGATGATGAAATCGCCGTTCATGGGAGTTTTTCGAATCCCGGCGTCGTCGCTGCCGGACTGGTCGCCCCCATCGTCGCCGGGGGAGCCATCGTTCTCGGTAGCGAATCGACCGGCGACCTCGTGGTGGGAGGGCCGGACAGTGACGTGGCCACCGACACGTTGCTGGAAAGCTGATCGTGCAAGCGGCACCGCAAGCTAGGAACCTAAATCCCGTCGGTCGCTACGGGCGGGCAATGGATTCGGAGAGCCGTATCGCGGACCTCGAAGAGGTACCCGACGATTCGACGCTGCTGTTTACCGTTCGTGAAGGCTTCGACGAAAAGGAGGTCCTGCTCGTCCGGCTGAACGGTGAGGTCTCGGCGTGGCGAAATTATTGTCCCCACTGGACCGACGTTCGCCTCGACAAGGGCAGCGGAGCCGAGTTCCGGGACGGTGAGCTGGTTTGTACTCGCCACGGCGCAACGTTCCTGCCCGATTCAGGCGAGTGCACCTACGGCCCCTGCGAGGGCGCGACGCTCGAAGAGGTCGACGTGGCCGTCGACGACGACGGTGTCTACCTCGCCGGGGAAGACTACGAGTTCGACCACCTCGGGCCGAAAAGCGACCGCGACCTCTCGTCGGGGCGTATCGGCTTCAGCGGGAACTGACCCCACCCAGTTTTGCCGTATCGCCGTATACGGTCTCTCATGAAAACATCGAGCGACGTGCTGTCGAGGCTTCGACAGCCCGAGTACACGGGCGAGAACCGGTGTATCCCGTGTACGGTCACGAACGCCGTCATCGCCGTGCTGCTAGCCAGCGTGTTCGCGCTCGTATCCATCCCTCTCGCGGTCGTGTTCGCCATCGTGGCCGCGGGGAGCATCTGGCTTCGGGGGTATCTCGTCCCGAAGACTCCCGAACTCACGAAACGGTATTTCCCCGACTGGTTGCTCGCGAAGTTCGACAAGGCACCGGACCCCGTTCCCGAACCGCCGAGTGATTTCGACCCCGAGGCCGTCCTGTTGGAAGCCGACGTGGTCGAACCCTGCGCCGAGGTCGACGACCTCTGTTTGACCGCGGCGTTCGAGACAGCGTGGCGGACGCGTATCGACGCTCTCGAAAACGAGGACGATCTCCGGGAAGAACTGGCCGACCAGTTGGATCTCGATTCGGAGACGGTCACGTTCGATACCTACGGTGACGCGTTCATCGCCCACAGCGACGAAACGCAGGTCGGCCAGTGGGAGTCACGCGGGGCCCTGTTGGCCGACCTGGCGGCGGCAAAGGAACTCCCCGAGTGGATCGACTACTGGCCGAAGTTGTCATCCCGGAACCGAAGCCAGTTGCTCGGCGGGCTCCGCGTGTTCATCACCGAGTGCCCGAGTTGTGGGGGCGCGGTGACCGCCGACACGGAAGTCGTCGAATCCTGCTGTCGGTCGACGACGGTCGTCGCGGTCGGGTGTGAGGACTGCGGGGACCGCCTCCTCGAAGTCCCACATCAGGAGCCAGCCTGATTGCCTGCTGTCGGCTTCGAAAACGCGTCAATAACAGCGGGCCTCTATCCGCTCGTCGTAGAGCCGTTGCAGGAGTTTCGTCATCGGGCCGTCGCCGATATCGATGCCGTCCGCCGTCGCTATCGGTCTGATCTCCCACGTCGAGTTGGTCAAGAAGGCCTCGTCGGCACCTCGTAGGTCGTCGATGGTGTACTGGCCCGAATCGACGGTGAAGTCCTCTTCCTCGGCGAGTTCGATGACCGTTTCCCGCGTGATACCGGGGAGTACGGAGCCTTCGGCCGGCGTCCGCAGGATGCCGTCGTCGACGAAGAAGACGTTGCTCGTCGCCCCCTCCGCGAGATAGCCGTCGGTATCGCGCATCAACGCCTCGTCGGGCTGGTAGCCCTCACGGGACGCCCGACGGAGTTCCAATCGTGCGAGGATGCCGTTGAGATAGTTGTGAGTCTTCGCGTCGGCCGGCAACACGGTATCCGGCGGCCGACGGCGCGTGACCGACTGCACGGTCGCCGGGGCGTCCCAGACCCGCTCTCCGTCGGTTCCGCCGCGGGGAAGGGGCTTGACGTAGACGACGACCGTCGGGTCGACATCCTCGTGGGGTGTCAACTTCCCGGGCTGGACTCCGCGACTGATGGAGACACGGAGGTACGCGTCGTCGAGGTCGTTCGCCGTCAGCGTCTCGTCGATGCGAGACTCGATATCGTCGGGGACGGCCTCGGGCATGCCGAGCGTCTCGCAGGTGGCTTCGAGGCGGTCCAGATGGCGTTCCCACGCGAAGACCGTCCCACCGTAGACGCGGCAGGTCTCGAAGGCCGCATCCCCGTAGCGGAATCCGCGGTCATCGACGCTGACTGTCGCTGCCTCCCGGTCGACCAGTTCGCCGTTTACGTGGTACTGCATGTGGTACAGAAGGTCTCGACCATGCGCTCACCGGCGTCGGTGAGGATACTCTCTGGGTGGAACTGCACGCCCGCGTGTGGTTTCCTGCGGTGGCGAACGCCCATCAGGATGCCGCCTTCGGCGTCGGTTCGGGCCGTCTCGACGAGTGCCTCCGGCAGGTCATCCTGCTCGACGGCCAGCGAGTGATACCGGCCGACCTCGAACCCCTCGGGCAGGTCCGCAAAGAGGCCACGACCGTCGTGGCTGATCGTCGAGGGTTTCCCGTGAACCACGTGGGGAGCGTGGCCGACTGCCGCCCCGTTGGCAGCACAGAGGGCCTGATGTCCGAGACAGACGCCGAGGGTCGGATAGGAGAGGTCCTCGAAGATAGGCACGGACACGCCGGCTTCCGCGGGCGTTCCGGGCCCCGGCGAGACGACGATGCCGTCGGGGTCCATCTCGCGGATGCCATCGACGTCGATGTCGTCGTTCCGCCGGACGACGACCGCCGCGTGGGTGCCGACGTACTGGACGAGGTTGTAGACGAACGAGTCGTAATTGTCGATGACCAGCACGGTCGGTTCGTCGGCCATCAGTCGGCCACCTCCAGGCCGAGCGCGGTCTGCTCGTCGAGCGCCCGGTCGAGGGCGTTGACCAGCGCGCGGCCCTTGTCGAGGGTCTCCTCGTATTCGCGTTCGGGCTCCGAATCGTGGACGATGCCGGCGCCGACCCGCAGGTCGTAGCGCTCGCCGTGGCGGACCAGCGTCCGGATGACGATGTTGAGTGTCGCCCGGTCGTCGAACCCAAAGACACCGATTCCACCGGTGTATGGGCCGCGGCGCGTGGTTTCGACCTCGTCGATTATCTCCATCGTCCGGGGTTTGGGCGCACCAGTGATGGTGCCGCCGGGGAAGACCGCTGCGACCGCATCGGCGAGCGAGCAGTCCTCGCGTCGGCGTCCCTCGACGAGGCTGACCAGATGCATCACCTCCGAGTAACGGTCGACGCGTCGATACTCCCGGACGTCGACGGTGCCGTACTCGCTTACCTTCCCGAGGTCGTTCCGTTCGAGGTCGACCAACATCGCGTGTTCTGCTCGCTCCTTGTCGTCCGACAGGAGGTCCGCCTCCATCGCTTCGTCTTCGTCTGGCGTGCGCCCGCGTGGGCGCGTGCCTGCTATCGGTTCGGTCAACAGGCGTTCGCCCTCGACGTCGAGCAGGAGTTCGGGGCTCGCACTGACCAGGTCGACGCCGTCGAACTCGATGAGCGCCGAATAGGGCGCGGGGTTGACCCGCCGGAGGGCGGCGTAGGCCTCGACGGGATGGACCGCTGCCGGGGCCGAGAGGCGCTGGGAGACGTTGGCCTGAAACGTGTCGCCGTCACGGATGTACTCCTTGACGCGTCGGACCCGGTCGGCGAACTCCTCGCGGGAACAACCGGCGTCGAAGGTCGCACGTTCGGTTTCGACGGCCGCACGACCGACCGACCGGTCGCCGGCGACCGCACGAGCGACGAGTTCGCGAGCGTGACCGACTGCCCAGTCGTAGGCCGCATCGACCGATTCGTGGTCGTCAAGTCGGGGACAGGCGGTCACCCGGAGCGTCGCCTCGCCCGTCCACGGCTCCTCCCACGCGACGACCCGGTCGTATTTCGCGACCTGAAGGCGTGGAAGCCCGCGGTCATCGACCGTTCCATCCGGGAGGTCCTCCAGCTCGCGGGCGATATCGTAGGAGAGCCATCCGAAAACACCGCACGGATACGGAACGTCGCAGTCGCCACGTTCGAGCGTCTCGCTTTCGAGGAGCCCGTCGAGCGTCGCCAGCGACGGTGCATCGTCGCCGAGAGACACCGCATCGGACCCGACGGTCACGCGTTCGACGGGGTCGGTCGCGAAGTAACCCCAGCCTCCTTGCCCGCCCGTCGTTTCGAGATATACGTCGCCGCCATCGCCATGGCGGGCCCGGCGGTAGGCCTCGAACGGGTCGGCGACGCGAACCCGAAGTTCGACCGGCAGGCGAACGTCGGCGGACGCCCCGGCGGCCGCCGCACGGAACGCTTCCCGGTCGGTGACGACTCGCATTGTGCACCGAAAAGCGACGGAAGAGTAACCGTTTTGCGGTTATACCTCGGTCGCGCGGTCCTGCCAGCGCTGGATCCGCTTTTCCGAGAGATCCGTATCCGCGGCCAGTTCCTCGGCGTCGACGTCGATGAGGTCCTGTACGGTCTCGATACCGGCGTCTTCGAGACGTTTAGCGTAGGCCGGGCCGATCCCGCTGACGTTCTCGACCGGTTCGGAGCCGCCTTCGGCCTCGTCGGGGACCGGACCGGCGGCTTCGGCGGGTTCGGCGGCGGAGGTGTCGGTCCCGCTGTGGTCGCTCACATCGGTCCCGGCTTCTGCGGGTTCGGCGGCCGATTCCTCGTCTTCGGGCGGTTCCTCGGTCATCGAGCCAGTCGAGGCGGTCGCGTCGGTTCCGGCCGCCGCGGCGTCATCCGTATCGGGTTCGTGTTCGACGGAGACGTCGGTCGATTCCTCGGGTTCGGAATCACCGAGACCCAGAACCGTTCGAAGGAACTTGACGATTGGCATAGTTGAGATATTAATCGGCGCTTACTTAAACCCCGTCCACTCCCGCAAACCCCGCGAACCCAGTCACAGCGACGCTCTAAGGGCGTTGTTCATCACATCGATGGGCGCATCTTGCCCGGTCCACAACTCGAAGGCTTCGATGCCCTGATAGAGTAGCATCCACGCACCGTCGATGGTCGTCGCACCGACATCGTCGGCGTCCCGGAGCAGTCGGGTCTCCAGTGGTTTATAAACGGCATCCAGCACCGCGAGGTCGGCGTGGAGGGCCTCGCGGGGGACCGGCGTCTCGTCGGATTCCATGCCGACACTCGTCGCGTTGACCAGTAGATCGGCGTCCGCTAACAGTGCATCGAGGCCCTCCAGACCGTGGGCGGTCGTGTTCGGGACGTCCTCGGCGAGGCGTTCGGCCCGTGAAACGGTTCGGTTGGCAATACGGACATCCACGCCTTCGTCAGCGAGGGCGAAGGAAGCGGCCCGGCCGGCGCCACCGGCCCCGACGACGACTGCGGTACCGGAAAGCGAGACGTCGTGGTGTTCGAACGCGCGCGTGACGCCCGCGGCGTCGGTGTTGTGGCCGGTCGGTTCGCCATCGAAATCGATCGTGTTGACCGCCCCGATACGTTTGGCGAGCGGATCCGGCTCGACCAGCGGAAGCACGTCCTCCTTGAACGGAATCGTGACGTTCAGGCCGCTCACGCCGAGTGCGCTGGCGCCGTCGAGTGCCATGCCGAGCGCGTCCGGCGACGGCTCGAAGGTGACATAGCGGGCATCGATGCCCAGTACCTCGTAAGCCGCCTCGTGCATCGGTGGCGACACCGAATGCCCGACCGGGTTGCCGATGAGACCGTAAACCTGCATGGTAGAGGTCGACTCCGGCCACCGGCAAAAGGGTTCCCGAACACGTGATAAACCGTATGCTGAGATAGCAAATACGAGACTCGTGACTGACCCAGGCCACAGAAGCCCGTCCGGGTCAGGCCGTTCGCTGAACCGGGCCGTTTTAGCGGCCGGCACGAGGAGATGGCGTATGCTCGCAATCGTCGTCTCTCGGGCCGACGAAGCCTCCGAACACATCGGCGAACACCTGCTGGAACTGGCCGAGTGGACCGAACACGAAGACGACACTCGCTCGGACGAGAACGGTGGCGGCAGATACTACCGAACCGACGGCGCAGAACTGCGGACCTTCGATGACTTGCACCTCTATCTCGACGGCGTCGCAGCCGCCTTCGACGGCCCCGACATGCTCGTTTTCGCCTCGCGGCATTCGGGGGATACCGGCGCCCTCCTGACGGCCCACGCGACCGGGAACTTCGGCCCCGCCGAATACGGCGGCTACACCGGGTCACTGGCCCGTGCCGCACCGAACGCACTCTCGGCCGTCCGGAGGGCTTTCGAGGAACACGCACCCGAGGGGTACGACGCCGGTATCGAGTGTACCCACCACGGCCCGAGCAGCGTCGGCTGTCCCTCGCTGTTCGTCGAGTTGGGTAGCGGCGAGGCACAGTGGGAAGACGCCGAAGGAGCGGAAGCCGTCGCGCGCGCGATACTGGATCTCCGGGGCGTCGACCCGGCGACCGACCGAGCAGTCGTCGGGTTCGGCGGCAACCACTACGCGCCCCGCTTCGACCGCGTGGTAACCGAGACCGACTGGGGCGTCGGCCACATCGCCGCCGACTGGGCCCTCGAGGAGATGGGCGACCCCCACGAAGCCCGGGCGGTCGTCGCCAAGGCGTTTCAGGCCAGCGGCGCCGACCACGCGCTCGTCGACGGTGACTACCCCGACCTCGAAGCTGTCATCGAGGGACTTGGCTTCGAAGTCGTCTCCGAGACGTGGCTTCGGGAAACGACGGGCGTTCCGCTGGACCTCGTCGCACAACTGGAGCGAGACCTGACGCCGGTCGACGACGGCCTCCGGTTCGGCGACCCCGCCGAAGGGTACGACGGCGGCTTCTACGTCGACGAGCTGCCGACGGAACTGCTCGACGAGGCCAACGGGGTCGACCGCGAGGCCGTCCTCGAGGCGGTGGCGTCGGTTGCCCTCGCCTACGAGACGACCGAGGGGGCGACCTTAGCGTCGGGACCGGTCGCGTTACCCGAGGCCGGCATCTACCGGGATATCGTGGAGGAACTGGCCGCCGTTCTCGAATCGAAATACGACACCGTCAGCGTCGCGGACGATGCGGTCGTCGCCCGACGCGAAGCGTTCGATCCCGACCTCGCACGGGAAGCCGGCGTCGAGGAGGGGCCGGCGTTCGGCCGCCTCTCTTCGGGGGAACCCGTCGAGATCGGTGGCGAGACGGTCACGCCCGACGACGTTCGTCGCGCGCGCGAGCAGCGCTTCCCGTTCTGAGCAGCCCCTATTTTATATCGCGCCTAATGGTTTATCGCTGATTGCCCCTATCGACGCCTGAAACGGCCGCAAATCGTATGACGAACGTCAGACGTGGGGGAAAGATACTTTAAGCGCGTGCGCGACAGCGGCATCCATAGATGGACTCGATTATCGAGGACGCTATCGACGAAGCTGAAGAGGATGGGGACAGCGAGAATCCAGCGTCCGCGGCGAACGGCGACACCACCGACGGTGGCACGGCCGGTCAGGACGTGAAAGGGTCGGGCACCATGACCGACGACGAGCTCGCTGAGGTCGTCAAAGATCTCGAGACGAAGATCACCGTCGTCGGCTGCGGCGGCGCCGGCGGCAACACCGTCACCCGGATGGCCGAGGCCGGCATCCACGGGGCGAAACTCGTCGCCGCGAACACCGACGCCCAGCACCTCGCGACAGAGGTCGAAGCCGACGAGAAGATCCTCATCGGCCGCCAGCGAACCGGCGGCCGTGGGGCCGGCTCCGTCCCGAAGATCGGCGAGGAGGCCGCCCAGGAGAACATCGACGACATCAACCAGTCCATCGACGACTCCGATATGGTCTTCGTCACCGCCGGCCTCGGCGGCGGCACCGGCACCGGCTCGGCGCCCGTCGTCGCACAGGCCGCCCAGGACGCCGGCGCGCTGACCATCGCCATCGTCACGATTCCCTTTACCGCCGAGGGCGAGCGCCGCCGCGCCAACGCCGACGCCGGCCTCGAACGCCTCCGTGCTGTCGCCGACACGGTCATCGTCATCCCGAACGACCGCCTGCTCGACTACGCGCCGAACATGCCACTGCAGGACGCCTTCAAGATCTGTGACCGCGTCCTGATGCGGTCGGTCAAGGGCATGACCGAACTGATCACCAAGCCCGGCCTCGTCAACGTCGACTTCGCCGACGTGAAGACCATCATGGAGAACGGCGGCGTCGCCATGATCGGCCTCGGCGAGTCCGACTCGGAGAACAAGGCCCAGGACTCCATCCGCTCGGCGCTTCGCTCGCCGCTGCTCGACGTGGAGTTCGACGGCGCGAACTCCGCGCTCGTCAACGTCGTCGGCGGCCCCGACATGAGCATCGAGGAGGCCGAGGGCGTCGTCGAGGAGATCTACGACCGCATCGACCCCGACGCCCGCATCATCTGGGGCGCCTCGGTCAACCCCGAGTTCGACGGCAAGATGGAGACGATGATCGTCGTCACGGGCGTCGAGAGCCCGCAGATCTACGGCAAAAGCGAGGCCGAGCAGGAACGGGCCGTCCAGGACGGCGGCGACGACATCGACTACGTCGAATAACCGCCTCCGAGACGCCTTCGGTGCGCTCTCGTCCCCATCGATGCCGGCGGCCCCGAACCAGCGGGCCGGCGTCTCACCGAGTCCAGTTTTCGAGCATTCTCTTGGAACCGCCGTCTGTCGACGTTAACGGCCGGTTCGCGGCGATATAGGCCGTCCCGACTAACCAACAGGTAGAAAACCCCGGAGGCGATACTGTCGGATATGGATACGCCGACCGACCTCACGTCCTACATTCGCGTGCTCAAACTCGCGAGTACGCCCTCGTGGGACGAGTTCTCGAAGGTCTCGCTGGTCGCCGGACTCGGCATCGTCCTCGTGGGCCTCATGGGGTTCGTCATCTTCGCGATCATGACGTTCATCCCGGGGGGTCCGTGATGGCGATCTTCGCCGTCAAGACCACTGCGAGTCAGGAACAGACCGTCGCGGACATGATCATCAGCCGCGAGGAAGACGACATTCACGCCGCATTGGCGCCGGATTCGCTAACGAGTTACGTGATGGTCGAAGCCGAAGGCACCGCAGCCATCGACCGTGCACTCGAAGACATCCCCCACGCGCGGAACCTCGTCCCGGGTAAGTCCTCGATGGCCGAAGTCGAGCACTTCCTCAGCCCCAAACCCGACGTCGAGGGCATCGCGGAAGGCGACATCGTCGAACTCATCGCCGGGCCGTTCAAAGGCGAGAAAGCGCAGGTCCAGCGCATCGACGAGGGGAAAGACCAGGTCACCGTCGAACTCTACGAGGCGACGGTTCCGATTCCGGTCACCGTCCGCGGCGACCAGATCCGGGTACTCGACAGCGAAGAGCGGTAAGCGCAGCGAATCACTTCTCTGCAGATCGGACGACGTAGCTGTGCGGTTTCGAAGAACGAGACGCCGGATATCCGCCGATTCTCGAGTATAAACCACCTCGATAGCCGCGCTTTTCGATTCGCGGGTGTTCAGGCGTTGGCGTCGCCGCCGAGTCGCTGGACGACCGCTTCGACGTCAGCCTCGGATTCGATCTCCGTCAGGATCCGTTCGCGGACGCGAATGTCGTCGGTGTCCGCGTCGTAGTTCCGCAGGTACTCCGCCCGGGAGTGTTCCGAGAAGACGTGGCGGATGGCGAAGTAGCCGTCCGGAAGGACGGTCCCACAGATCTGGCATTGGTGTCTATCGTGGGTGTCGGCCTGGTGGACGAGCAACTCCTCGACGTCCCCCGTGTCGTAGTTACACCCAGCGATCGCACATTCCCACATACGCAGTCCCTCGTCACCCGTTGTTAAAAAGGCTCCCGCTGATACGAACTGTCGTAACGGGTCATCGACGATCGTGGCAGCCCGATAGTCGGTGTCGGACTACGACAGTCCGTCTGAATCGGAACGGCTAACGCCCTCCGGTCGAACACGGCGATATGGACGAGTTCCGCGTGGACTTCCACGTGAAGGTACTCGACGAGACCGTCGCCCAGCGGGCCAAAGACCGGGGGCTCGACGCGCTCGTATACGCGCCGCATTTCACCCGCCTCCCCGACATCCGCGCTCGTGCCGAGCGCTTTTCCGACGACGAGTTACTCGTCGTCCCCGCCCGCGAGGTCTTCACCGGCGACTGGCGAAACCGCAAACACGTCCTCGCGGTCGGCCTCGAGGACCCGATCCCCGACTTCATCTCACTCGAGGGGGCGATGGCCGAGTTCGAACGGCAGGGCGCTGCCGTCCTCGCGCCCCACCCCGACTTCGCGACCGTCAGTCTCGAAGCCCACGACCTCCGTGCCCACGGCAACCGCATCGACGCCATCGAGATCTACAACCCGAAACACTGGGCCCACCACAACGAACGCGCACGGGAACTGGCCCGGGAGTTCGACAAGCCGGTATTCGGCTCCTCGTATGCTCACCTCCCGAAGACCGTCGGCGAGGCCTGGACGACCTTCGACGAATCCCTCGAGAGCGAAGCCGAACTGGTCGAGGCGCTCAAAACCGGCACCGACCGCCGCGTCTACCACCGCGACGGCCTCGGCCACCGCGTCCGCTGTCTGGCCGAGTTCGGCCACCTCTTCTACGAGAACACGTGGGAGAAGGTCGACCGCCTCTTCCTCTCGGGCACCGAGCCAACCCATCCCGACCATATCGCCTACGACGGGCGGTTCGACGGGGTTAGTGTCTACGAGTAGCCACTCGACGCCCACTTTTTGCACGCTCGGCGCGGCGTCGCCGCGCCGCATGGCAAAAACGTGGAGAAAATATGCGCGAGAGCCTTCAGCCGCGGCCCTTCGGGCCGCGTTAGTCGGCTCTCGCTACGGCGCCTCCCTTGGCTCACGGCTCACTTCGTTCGTCGTTCACCTTTTCGAGACGCTCCCTGCGGTCGCGTCTCGCTACTGGTCGGCGCCGAGAACCGCCTCGGGGACCTTCTTCGAAGGCCCCCTCGGCGGATGCTTATTACAGAAAGGTTGGTTCGCTTAGACCGGCAACATCGCCGCATACTGGCT
>NZ_JAZKTR010000073.1:0-12245 GCF_036625485.1 Natronomonas sp. | reverse complement strand
ACTCCGTCACCGCTTTGGGCCGTCTCGCCCGCCTACCGATATGAACTGCCGTCTCGCCACTCGCTCCGACGCCGAGGCTATCGCCGCCATCTACCGCCCCTACGTCGAGGAGACCGCCATCACCTTCGAGGAGACGCCGCCGGACGCCGACGAGATCGCGGCCCGAATCACCGACACCGTCGAGACCTATCCCTGGTTCGTCGCCGAACGCAAGGGCGCGGTCGTCGGCTACGCCTACGCCGGGAAACTCCGCAAGCGCGCGGCCTACCGCTGGGTGGTCGAACTCTCGGTGTACGTCGACCGCGAGCGTCGCGGCGAGGGCATCGGGTCGGCGCTCTACGACGCACTGCTTGCGACGCTCGAACGGCAGGGCTTCCGCAGCGCCTACGGTGTCGTCACGCTGCCGAACCCCGGAAGCGTCGCCTTCCACGAGGCGTGGGGCTTCGAGCAGGCGGCCCTCCTCCCCGAAGCGGGCTACAAACTCGGCGAGTGGCACGACGTCGCGTGGTACGAGCGCGGACTCGGCGACGGCCGGCCGGACGACCCCGCCGAGCCGACGCCCTTCTCGGCGTGTCGGGATGCGCCGTGGCTCGACGACGTGCTCACGGCGGCCGCGAAAGGGGAGTAAGTCGGCCCTCGGGCCGGCGTTCCGGCGTCCGCGTCGTGACGAACCGGAAGCCCTGAACCGTTGGCCGTCCTAGCGGAGGACATGCCGCTTTCGAACGTCGACGCGGAGGAGACGAACCTGCCGGGGTGGGCGGCGGGCGTGCTGTTGCTCGTCGGCACCGTCTCAGTCGCGGGACTCGCCGACTACGTGCTGACCAACGCGGGCTTCGAACTCCTCGGGACGCTCGTATGGGCGTTCTGCTACGGGACGGCGCTGTTCGTCGTCTGGACCGTCTGGCTTCGTGATATCGAACTGACGGGTCAGACCGACGATGCCGGGCGCGAACGTTAAGCAAAAGTTAAGACCGAAACGACGCGATACCCGACAAGGATGTTCGAGCTCCCCCTGCAGTTGATCGACGACTTCCTGATGAACTATCATCTGGGGCATGTGCTTTTGCTCCTGTTCGTCCTCGCGGCCGCGGGCGGGTTCGCCGCTAACCGCTCGTTGAAGGTCCTTGGAATACAGTTCTCGCTGTTCGGCCTGCTTTTCATCATCACGCCGAGTACGACCATGCCGGTCGAGTTCTTCTATCTGGGCATCGGCCTCGCCGTCATCGGCCCGGTCATCGCCATCTCCGCCGATAGCTAACGAGCCCCGGCGACCCGTCGTCGACTGCTTCGTTTCTCCCTTCTGCTCGTCGCCCGTATCAGCGACGCCCCGCTCGAACGACCGATATCCGAACCCAACGGCCCCGAGCCCGCCGGCCCGCTATTCCTCGTCGGTGACGATCTCCTCGTAGCGCGCGCCCGTCTGCTTCAACGTCTCCGTCGAGTAGAGGCGTTCGTGCTCGACGGGGAGATGCTCCGCGGCGAGTTCGTCGATCTTCGCGTCGACGGCCTCGGGTTCGCGGCCGTGAATCATCGTAAAGAGGTTGTAGGGCCACCCCTGCTCGGGCCGGCGCGGCCGGTGATAACACAGCGTAACGTAGGGGAGTTTGCCGACCTGCTCGCCCAACTCGTCGAGGTCGTCGTCGGGCACGTCCCAGACGACCATGCAGTTGGCGTCGAAGCCCGTGACGACGTGGTTGACGATACAGCCGATGCGCTTGATACAGCCGTCCTCGCGGAGCGCCTCGATGGCCGCCAGCACGTCCTCGACGGGGGCGTCGACGGCCGACGCGATGTCCCGATACGGCGTCTCCGAGAGCGGGAAGCCGTCCTGGATCTCCAGCAGGAGCGCCTTGTCGAGTTCGGAGAGGTCGGCGGCGGCCGACTCGGAGATGCGGGTCGCCGAGACGTCGGTCTCGGACAACGACTCGCGGGCGAATCGGTCGCCGTTGACCACCGGAAATTCGAGGTCGATGTAGAAATCCGTCAGCATCGGGAGGTTCAGCACCTCACAGCCGGTTCGTTCCTCGATCTCCGTCAGGATCTCGTCGCGCCGCTCCAGCGAGCCGGCGGTGACGACGAACCACATGTTCCACTCGTGGTCCCGCCGGTAGTTGTGGTTGATCTGCCGGTAGCCGTTGATGATCTCGGCGACCTCGTCGAATCGGTCGTCGGGGGCTCGGACGGCCGCCAGCGTCGAGGCGCCGATGACTGGCGGGTTGAGGACGGCTCCGAACCGCCGGAAGACGCCGTCCTCGCGGAGTCGTTCCACCCGTCTAAGCGCCTCACTCTCTGTTATTCCAAGGTCGTCGCCGACGCGTCGGAAGGGCCGTTCCTCGACCGGGAAGCCGGACTGATAGCCGTCGATGAGGGCGGCGTCGACGTCATCGATGCCGGCGCGCCAATCGTCGCCGTCGGCCGCTGGCGAACTCATTGACCCCCCCTACGGACGCGGGGGATTAGGATTCGTCGGTTCCGGACGCCGGCAGAGGCGACCGAATGAGGGACGTTTTTGCCCCGGTAGGCCGAAGCGTGCGATATGGCAAAAGCGACCGAGAAATACGGCGAGTGGCCGCTCAAGCGGCTGATGACCGAGGTCGTCGGCTCCGGGCACAAATCCGCCGACGACATGACCCGCGAGCAGGCCGAGGAGGCCTTCCAGCGCATCCTCGACGACGAGCCGGACCCGACGACGCTGGGCGCCTTCTGGCTGGCGAACCGCTGGAAGCGCAATACGCCGGAGGAACTGGGCGCCTACGTCGACGTGATGGCCGAAGGCGTCGACCACGCCGCCCCCGACTGCGACCCCGTCGACTGCGGCGCCAACTACGACGGCAAGGGCCGCAGCGCCATATTCGGCGTCGCCGCCGGCCTCATCGCTGCCGCCGCGGGCACGCCCGTCGTCGTCCACTCCGGTGACCGCGTCCCCACCCAGAAGCAGGACGCCTACAAGCACGTCCTCGACGAGTTGGGCGTCCGGACCGACCTCGCGCCCGCCGAATCCGCCGAGATGACCGACGCGGTCGGCTTCGGCTTCTACTACCAGCCCAACTTCGCGCCCGAAATCGACGCCCTCGAGGATCGCCGCGACCAGATGGGCGTCCGCACCTTCGTCAACACCATCGAGACGCTGGCCAACCCCGCCGAGGCCTCGACGCATCTCGGCTCGTTCTACCATCTCCCCTACGCCAAGCGCATCATCGACACCTTCCAGGAATCCGAGACGGCACCCGTCGACCGGGTCGTCATGTTCCAGGGGATGGAAGGCTACGACGACGTCCGCCCCGGCTCGACGAAGGTGGCTGTCTGGAACGACGGCGAGGAGATGGACGACTTCGACATCGAGACGCCCGAATACGGCATGGACTTCGAGGAGGAGGACCTCTACGTCGACGACATCGCCGCCGATTCGGCGACCATCACCGAGGAAGTTCTGGCGGGCGAGCGCGACGACCAGTTCGCCGACGCCATCGCCGTCAACGCCGCCCTGCGCATCTACGCGGGCGGTGACGCTGACGACATCGAGAGCGGTCTCCAGCAAGCTCGCGAAGCCCTCGAAAGCGGCGCCGCGGCCGACAAACTCGACGAACTGCGGGACTTCTGAAGCCTCGGCGACGCACGACGCCTATTTTTCGACGGTCGCTGCGTCGGCAGCCCCGCGCAACTCGAAGCCGTCGTAGCCCTTCTCGGCGACGGTCTCACAGATGCCGCGATACATCTCCAGCCCGCCGGGGAAGGGGGTGAAGACGCTCGGCTTGTCGGGAACGTTCTCGCCGCGATACCACGAGTCGGCCTCCGAGAACAGCATCTGGTCGGCCAGCATGTTCGTCTGGGAGACCCACTGGTCTTCGGCCTCCTCGGTTGGCTCGATGA
Source organism: Natronomonas sp. (assembly GCF_036625485.1). Classification (GTDB taxonomy): domain Archaea; phylum Halobacteriota; class Halobacteria; order Halobacteriales; family Haloarculaceae; genus Natronomonas. Next base: position 8,375 of record NZ_JAZKTR010000073.1, on the reverse strand, counting down.
GGTCGTACCCTTCCCTGTCCATGAACTCGATACAGTCGGTGATCCACTCGACGTGCTGTTCGATGGACATCGGCATGTTGGTCAGCACGGAGGGGCTCTGCGGGCCGGTGATGGTGAAGAGGTTCGGGAAGCCGTGGGTGCCGAGGCCGAGATAGGTCCGCGGCCCCGCCGACCACTTCTCCTCCAGCGACAGGCCGTCCCGCCCCTCGATGTCCATCGCGAGTATCGCGCCGGTCATCGCGTCGAACCCGGTCGCGAAGACGACGATATCGAGGTCGTAGTGGCCGTCAGCCGTCCGAATGCCGTCGGCGGTGAACTCCGTTATCGGCGCCGCCTCGACGTCGACCAGACGGACGTCATCGCGGTTGTAGGTCCCGTAGTAATCGTTGTAGTCCATCGGCGGCCGCTTGGAGGCGTAGGGGTGGTCCGTCGGGACGAGTTTCGCCGCGGTTTCGGGGTCGTCGACCTTCTCGCGGATCTTCGAGCGGATGAACTCCGAGATGATCGCGTTGGTCTCCTCGTTCGAGAGGATGTGGCCGGGTTCGAAGGCGTGCAGGAACCGGAAGCCGCCCTGTTGCCACCGTTTATCCAGAATCTCGTGTATCTCCTCCTCGGAGAGCCGCCGAGCGGAGTTCGCCTCGCTGTCGAAGGGCATCCCGAGCCGCGAGTTGCGCGCCCGGTCCCAGATGTCGTCGTAGTTGGCGCGGATCTCCTCGTATTCGTCTTCCTCCAGCGGCCGGTTCCGTGCGGGAACGGCGTAGTTCGGCGTCCGCTGGAAGACCGTCAGGTGGCCGGCCCGCTCGGCGACCTCCGGGATGGTCTGGATACCCGTCGACCCGGTGCCGATGACGCCGACGCGTTTGTCCGCGAAATCGACGCCACCTTCTGGCCAGCGGCTGGTGTGATACCACTCGCCCTCGAACTCGTCGAGGCCGTCGAAATCGGGCAAGAACGGCTTGGAGAGACAGCCGACGGCGCTGATGAAAAAGCGGGTCGTCACTTGCTGGCCGTCCGCGGTCTCTACTGTCCAGGTTCCCGACTCGTCATCGAAGGTCGCTGCCGTCACCTCGGTCTCGAACTCGATGTCACGACGTAAATCGAGGTGGTCGGCGGCGAACTGGAGGTACTCGAGGATCTCGGGCTGTTCGGGGTAGCGCTCGGTCCATTCCCACTCCTCCAGAAGTCCCTCGTCGAAGGAATAGCAGTAGATGTGGCTCTCGCTGTCACAGCGGGCGCCCGGATACCGGTTCCAGTACCACGTCCCCCCGACGCCGTCGGCCTTCTCGTAGACCCGAACCGACAGGCCGAGTTCCCGTAAGCGATGCAGCATGTAGAGGCCGGAAAAGCCCGCGCCGACGACGACGGCGTCGACGTCGGGTGTATCCCCGAACCGCGTATCGTGTTGGTCGTCAACAGACACCGAGGTTCACCTGTTCCCTCTCGGGGCCACCGCCAGTTAAATCTGCTACCTGTCAAGCGAGGGGGTAGGGAACCCTATCCACCTCGGCGTCAGTCCTCCGCGAACTCCTCCGGCACGTCGAGAGCCTCGCCGAGGTCCGAGAGCGCCTCGGGCGAGACGTCGCTCGACGGCGAGACGCTCCGTGGTGACGGCCGCGAGACGGTCCGAATCGTCGTCGTCTCGACGGCTGTCTGTTCGACTTGCTCACGCGTAGCCGGGTGGGGTTTGTACTCGTTGGTGGTATAGAGGTCGAGTTGGTCGGTCAGGCGGTCGGGCTCCTCGCCGGTCGCCTGCGCCTGCGCCAGTTCGTCGGCGGTAATGACGCCGTTGTTGCCCGGCGGGAACACGTCGCCGGCGGCGGCCTGCCACGTCGCCTCGTCGTCGGCCTGCCAGCCGTCGACGTCGAGCGCCTGATTGTACGACGCGCGGTTTCGCATGTCCACCACCCCCTGTTGGGTACCCCCGAGCGGGAGGAACCGGCTCTTGTGGGTATCCAGCAGCCAGTCGCCGGGGTCGTCGCTGTCGAACTCCTCGGCCAGCGCGTCGGCGGCCTCCGCGAGCGTCTCGCGGATGCGGTCGTCGGCCTCGCCGTCGAACCACTCGTGGTCCGTCTCGCCGCCGTCGACGTTCACGTCGCCGTCCGTCAGCGAGGTGTAGTGGTCGTCGGTGGTTTCCAGCCAGTTGAGGTCCGCGTAGGCGTCGAAGGCCTCCTTCCACGACCCGAGGTTCTCCTGCATGCGGTAGAGCGTCTGGGCGTTCGACAGTTCCGAACCGCCGGAGACGCCGAAGAAGCCGATGAGGTAGTTGATGGCGGCGACGGTGTCCTGCGGTTTCCAGGGTTCCGGTGCGTGGCCGAGCGCACCGAACTCCGCCGGCAGTTCGCCGCTGGCGGCCATCTCGGTCATCCGCCGGTTGACGCCGTCGGTGAAGCCACGCGTCACCTCGCGGAAGGTCGGCGGCGCGTCCTGCCATTGCTGGTCGACCTCCGCTCGGGAGTAGAGGTCACGCCTGACCTGGATGTCGCTCGACAACTGGGCGGGGCCGAGAACCTGCGCGCTGTCGCCGTAGCCGATATGCCGGATGACGTCCATCTGGAAGAGCCGGTCGCCGGCCTGCGCGTAGCCGTTGCCATAGCCCAGCGCGTACAGCGAGTCCGCGTAGACGTGCGGTTCGTGGTACTCGTTGCGGAGGATCTCGATCTCCTCGGCGGTCGTGTCGGTCGTGAGGGTCTCGGCGGCGCTTACGCCCGTTCCCGCGGCGAGGCCTGCGGCGCCACCGAGGCCCTGCAAGAAGCTCCGTCGTTGCATGAACGACGCGTGCTTGGCGGCTATCTCCGATAGTCGAATCGCCGTCTATCGGGGGTGGTTTATGCGTTCCAAGAAAAACGTTCGTAAACGGGTCGTCCGGCCGTCTACCCCTCGTAGCCCGCGTAGTCCATCAGGTCCGCGAAGATGTCCGAATCCATGGCCTCCTCGTAGACGATGGCACCGACCATGCCGCCGGGGTAGCTGTTGCCGTTCATGGCGTGGCTGACCTTGTGGCAGTGCATGAGGTAGATGCCGGGGTCGGCGTCGGCCTCGAACTCGATGGTCTTCCGCTCGGCGGGCGCGAGGTTGACGATGTCCTGTTCGTACTGGGCGGCCTCGGGCACCTGCGAGCCGTCCTTCTCGACGACCCTAAAGCGGTGGTTGTGGGTGTGCATCGGGTGGCTCATGTAGCCGTTGTTGGCGAGGTGGATGCGGACGGTATCGCCCTGCGAGACGATGACCGGCGAGCCGTCCTCGGGGTGGAGCGTCCGTGGGGCCGACCGGCCGTTGATGGTGAACACGTCGGGGCTGCGGTTCCGGGGGCTGTAGGAGACGTCCTCGCCGGCGATCTGGCGGTTGAGCCGGGAGTCCCAGTCCTTCAGCGTCATGAACAGTTCCTGGTCGGCCGGTTCGTATCCCTCGGGGTCGACCCGGAAGACGCCGTACATGCCCATGTCGATGTGGCGGTGGGTCTGGTAGTGGCAGTGGTAGAGGTGGGTCCCCGGCACGTTCGCGGGAATCTCGTAGGTGTGCTTCTCGCCGGGCATGACGGTGATACCCGTCGTCGTGGGAACGCCGTCGTTCTCCCACGTCTTGCGGACGCCGTGGAAGTGGAGCGTGTGCGGCATGCTCGCGTCGGTGTTGTCCAGCGTCACCTCGATGTCCTCGCCTTCCTTCGTCCGAAGGATGGGGCCGGGGACGCTCGGGGTGCGGTCGTCGGCCTGGAACGCCCAGACGCTCGGGAGTTCGACGGGACCGCCCATCGAGTCACCGGGGTGGGCCGCCATCCGCGAGGTGACCGACCGGAGCGTGACCTGATTGTTCTGTTCGGTCACGTCGACGACCTGCGGGGCGCCCGCCAGCGGGAGTTGGTCACTCTGCTGTTGTTGTTGCGTCTGCGGGCCCTGCTGTGTGCGCTGTCGGCCGGCAGTACAGCCGGCCATACTCGCCGCGCCGACGGTGCCAGTCGCCTTCACGAAATCACGTCGGGAGAACTGCGAACCAGGGGCGCCGATGTTGTCGGACATTATACACCTCGACCTCCGGGCTGTACGGATAAACCCCGTCGGCCGGGTCCCAGCCGCTGGGACCCGGCGCAACTCGCGGTGAAGAAAAGTCGACGCTCGGCGTCGGTGTAGGACGGTCCTACCGAAGCGAGTTACTGCACGCGCAGCGAGTAAGCGATGACGGACAGGCCCACCAGGACGAAGAGGCTCTCGATGAGAATGCCGACGCCGATATCGACCATCAGTATCTCGAAGGTGAAGCCGCCAAGCAGGACGCCGACGACGATGAAGGCGAAGCCGGTCGAGAGCAACCGAAGGGACCTGTCGTGCGTGCGTCGGTAGGCGCGGTAGGCTAGGAGGGTGACCGACCCGCCGACCACGAGGATGAGGGTTTTCACGACCGCGACCGCGAGCTGTACTTCCGCATCGACTGTCGTATGGACCATTGTTAGAGCTCCTTTCTGACTTCCGACCACATCTCGGCGAGGCGTTCCTCGGCCCGCCGGGCGGGACGCTCGATCTCGACGCCGAGTTCGCAGCTATCGTCGCAGGTGATGATGACGTCCTCGAAGTCGACCTCGTAGCGGTTGGCGTGGCTGCCGTCCTCGCGGATCTCGGTGCCCTCCCGGACCAGCGTCGCCTCCGCTAGCAGATCGAGTTTCCGGTAGAGCGTCGACCGCGGGATGTCACAGCGCTCGACCAACTCCCGGGCCGTTCGCGGCTCGTCCAGTTCCCGGACGATGGCCCGACAGTCCTCGTCATCCAGCGCGCTGACCACCGCTTCGAGGCCGGGGTCGTCGTCCTCCACCAGCGGGTCCCGGACCATACCCGGCGCTTTCCGGCCCCCGGTATAAATACTGTCGCTCGCGGCCGGCCGGTGTGGGTTCCTTCGAGCGCCGCCAGCCGGCAGTCTTTTGCGAGTCCCACGCCACGTCCCCCTATGAGCAATCGAGAAGTCGCAAACCCCGACAACCCGACCGTCACGCTCGGAACCAACCACGGCGACATCACCATCGAACTCTTCGAGGACCGCTCGCCCCGAACCGTCGAGAACTTCCTCGGGCTGGCCCGCCACGACCCCGCCGCTGACGCCGACCCCGACGTCGAGACGAACACGTGGGAAGACCCCGAGAGCGGCGAGGTTCGCGGCGACTCTCTCTACGAGGGCGCCGTCTTCCACCGCATCATCGAGGGCTTCATGATCCAGGGCGGGGACCCGACCGGCACCGGCCGCGGCGGCCCCGGCTACGAGTTCGACGACGAGTTCCACTCGGACCTCAGCCACGACGGCCCCGGCATCCTCTCGATGGCCAACTCCGGGCCCGACACCAACGGCAGCCAGTTCTTCATCACGCTGGACGCTCAGCCCCACCTCGACAACAAACACTCCGTCTTCGGGCAGGTCATCGACGGCATGGACGTCGTCGAGGAGATCGGCTCCGCGCCGACCGGCCGCAACGACCAGCCCCGCGAGGAGATCGTCATCGAGTCGGTCACCATCAACGAGTAATTCTGGACAGCCGGCTTTCTGATGCCCTCGACTGAGGGTCTCTAAAACGTTGCTTTATTAGGCGCTCTTGGGACTCTTCCCGACTATACCGCATGCGAAGCCCTCAGTCGGCTGGCGGTCGCTAAGCAGGATACGCTCGCTTCGCTCGCGTAGTGCCCGCTTAGCGACTAAAGTGAACGCCAGCCGACTTCGCCCTTCGATTCCACCAGGTACCGTAACCGGACCACACACCTCCCCAACCGACTCCCTCAGCCTCGCTGTCGCTCGGCTTCGGTCGTCCCTCGCACGGTGTCGTTCGACCGCCGCTCACGGGGATGTTCGCGGCGGTCGGCCAGCGTGCGCCATTTATAAGAACTACTCGGCCGGGAGCGAGTGGTTGCCCGTGGCAACTCTCGCGACCCGGGGAAGGGCAGGCGCGGTCCCTGGAGGATTGAAAGGGCGAGGCCCGTCTGGCGTTTATATAATCGCTGAGGAGGCACTACCCGAGCGAAGCGAGGGTATCCTCCTCAGCGATCGCCAGCGGGCCGAGGGCTTTCTGGCTGTTTACGGTCAAGCGATCGCCAAGCTTCGTTGATAAAATAACGATTCCCAGCCTCCAGGCCGAGGGCTTTCGGAGTGGCGTCAGGAGTTCCCAAGCCCGTTTTATAAAACGTGTTTCAAACCCTTCTGTCCAGGAAGTCGACGAGCAACCTGAACATCCGCTTTTTCTGGTCGATGTCCGAGGAGGCGTGGCCTTCCTCGCCGAGTTCCTCGTACTCGAAGTCGCCGGTTTCGCCTTCCTCGTAGCCCAGCTCTTTGAGGCGGTCACGGAACAGTCGTGCCTGCGAGACCGGAACGCGGCGGTCGTTGACGCCGTGGATCATGAACAGCGGCGCGGACAGGTTCTCGGCGTAGGTGATGGGCGAACGCTCGCGGTAGAGGTCGGGAGCGTCCGCGGGCGTGCCGAGGTACTTCTCCATCAGTTCGGTCCGGAAATGCGGCATGGTCGTCTCGAACATCTCTTCGAGGTCGGTGAGGCCGATCCACGCGACGCCGGCGTCGTACAGCGACGGGTATTGGACGAGTTGCCAGTAGGCCGAATAACCGCCGTAGGAGCCGCCGAAGACGGCGACGCGGTCGTCGTCGACCCACTCGCGCTCGTCGAGAACGCGTTCGAGGGCGATGGCGACGTCGCCCTGTTCGGCGCCGCCCCAGTCGTCGTGCAGTTCCTCGACGAACCCCCGGCCTCTGCCGGTCGACCCGCGGTAGTTGACCTTGAGCACGGAGTAGCCGCGCTGTGCCAGCACCTGCGCGTAGAGGTCGAAGGCTTTGCTGTCCCGTGCGCGCGGCCCGCCGTGAGGCATGACCACGAGCGGTGACGGGCGCTCGCCGGAATCGTAGAGGAGCGCGCCGATCTCCAGCGTTTCGTAGGGGTCGTGCTCGACTGCCTCGGCGAGGGCCTTGGGGACGCCGTCGGATTCGAAGGTGAAGTACTCGACGTCGGCGAAGTCATCGGGCGAGAAAGGGCCGTACTCGGCGGCGACGAGGGTTTCGGTCGTGTCATCGCTCAGGTCGTAGGCCAGCAGGTCGGGCCGACGGGTCGGCGTCGTGTGCTTGAGGAGGACCCGGTCGGCGTCGATGACCGACTTCCCTGCCTCGCCGAAGTCGGCGACGCCTTCGGGCAGGTCGAGTTCCCGGCCCTCGCCCGTTTCGAGGTCGTAGACGACGGGTACCGTCGCCGCATCGCGCGTACGACTCGCGACGACGACGTCGCCGTCCTCGCCGAAGCACTCGGGGTGTTCTTCATGTTCAAGGTCGCCGAGCCACGTGACCGAATCGTCGGTGAGGTCGTAGACGCCGCACCGTGTGAGGTCCTCGGTGTTGTCGGAGACCAGCAGGCGCTCGCCGTCGGGCCCCCAGTCGACGGCGACGGCTTCGGCGCCCGTCTCGCCGATGCCGAGGTTGCGCGCATCGGAGGCGTCCTCGGGGCCGCCAGCGGGGCCGTCGGCGACCAGCGAGTCGACGCTCGCGACGTAGACGTCCTTGTTGTCGTAGTCGTCGGTCTCGTTGGTGGAGTAGGCGATGCGGTCGCCGTTCGGCGAGAGGGTCGACGACCAGACGGCCCGGTCGTAGTCGGTGAGTCTTTCCACGGCGTCGCCGCCGAGTTCGTGCCGATAGACGTTCATCTGCCCGCCACGCGAGGAGCCGACGACGAGGAACTCGCCGTCGGGGTCGACGTCGTGGATGGCGTTCTGTCCCTCCGATTCGGCGACGGTCTCTACGGTCCCGTCCGGACCGATGGCACGGATGTCGTTCTGCTCGTTGCCGCCCTCGTCGTCGTGGAAGAACACGCGCTCGCCGTCGGCGTCCCACTCGATGTACCAGCGGGCGTTCCGCGGCACCTCGCCGTCGCTCCATCGCTCGGTTTCGCCCGTCTCGACGTCGAGAACGTGCAGTTCGTTGCGGCCGGTGACGTCGTGGTAGTAGGCCACGCGGTCGCCGTCCGGCGAGACGGTCGGATGTGCGAGCGTCGGGAGGGAAGCGAGTTCCTCCAGCGGGTCGAAATCGGAATCGGCGTCCGAAGACATATATCAGGAGTTGTAGCGGGGGGAATTTATCGGTTCGGCTGACGGAAGCGTCCGGTTGTCGATCTCACGGTATAACCCCCACCGGAGAGGCTGGCAACAGGTATAGGTGTGTACCGAATGTGTTGGTATTCCATGCCAACCGTATTCCTGACTGGATTTCCGGGTTTCCTCGGCTCCGCACTGGTCGAACGACTCGCCGACCGCCACGACGGCGAGACGACCATCACATGCCTGATACAGGAGAAGTACCACCCCGAGGCCGAATCGACCCGCGAGGACATCGCGACCGACCACGACGCCGACGGC
>NZ_JAZKTR010000072.1:0-12250 GCF_036625485.1 Natronomonas sp. | reverse complement strand
CCGGACGGCCGGGGTGGGGACTTATTTTGTCGCCGGACCAACGGGACGTTATGAGCGACTTGTCGGACGATATCCGGTCGGCGTTCGAACACACGAAGTACACCGTTGCCGACGTGAGCCAGAACCGCGGGCAGGTGCGCATCGAACTGTTGGAGGCCGACGCCGAGGCGGACGCTCTCCGTGAGGTACTGGATACGGTCATCGATCTCGACGACGTGTTCGGGCCGAACGTGACGACCGAATCGACCGACGGACAGGGCGTTCGCACCGTCGTCACGTTCCGACAGCGATAGTCGGATTCGGGGGCAGAATACCGCCGAACGGCGGCCGTCGCGCCTCCGACTGCCAAAACGCTCTTGAGGCTCGACCGCGGCGGCGTAACCCTCTTTGCCCTTGACCGAATGTCGGGGCAAGGTTATCCCATTATAAGGAACGTATATATAGGGGGGTCCTAACCCGGGGTAAGGCCCTCTGGCCTCTCACACTATGCAAGGAAATTCACAACAGCAGGCCTACGACCGCGGGATCACCATCTTCTCCCCGGACGGACGGCTCTACCAGGTCGAATACGCACGGGAAGCGGTCTCCCGTGGGACCGCCAGCGTCGGTGTCCGGACGCCGGACGGCGTCGTACTCGCCGCCAACCGGCGCGTTCGGTCGCCGCTCATGGAGCGGTCCTCGGTCGAGAAGCTTCACAAGATCGACGACCACATCGGCATCGCCAGCGCCGGCCACGTGGCCGACGCTCGCCAGCTCATCGACTTCGCGCGCCGGCGTGCCCAGACCGAACGGCTCCGATACAGCGAGCCGATTCCGGTCGAGACGCTGACGAAGGCCGTTACCGACCACATCCAGCAGTACACCCAGACGGGCGGCGCCCGCCCGTTCGGGGTCGCGCTGCTGGTCGGCGGCATCTACGACGGCGAACCGCGCCTCTTCGAGACGGACCCCTCGGGGACGCCCTACGAGTGGAAGGCGACGGCCGTCGGCGGCGACCGCGAGGAGATCCAGGAGACCCTCGAAGCCGGCTACAGCGAGGACATCGACCTCGAGGGGGGTATCGAACTCGCCGTCGAGGCGCTCGTTTCCGCCAACGAGGACCTCGAACCCGGCAACGTCGAACTCTCGACGGTCGACGCCGAGACCGAGAGCTTCGAGACGCTCTCGACCGACGAGGTCGCCGAGTACTTCCCCGAAACCGGCGGTGAGACCGATGAATGAGGACCATCTCGGTGAGACGGCCTCGCCGTACGAACCCGAACTCGGTCAGGTGCCGTCCACGCCCGGCGAGGACGACACGGTCAACAAGACCGGAACGACGACGGTCGGCATCGCAACCGAAAACGGCGTCGCCATCGCGACCGACATGCGCGCGTCGCTGGGCGGCCGGTTCGTCTCCAACAAGAACGTCCAGAAGGTCGAGCAGATCCACCCGACAGCGGCGCTGACGCTGGTCGGCTCCGTGGGCGGCGCCCAGTCGTTCATCCGGTCGCTTCGCGCCGAGTCGTCGCTCTACGAGACCCGACGCGGCGAGCCGATGAACATCGAAGCGCTGGGCACGCTCGCGGGCAACCTTGCCCGTGGCGGCCCCTTCCGGGCCATCCGCCCCATCCTCGGTGGCGTCGACGACGAGGGCAGCCACGTCTACTCCATCGACCCCGCCGGTGGCGTCATGGCCGACGACTACACCGTTACGGGCAGTGGGATGCAGCTCGCCTACGGTGTCCTCGAGAACGACTACGAACCCGACCTCGATATCGACGAGGCGACGACGCTGTCGGCCCGTGCCGTCGAGGCGGCCGTCGAACGCGACACCGGCTCCGGCAACGGCGTCTACCTCGCAACGGTCACCGACGAGGGCGTCGACATCCGCGGCCACGAGGACTTCGACGACGTCCTGTAACCGGCTTCCCTGAGGCCCGAGGTCTCACGGACGCCGGTTTCGTCGGACCCGTATTCTACTGCCGTCATCGGTCTGAAACGCCCTATCGCTTTCCTCACCGACGTTGATGGTATCGACGCCACGACTCGCCGTCGGCGGCACCGCTTGACCAGCCTGCGTTTCTCTTTGTGAAGCCTCGCGAATCAGCGACATCGAAGCCGAATTCGTCGACGATGGCTGGCGCCGAACACTTCGGTTGACCGACTGTCGAAACCTCGCGTTTACGGGCGCTGTGGTGGTGTGAAACCACAACAGGGCTACGCCGAAACGCAACCGTTATACGTTCCTCCCGGATACAATGAGATGCATCGAACGCTCCGTTGGTGTAGTCCGGCCAATCATCTTGCCCTCTCACGGCAAGGACCAGGGTTCGAATCCCTGACGGAGCATGCCTTTTGTCCCCTGTCTTTCAGTTTCTGTTTATAAGCGAGAGTGAATCGACGGGCAAGCAAACGGGTCTCCTTGAAAGCGGAGGCGTCCCTTGAGACCACGACGTTCCGGTCAGCCCATCGGCATAGGCTTACCGCTGGTCTGGAGTACGAACCACAACGATTGGCGCGGAGATCGTGGCTACCGTGACGTACAGGGGGTATCGTAGCCAACCGGGGTTCCGAGGTCGGTCCTCGTGGCCGTATCTGGAAGCGATGAAATCCGACGATGGTGCCTATCAGGTACGGTCCTGTTCACCACGCTTCCCGCTTTCTTTCGTGACGACGAAGTCGTTGATGCGCGCTGCGGTCCGGGTCGCGAGCACCTCGAAGGCCCGTCGTGAATCCCCTTCCTCGCGGGCCACCATCGGCTTGCGGGTCGTCAGGCGTTCGCGCTCTGCTCTGGTCCGGGGCAGCTGAAGCCGGCCGATGCCCGGAATCGAGACGCCCGGTGGCTCGGGCTGGTCCGTATCCGCTTGCGACGCGCCGATCTCGGGATCGATGGGAATCTTCCCCAGGACGGGTACGTCGAACTCGGTGGCCAGCTGTTCAGCACCGCCTTCATCGAAGATGGCGTGTTCCGAACCACACGCATGACACTCGAAGCCGGCCATGTTCTCGGCGATTCCAAGTACTGGGATATCATAGCGGGTAATCCCCTCGAGGCTGCGCCGTGCATCGTCTCTGGCGACCGGTTGCGGCGTCGTCACGATGACGGCGCCCGTCACGGGGAGATGTTGGACCAACGAAAGCTGTGCGTCGCCGGTCCCGGGTGGGAGGTCGACGATGAGGTAATCGAGCATGCCCCACTTGACGTCCCCGAACAACTGCTTGACGAACTCGTCGACCAACGGTCCGCGCCAGATGACGGGATCGTCTTCCCCGACGATGAACTCCATGCTCATCACCTTCACGCCGTGTGCCTCACGCGGGAGCATCTCGTCTTCGGGCGTCGCATCCGGGGTCCGGTCGCCCAGTCCGAGCATCGTCGGCGCGTTCGGTCCGTAGACGTCCGCATCGAGCAAGCCGACGTCGGCGCCGGCGTCCGCCAAGGCGACTGCGAGATTGGCCGCAATGGTGCTTTTGCCGACGCCGCCCTTGCCACTGGCGACCGCGATAACGTTCTTGACCGCCGGGATGAAATCGACGCGTTCGCCGTCGTCCGGCGGGTCCGGCTCGAATCGACACTCGAGTGCGGTGACGCCCTCGAGTTCGCTCAGGCTCTCGGCAACCTCACGCTCGATAGCTGTGCGGACTTCGGCTGACGGGATCGGGAGCGTGACCGTCACAGTCGCTTCGGATCCGTCGAGCGAGACCTCGAGCGCGCCGAGGTCGCCGAGGTCCGCGGAAAGAACGTCACCACCGATGTCGGCGTCGCCGAGCACCCGCTCGAGACGCGCTTCCGTCCCGTCTGCCGGTGAGTCGGTCGGCGTCATTCCCGCGAGCCGTCGGTGCCGGCGTCCCCGTCGTCGGGCACCGTCGTCCGTTCGTCCGGCTCCCACCGCTCGTGTCTGCCGACCGGACCGCCGACGTACCAGGCGTCGTCCTCGCCGGGATCGGTTGGTGGGGAGATAGGTCGCTTGAGCCATTTGGGCCGGCGCAGCCCGTTCGGTCCCGGCGCTGGATTCGCCTCGTCCAGCCACTTCCGGTAGATCTCCATCGACCGTTCCGTGTCGACGTAGATGTCCCCATAGTAGTCGTCGTCCTCGGCCGGGCGCACGGTCACCCGCTGGTGCCAGCAGTGCATCCCAGAGACCGGGTCCGGATGCGGCGGGAACGTCAGGTTCTGGGCGACGCCCCCATCGGTCCACCAGACGCGTTCGCTATCGGAATCCGAACTCTCGAACGGCTGGATGCCCTCCGTCTGGCGCATCCCCCACTGGCTCGCCTCGTTATTCAGATCGACCGTGACCTTCCCGTAGGGGTCGCCGCCCTCCTCGATATCGGTGTCGGCCTCCTCGCGGTTGACTTTCCACTGTCCCATGTGATGGGACATCGCCACGATTCCCGGCTTGATGCTCTCGGTCACCCACACTTCGTTGACGTAGTAGCCGATATCCGTCTCCACTCGGACGAGATCGCCAGTCTCAACGCCGAGGCGGTCGGCGTCTTGGGTGTGCATCCAGACCGGATTGTTGTGTGAGATCTCCTCGAGATATTTGGAGTTCGACGACCGCGAGTGGATCTGTGTCGGTAGCCGGAACGTCGGTACCAGCACCATCTCACCGTCCCCATAATCGATGTTCTCGGGATGGACGTGCGATTTGATGTAGTTCGGCAGCGTGTACTGCTGGTCGTCCCACCCCCACTCGGCGATCGTCTTCGAGTAGAACTGCTGTTTCCCGGTCGGTGTCGGGAAGCCGCGCCTGGGTTCCCCGTCGACCATCACCCCGAGGACGTCGGAACCGTCCATCTCGGAGTAGTACTCGGGGGCCTCGCCCCGACGGATCGTCCCGTACTCGTCGACCCGGACGTCGTCCTCCTCGAGGATGCTTTCGTCAAGCGGCTCCTCGTGGCGTTCGTAGTCGTTTTCAGAGGCCTCGAACGCCCCGTAGTGTTTCATGTACTCCAGGGGCGTCATGTCCGCCTCCTCGGCGAGTTCGACCAGCTTCTCCTCCTGCTCGAAGACGTACCGGTAATACTCGTCGATCGTCATCTTCGCCGGCTCGTCGCCGTCCCCATCGCGGTAGGGGGACTCGAAATGCTCGCGAATGCCGAGGTCGCCGTCGTCGTCGACTCGCCACGAAAGGTCGATCCAGAACTCGTCTTCTTCCCACACCTCGCCGGGGTTGGCCTCGTAGGTCCGGTCGACGTCGTCGCCCTCCCGTTCGGCGTACTCTCGAAGCACCGGCTGGCGGTAGGTGACCCACGTGCCGGCGTGGGTCTCCTGACTCTGGATGTCGTGGCGTTCGGGACTGTGCCCCATCGGGAGCACGTAGTCGGCGAAATACGCCGTCTCGTTCCAGGTCGGAGTGAGAGCGACGTGCATCCCGATTTTGTCTTCGTCAGTAAGCGCTTCGATCCAGGAGAACCCGTCGGGGTAGGTGTACACGGGATTGAACACCCGCGTGAAGTACACCGATATCTTCCCTCGTCCTTCCTTGAGGAAGTACGGCAGCAACTCGCTCATCTCGTAGTGGGCGAACGGATACTCCGTGGGCAACTGGAGCTCGTCCCAGAGCTTCTGACGGGGAGGCTCGTTTGGAAGGTCTGGGTCGAACTTGTGCCAGGCGTTCGGCGAGGTACCGCCTTCGGTCCCGACACTGCCGGTGAGTACCGACAGGAAATGGAGCGTCCGGGAGACCTGCCAACCACCCTTGTTGCCCGAGGCGGCCGACCGCCAGATGTGACTGGCGTACCGACTGCCAGCGTTCCCGATCTTGCGCCCGACCTTCTCGATTTTGGCCGCGTCGACACCGCTTTCGGATTCGGCGTATTCGAGCGTATACCGCCCGTACAGGTCGTTTCTCAGGATGTCGATGTAGCTCTCGAACGTTCGCTCGCGACCGGGGTACTCTTCGTCGAGGAACTGTCGCCAGTTGACCCAGCGTTCCACGAACTCGCGGTCGTAGAGTTCCTCCTCGAGGATGACGTTGGCCATCGCCAGTAGCACGGCCGCCTCGCTACCGGGCTGGGTCGGCAGCCAGTAATCCGACATGGCGGCGGTATTCGAGAGCCGCGGGTCCATGACGGCGAGTTCGCCGCCCTCTTGCATCCCTTCCATGATGCGCTGTGCGTGCGGGTTGAAATAGTGGCCGGATTCGAGCTGCGCTGAAAGCAGGAGAACGAACTCGGCGTTGGCGAAATCGGCGCTCGGCCGGTCGTACTTGTGCCAGAGGCCGTACCCACAGCGGGCGCCGGAACTACAGATGTTCGTGTGTGAGTTGTGGCCGTCGACGCCCCAGGCGTCGATCACCCGGTCCATGTAGTCCTCGTGGCCCGGACGACCGACGTGGTAGGTGATCTCGTTACCGCGGTCGTCTTCGAGGGCCTCGCGCATCTCGCTGGCGATATCGTCGAGCGCCTCGTCCCAGGAGACGCGTCTCCACTGGCCGGACCCACGCGGCCCGTCACGTTCGAGCGGATACTCGATCCGTTGGGGGTCGTTCAACTGGTTGATCGTCGCGGGGCCTTTCGCACAGTTTCGCCCCCGCGAGCCGGGGTGTTCGGGGTTCCCTTCGATTTTCCGAATCTCACCGGTCTCCGTATCGATGTAGGTCAGGAGCCCACAGCCGGCCTCGCAGTTGAAGCAGGCCGTCGGCACGACCGAGTACTCGCGGGGTTCGCCCGACGACTCGTATTCGGTCCAGTCGTCCCACGTCGCTGGATCGGGGTAGGAATCGAGTCTTCCGTCTCCGGTCGGTGTGACCTCGTCGCTACGTCCCTGCCGTTGTTTGGTCGTGTCGGTCGACCGGTTCGAAATCAGGCCGAGCCGTTCGGCGACTTTCTCGATCCGACTCAGGTCGTATTCGTGTCCCATGGTTATGCGAGTGATATCGTCTGCGGCGCGGTTATCCAGCAATACTCGAAGGCGAACAGGCCGGCAAGGGCCAGAAGGCCGGCACCGGCGATTGCAGCGCTGATACCGCTGGCGGCGAGGATCACCAGCGGCACGGCGATTCCGACGCCGATAGCGCCCAGCCAGAACGGCCGAGCGAACTCGCCTCGCGTGATGCGGGCGGCCGCTTCCTCGGCGTCTGCAGTCTGGTGAGGTGTGAGGATTTCCGATGCCACGAGGACCGTGTGGGTGAGCAGGCCGCCCGCGAGGACGAGTCGCGACGGGCCGACGAGCCCATCGAAGCCGCCGAGGCCCAGCAGGGCGGTCGCTGCGCCGCCCGCGACAACGGCCTGTGTGAACATGTGAATCGGCATCGCTGGACTCTGCCAGAGGTCACGCCCCTTCGACTGACTGAACAGGAAGGCGGTGTAGACCGCCGTCGCCGTCGCGAGGGCGGACCCGACCAGCAGTACTGCCGGATTGACGATTACGTCCAGACCCAGCACCCAGCCGGCGACCATCAGCGCGAGGAAGCCGCCGAAGGCGGTGATGATGTAGGCTCCCTTGACCAGCCAGGACTTCCAGTTGGGTCGCAACAGCACCCAGTGGAACCGCGCGGGCTGTTCGAGGTCGGCGATGAGTAAAACGCCGGTGAGACCGAGGAAAACCATGCTGATGGCCGAACTGATACCCACGAGCGTCGTGCTCGGCTCGATGAGGCCGAACGCCATCAGTAGTGCCGGGAGCAGGAAGACGCCCGCGGAGATCGACTTGGTCCAGGTGTAGGCGTAGACTTCCCACCCCCACGATTTGTAGTGGTCCTCGCCGACGTCGTAGACGCGCTCGGCCTCCTCGTGGAGGAGTTCGTACGCCCGCTCCGTTCGTGATCTCCCCGTTCGTTCGGAGCCACCGCTGTCGTCGGCAGTGTCGTGTGTGGCGCTGCCGGCGGCGACGCCGCCGTCAGACGCGATCGTGGAGTCGTCATCGTCCCTCTGACACTGGCAGTTCCCACCGCAGGCACAACCGCCGTCAGCACGCGGTCCGTCCGCAGCGGACTCGTCGAAGCTCACGTTGGACTCGGCGAGTGATTCGGCAGCCCGCTGGAGGTCGAAGTCTTCGCGTTCGCCCCCCTGGATTTCGGTCTGGTGGGGCGCATCGCTCCACATATAGTGGTCGGCACGCCCCGTCGTCCCTGGTGTCGTACTCGCCTCGTCGCCGTCGACGTAGAAGAGTTTAGGTTCGGTCCCTTTCTCGGGCTTGCGTGCCTGCACCTCCTGGCGGCTGATCGTCTCCGCGATTTCCGTGTCGTTGTTTTCCATATCACCGGCGATGATAGCGTCTTCCGGGCAGACGGTCACACACGCCGGTTCGCGTCCGGTGTCGACTCGGTGGGAACAGTAGTTGCATTTGGCTGCCGTGGACGTCTCGGGATCGATATAGAGCGCGTCGTACGGGCAGCCCTGCATACACGCCTTGCACCCGATACAGCGTTCGGGATCGAAATCGACGATACCGTCCTCCCGTTCCCAGAGGGCTGTTACGGGACAGACGTCCGTACACGGGGAGTCGTCGCAGTGGTTGCACCGCATCACCGAGAAGTTGCGGTTCGTGTTCGGGAACTCGCCTTTCTCGATGTACTTCACCCAGGTCTTGTTGACACCGATGGGGTCGTCGTGTTCGGCCTTGCAGGCGACCGTGCAGGCGTGACACCCGATACAACGCCGATTGTCGATGACGAAGCCGTAATTCATACTAGTACTACCCTGTCTCCGGCTGCGCGTTCTCGCGTCCGCAACCGGTCTCCGAGTTCGCTGTTCGGCGGCCGGTTCGATATCAGAGCCGGCGGCGGCGAGAGTGATTCCAGCATGCGCTTACCCTTGCCACGCGGCGTGGTGTTCTTCGAGCGACATTCAGTCGTCCCCGACGACGCTCTCCTCGGTTGCCGCACACCGGTTCGGCCCGAGCTCGAGTTCGTTGGCCTCCTCTTTGCTTTCCAGTTCCCGTTTGCCCTCGTTGGTCGCGATGACGGCCTCGTAGTTCGGGGGCTTCTCGGGGATGTTCTCGAAGGCCGCCTGAACGTACTCGTCTTTGTCCATCCGAACCATCTCGTTTCGAGTCCGGATGTGGCCGATGGTGGCCTGCATCGGGAGTCCGGGCGTCACGCCGACGTACTCGCCGTCGTCGGTGACGTTGAAGTGCGCGGGCAAGACCTTGACAGTGTCCGGCTCGGCCATGAGCTTCTGGAGCGTGTCGTACAGCACCGCCGAGGCGTCCTCGGCGTCGCCGCCCTCGAACTGGAGCTCCGTCCGGCCGACCGACTCGACGAACAGCGTGTCGCCGGTCATCAGCGCCTCGTCCTCGACGAGCCAGCTCGTCGAGCCCGTGGTGTGGCCGGGCGTGTGGATGCCCTTGATGGTTACCTCGCCGATCTCGACGGTCCCGTTGGGTTCGACGGGGTCGTACTCGAACTGGGGGTCACGGGTCCCGATCTCGCTTCCGAGGTAGTAGGGCACCTCCAGCTCGTCGCGGAGCTGCTTGCCGCCCGTCATCAGGTGGTCGGCGTGGATGTGTGTCTCGAAGACGGCCGTCACGTCGAAGCCGTGGTCGCTGGCGGCCTCGAGGAACTGCCGGGTGTGTCGCGAGGGGTCGATAAGCGCCGCCTCGCCGGTGCGCTTGCACCCGACGACGTAGCCCAGACAGCCCTTCGCGCGGCGCTGAAGCTGGAGGATCTCGATGTCGTCGTCCCGGGTCGCGATGGGAACGACGTCGTAGACCCGGCTCCAGCCCTCCATGCCGTCTTCGACCGTGGCCACGTTCTCGTAGCCTCGCTCCGCGAGCCACTCGCCGAAGGCTTCGGAGGCGTTGCCGACGGCACAGATGTTGATGATCTCCGCGTCTTCATCGAGTTCGTCCCGGTGGGCGTCGAAGTCGCCGCGGAGTTCGTCGTGGGTGGACGAGTACTCGACGTTTATCGCCGGTCCGATGTGCCAGTTCTCGTAGTCTTCGGGGCTTCGGTTGTCGAAGAGGACGAAGTCCTCGTTGCGGTCGAGCTTTTCTTTGAGTTCTTCTGCCGTAATAGTGTCTACCATGGTTCGATGTATGTCGTCCGTATCGGTCGATAAGCGGTTCCTCGGTTCGTCGATGGTACCGCCGTCGTTCGCGGGCGTCGAGGAGACGGCGACGACTGCAACCGGGGTCGGCTGTCGCCCGCCTGCCAGTGGGTCGCGTCACCGACCGACGCGCGGATATCGGTGGTCGTCACGCCGCGCCCACCCCCCGGAGGAAGGCGATGATGCGGCCCACCCCACGCCTGACGTTCCGGTCCCGGAGGGCGCCGAGCAGCCCGAGCAGCCCCACCTCCTCGGGCTCCTCCTCGAACGCGTCCAGCCCGGCGTCGAGTGTCTTCACGACCTCGGGATCGCCGAGCTGGTGGGCGAACAACAGCACGTTCCCCAGGTTCTGCCCGAGTTCGTAGGGCTCGACGTCCCGGTCGGCGGTGGCCTCGCTGAACCCCGCCGCGAGCATGCGGAGCCGGCGGAGCGTCGGGCGTGCCTCGTCGGTGGCCGCCTTGAGTTCCGGCGTGAGGTCCTCGGCGAGTCCCTGTGCCGCCGCCAGCAGGTTCAGGGTCTCGGCGAGCGCGTCCGCGTTCTCGCCCAGTCGCTCGACGAGCACGACGAGGTCCTCGTTCTCGACGGCCATCCTGACCCGCCGGAGGACGTCGCGGTTCTCCCGGACCGCCCGGCGGACCTCGGGGGCCAGATCGCGTGACAGCCCCTCAGCGGTCTCCAGCAGGACGAGCAGTTCGGTCAGCTCCTCGGAGTGCTCGCCGACCTGCTGGAGGAGCACGAGGGTCTCCTCGCGCTCGAAGGCCATCCGAACCTCCCGGAGCGGCTCGCGGTTCTCCCGGACCGCCCGCCGCATCTCGGGGGCGAGGTCCTCGGCCGTCGCCTGGAGCGCGGTCAAAAGCTCCAGCAGCTCTCGCAGTTCGTCGGCGTTCTCGTCGAGTGCCGCGGCGAGTTCCGCCAGCTCCTCGTCGCTGAGGGACTCCTCGCCGACGCCACCTGTATCAGTGTCACTCATAGATCTACATCGGGAGCGGGTCGTACCCGCGCATCCAGAGGTTCCAGTAGACCGAGGGAAGGACGTTGACGTCCATGACCCAGTTGGCACGGCTCTCGACGGGCGCGGAGATGCTTTCCTCGTAGTCGAACTCCGCGATCATCGCCTTTCCCTTCTGGGTCAGCAGCGGGCAGGCCGCATAGCCGTCGTAGTCCGGACTGGGTGTGCGGCCGTCCATCGCTCGGATGACGTTCTCGGCCACGACGTGGGATTCCTTTCGGGCGGCCGCCGCGGTCTTGGAGTGTGGGGCGTTCTCGCAGTCCCCCAGCGCGAAGACGTTGTCGTACTCGTCGTGCTGGAGGCTATGCTGGTCGATCGTGACGTATTCCCCATCGTGTTCGTCGTCGCCCTCGGTCAGTGGCGAGTGTTCGGTGATCGCCTCCTGTCCGTACTGCGGCGAGACGGGGGCATAGAGGTCGTACTCGATTTGCCCATCGGTCGTGTGGACGACCCCCGCGTCGGGGTCGACCTCCTCGACCCCGGTGTGGTCGCGGAACTCGATGTCGCGTTCCTCCCAGATTTCGTAGAGCTTGTCCCGGTAGGGCTGGACCCCGAAGTGGTGGTCGGCGTTTCGGGTCATGATGAACTCCGCGTCGTCGCGGAACCCCTCGCGTCGGGCGTAGTCCTCGGCGAGCATCGTCATCTTCAGCGGCGCGCCGGGGCATTTGATCGGCGTGTCCGGGAGCGTGACGAGGAAGGTCCCGCCGTCGAAGTCCTCGAGTCCCTCGCGCATCTCGAGGGCCGCCTCGTAGTGGTAGAACGGGTACACCGCGTCCGTCTCCTCCCAGCCCTCGACCATCCCCGGGGTCGTCTCCGGGGCGAGCCTGTGGCCGGTGGCCACCACCAGATAGTCGTAGCTCTGGTCCTCGTCGGCCTCCTCGAGGTGTACGACCTGGTCGTCGGGATCGACACCCGTTACCTCGTCGTGTACGAACTCGACATCGCTGTGGACGAGGTCGCGTACGTCCCGGGATTGGTCCGGCTCCAGATAGCCGAACGGGACGAGGTAGAACGACGGCTGATAGAAGTGCTCGACGCTCTTGTCGACGAGGGTGATAGTCGCCTCGGTTCGCCCGAGTTTCCGACGCAGGATATTGGCGGTCATGGCGCCGCCGGCGCCCGCGCCGAGGATTGTTATGTTTGTCATTCCCATTCACGACTATTCGTGAATCCAGCCGTCAATGCGGATGATAGCGGAAATTATCTGCAGTCGAATCGATATACAGCTATATATATGCAATTATTGCCGGGTCGAAAGCCGGG
>NZ_JAZKTR010000004.1:0-44619 GCF_036625485.1 Natronomonas sp. | reverse complement strand
AGAAGACCGGCAAGGGCTACTACGACTACGAGGACGGCGACGGCGCCGACTACGGTCCCGACGACGTCTCCGAGGACTTCGATTGGCTCCGCATCGAGGCTCGCATCATCAACGAGGCCGCCAAACTCATCGGCAACGACGTCGCGACGCCCGACGCCATCGACACCGGCCTCCGTCTCGGTGCCGGCTTCCCCGAAGGCCCCTGCCGCCGCGCCGACAAGATCGGCCTCGACGAGGTGCTGGACAAACTCGAGACCCTCTACGAGGAGACGGGCGCCGACCGCTACGAACCCGCCGACTACCTCGAAGAACTCGTCGCCGACGGCAGGACCGGCGAGGATGCCGGTGCCGGCTTCTACGAGTACGGCGAGGACAGCGAACGCGATTACACGACCATCAACGTCGACCTGAACGACGACGGCCTGCTCGAGGTCGAACTCGACCGACAGGCCCGCATGAACGCGCTGAACCAGGACATGATGGACGAGATCGTCCACGTCCTCGACACCGCCGACCTCGACGAGGTCCGGGCGGTCACCTTCGAGGGCGCGGGCGACCGCGCGTTCTCCGCCGGCGCGGACATCACCGGCTTCTCCGGTATCGACCCCCACGAGGTCGAGGTCACGCCCGTCTTCCAGACGGTCAACGACTTCCCGCGACCCACCCTCGCGAAGATCGACGGCTTCTGTCTCGGCGGCGGCCACGAACTCGCGCTGGCCTGCGACCTCCGTATCGCCACCGAGGACTCGGAGTTCGGCTTCCCCGAGATCAACCTCGGCCTCCTGCCGGGCGGCGGCGGCACCCAGCGCGCCATCCGCATGATCTCCGAGGCCCGCGCCAAGGAACTCGTCTTCCGGGGCAACCGCATCGACGCCGAAACCGCCGAGGAGTGGGGCCTTATCAACCGCGCCGTCCCCGCCGAGGAGTTCGACGACACCGTCGAGGAGTTCCTCGACGACCTCGTCTACGGCGCGCCCATCGCCCTGCGGAAGGCGAAGATGGTCATGAACAAGGGCCGCGACCAGGACATCGACGCCGGCCTCGAACTCGAATCGCAGGCCTTCGGCCTCCTGCTGTCGACCGACGACATGATGGAAGGCGCCGCCGCGTTCATGGAGGACCGCGAACCCGAGTTCGAAGGGGAGTGAGCCACGATGAGTGAAGGTGCCGCCGACGGCGGAAACGACGTGCTGGACCGGGAGCTCCGCGAGCACGGCCTGTTCAAATGGCTGAATCTCGACGTCGAGATCGTCGAACCCGGCCACGTCGTCTTCGAGTTGCCCTTCGACGACAAGTTCGCCAACATCGCCTCGGGGACGGTCCACGGCGGCGTCACCGCCACCGTCATCGACACCGCTTCCGGCTTCGCGCTCCGGTCGACCTTCGAGCATCCGGACGAGGCGATGCTGACGACGACGGACCTCAACGTCCGCTACGTCCGGCCGGCCCGCAACGACCTGCGTGTCGAGGCCGAAGTCATCCGCGCGGGCGGCTCGATGGGCTTTACCGAAAGCGAAGTGACCACCGTCCACGATGGCGAGGAGAAGGTCGTCGCTACCGGCGGCACCAGTTACCGACTATTCAGAGACCAATGAGCGACACCAACACCGACGAACCCAGCGTCTTCCACGAGATCGAGGAAGGCGACACCGACCGAACGCAGGGCCGAACCATCTCCGAGGCGGACGTGATGAACTTCGCGGGCGTCTCCGGGGACTTCAACCACCTGCACACCGACGAAGAGCGGATGAGCGACTCGCCGTTCGGCGAGCGCATCGCCCACGGCATGCTCGTCCTCTCGGCGGCGACTGGCCTGCTGTGGCAGAACCGCACGCCTGAAGAACGGGAGGCCGTCGTCGCCTTCTACGGCATGGACAACCTCCGGTTCCGCCAGCCGGTCCTCATCGGCGACACCATCCACGTCGAAACGGAGGTCGTCGAGACACGCGAGAAGGAAGACGGCCCCGGCAACGGCACCGTCAAGAACGCCGTCGAGATCGTCAACCAGCGCGACGAGACGGTCATCTCCTGTGAGATGATCTCGCTGTTGAAATAGACCGTCCTTCCTCTTTTAATCGTCGAGATACGAGTCGATAGTCGAACGTGAGGGAAGCGACGGGACGGCGCCGCGTTCCGCGCAGGCGGCCGCGCCCGCGGCCACCCCTCGCTCGGCGGCCGCGATGAGGTCGGTACCATCGCCGCGAGCGACCGCGAAGGCGCCGTTGAACGCGTCGCCGGCGCCCGTCGTGTCGACTACCTCGGTTTCGATGGGCGGAACCGCGACCGTCTGGTCGTCGGTCACCACGAGCGCGCCGTCGGCACCGAGTGTCACGACGACGGCCTCGGGACCGCGGTCCAGCACGGTTCTGGCGGCCTCTTCCTCCTCGATATCGGCGTCCGGGGCGTGGCCGGCCAGCACCCGAACCTCGCTTTCGTTCGGCGTCGCCACGTCGACGGCGGCTACGAGTTCGTCGGGCAGTTCCTGCGCAGGCGCGGGGTCGAGGACGACCTCCGTACCGGCTGCCTCGCCGACCGTGGCGGCGGCCTGAACGGACTCGATGGGTGTTTCGAGTTGGGTGACCAGCACGTCTGCGCCCTCGATTGCCGCTCGCTTCTCGCGGACCGAGGCGCCGTCGAGTTCGTGGTTCGCACCCGGTGCGACTGCGATGGCGTTCTCGCCGCTCTCCTCGATGTGGATGAGCGCCGCACCGGTCGGAGCGTCGACGGACAGCACGCCCGAGTCGTCGATGTCCTCCTCGGCCCACAACTCCCGTGCGGATTCGCCGAATCGATCGTCACCGACCGCTCCTATAAAAGCGACCTCGCCGTCGTCCCGTGCGGCCGCGATGGCCTGATTCGACCCTTTCCCGCCGGCGTTCTGCACGAAACCTTCGCCCATCACCGTCTCGCCCGGAACCGGAAGGTCGGGCACCGTCACCGACATGTCGTGGTTGTACGACCCGACGACCGCGATAACGGCGTCCGGTTCATCACCCGTCATACGTGAACTGGCGTCCGGCGCGACGAAAAGCGTGGGGGCGAATGGAGCGTTGGCTAGTTGCACAATAAATAGTAGTAGCATCCGCGAGGGCGGGTTCGGAGAACCCGCCCGAAGCGGTTCACCGCGCGACCGAAGGGAGCGCGGGACCAAGGCCCGACCGGTTGCGAGACTCTGAACGAAGTGAGGAGTCTCGTTATGCCGAACGGCGAACGAAGTGAGCCGTGAGGCGAGGGAGGGCCGCCGTGTCTTTTTCATGAAAGTTTTTGCCGGCGCGGCGAAGCCGCGCCGTGCAAAAAGTTTCAGGCGTAGCGCTTCTCTTCCCATGGGTTCGCGGTGTTCGAGTAGCCGCGTTTCTCCCAGTAGCCGCGTTCGGGTTCCGTGAGGAACTCGACGCCGGAGACCCATTTGGCGCCCTTGTATGCGTATTTGTGGGGGACGACGACCCGAAGGGGGCCGCCGTGTTCGGAGGGAAGCGGATCGCCGTCGAGCGCCCACGTGAAGAGGACCTCCTCGCGCATGCAGTCCTCGAGGGGGAGGTTGGTGGTGTAGCCGTCGTGGGCATGGAACATGACGTGGACGGCGTCGTCGGTCACGCCGGCGCGTTCCGCGAGAGTGGGAAAGGAGACGCCGCGAAAGCGGCAGTCGAAGCGTGACCAGCCGGTCACACAGTGGAAGTCCTGATTCTGGCTCTCCGTCGGCAGGTCTTTGAACTCCTCGAAGGAGAGCGCGAGTTCCTCGTCGACGGCGCCCCAGACGTCGAAGGTCCAGTCGTTCGGTATCGAGGGCGTTTCACCCTTCGAGAGGACGGGAAAGCGGCTGGTCTCCCGCTGGCCGGGCGGGAGGCGCTTGCCGTCGAACTCCCGATGGAGGTCCGTAACGTCCTTCATGGGTCCCGATTTGCGTCGAAAACAGGTAGGCCTATCGTTCGGGAACGAACGTATCCCCCAGAAATAAGGTCAGTGAACGGTTCACAAAAGATAGTTTTCGTCACCGGGGGTTGAATTTGCTCGCGGCAAAAAAACCCCGTCAACCTTAAATACCCTATCCCCGAAGCTTGCAACGTTCCGATGCCGAAGGTACAACTGACTATCCCGGAGCATCTGGAGATGCAGATCGCCCAGCTCGTAGAGAAGGGTGAATTCGTAAACCGGGAGGAAGCAATCGAAGAGTTACTCTCGACCGGCCTTCGCGCCTACAAGACGAGCGGTCCGATGGAGGACGAAGACCCCGGTCTCGAAGAAGACGGTATGATGGGCCACGACGACGAGTACGTCTTCTAACCCGTTTTTCCGGCTTGTGGCGCCCGTAGCGGCTGCGCTGTCGCCCGTACTGGCGAGGTCGGCTCGTGTGGCGGTGTGTGCCTCGTTCCCGCGAAAGCGTTAAACGCCGTCTTCCAGTACCCACGAATATGCACAAAGACGAGCTTTTGGAACTGCACGCCAAGATGGTTTCGATCATGGAGCACTTCGATGACATGGACAGCGTCGATAACTCGATTTTCGAACCCTACCAGGGCCTCGACGTGACCCCGGACGACGTCCACAAATCCAAGAGCGAACACAAACACGCCGTTTTCGTCCTCGGAAACGCCCTGGCGAACGTGATGAGCGAAGACGAGTTCTCGGACGCCGGTCGTATCGGCAAGCGGATGCAGGAACTGGCCGACGACGCCGAATCGAAGCTTTAGGCTGTCCTTTCTGGCGAGCCCGTCCCTGAACGGGTAACCTAAAACGGTGGGGTTCCAAGAGAGTGGTAATGGAACCGTTGCGGAGCGAGGAGGCCGCCCCGTCCTCGGCGGGGCTTGTCAGTCGGTCGATGCGACTTCCCGCGGCACCACAGCCGAAGGCTGCGCTTTCGGCGGCCGACGCCCCCCGGAGATTCTGGGCGGCCCCCGACGAGGCGACGGTCGTCGGTAGCGGGACCGCGGCGACGATAACCGCCGACGGTCCCGACCGCTTCCGGGCGGTCCGGGAGTCGGCGTCGGAACTGTTCGCCGTCGGCGACGTTCACGCCGGGGCGCTGGCGGCCCGACCCCGTTTCTTCGGCGGCTTCGCGTTTCACGACGAACACAGCGGCGACGACCCGTGGGCGGGCTACCCCGGCGCGGAGTTCGTCCTGCCGCGGGTCCAGGTCACCTACACCGACGACGGGCCGTGGCTCACGGTCAACGCGGTCGACGCCGACCCCAAGGCCGTCGAGGACCGACTCGAAACCGCCGAGGCGGAACTGACCTCGCTTCCGACGAACGACGAGTACACCGACCCACCGGGCGTTCGTGCCCGCGAGCGGACCACGTCGATGGCCGAGTGGCGCGAAAGCGTCACCGCCGCCACCGACCGCATCGAGGCCGGCGAACTCCGGAAGGTCGTCCTCGCACAGGCGCTGGAGACGACACTCGAACGGCCGCTCTCGCTGCCGGACGTGGTGGCCCGACTCGGCGAGACGTATCCGGACTGTTTCCGGTTTCTCTTCGAACCTGCAGATGGGAGCGCCGGCTTCTTCGGGGCGACGCCCGAGCAGTTGGTCGGTCTTCGTGGGCGGACCGTCGAAACCGGCGCGCTCGCGGGGACGACCGGCCGCGGTGACACCCCCGAGGAAGACGAGTGGCTCGCCGAGGAACTGCTGGCCGACGACAAGAACGTCCACGAACACGAACTCGTCGCCGACGCCATCCGCGAGCAGTTGGCCCCCTACGCCGCGGCCATCCAGGCCGGTCAGCGCCGGATTCGCCGGCTGGCGACCGTCCAACACATCGAGACGCCGATCACGGCCGAACTGGCGGACGACGAACACGTCCTGACGCTGGTGGAGGCGCTCCATCCGACGCCCGCCGTCGGCGGCCTGCCGCCCAACGAGGCCCTCCGGACGATTCGGGATACCGAACCCTTCGAGCGCGGTTGGTATGCCGCTCCCGTCGGCTGGTTCGACGCGGCCGGCTACGGCTCCTTTTCGGTCGCCATCCGGTCGGCGATCGCCCGGGACGATGTGGCGACGCTCTTCGCGGGGGTCGGCATCGTCGCCGATTCGGACCCCGATCGGGAGTGGGACGAGGTACAACTCAAATACCGGCCGATACTGGACGAACTGGAGTGAGATGGCCCGGAACGTCAACAGCCTCTGGGCCGAGGTCATCGCCGACGAACTGGTGAAAGCCGGCATCGAGACGGCCGTGCTCGCACCGGGGAGCCGTTCGACGCCGCTGACGGTCGCCTTCGCCGAACACCCCGATATCGAGGCGCTGTCGCTACTCGACGAGCGCTCGGCAGCCTTCTTCGCGCTCGGGCGCGCGAAGCGAACGGGTCGTCCCGTTCCCCTCATCTGTACCTCCGGCACCGCGCTGGCGAACTTCCATCCCGCGGTCGTCGAGGCGGGTCAGGCCCGCGTGCCGATGTTGCTGTTGACGGCCGACCGGCCGCCGGAACTGCACGACAGCGGCGCCAACCAGACCATCGACCAGCAGGACCTCTATGGGGATGCCGTCCGCGACTATCGAACGCTCCCCGAACCCGAGGCCGCCGACCGGAAACTCCGTTCGCTGCGGACGACGCTCTGTCGGGCCGTCGGAACAGCGACCGGCACCGAACCCGGACCGGTTCATCTGAACGTCCCGCTCCGAAAGCCGCTGGAGCCGGACGCCCGCGCGGCTGACCTCTCGGAAGCGGTTCCCGATGCGACCGTTCCCGATGGGTTCGCTGACGAGCATCCGATCGCTGTCGAGGGCCGTAACGGCCCCTTCGTCGACGTCACGGAGGGCCGTGCTGGGCTCTCGAAGAGCGACCGGCGAACGGTTGCCGACGCCATCGAGGGCGCCGCTTCGGGACTCATCGTCTGTGGCCCTGCGAACCGGCCGGCGCCGGCCCGGGACGCACTGTTGGGCCTCGCACGCGAAACGGGCTTTCCGGTGCTCGCCGACCCGCTTTCGGGACAGCGATTCGGCGCACATCTCGGGATGACCGAGACGCCGATCTGCGGCGGCTACGATTCGTACATCAGCGCCATCGAGGAGACACCCGACATCGTCCTCCGGTTCGGGGCTTCGCCGACGTCGAAACCGCTGCGACACTACCTCCGGGATTCCGGCGCCCGGCAGTTCGTCGTCGACCCGGCCGGTGGCTGGCGCGAGGCGACGTTCACCGCGACGGACCTCGTCGTCGCCGACGAAACGAGGCTGGCGACGGAACTGGCCAGTGCCGTGCGCCGTGACGCAGGCGGCTACGCCGAGCGGTTCTCGGAAGCCGAGGCCGACTACTGGGAGCTGGTCGAGGGGGACGAACCCGAGGAGGGCGCTGTCCTCTCGGACAGCATCGAACTGGCGCCGGACCCGACGACGATCTTCGTCTCGAATTCGATGCCCGTGCGTGACCTCGACCGGTTCGCCCGGCCGCGGGCGGCGAACCTGACGGTGCTCGGGAACCGCGGCGCTTCGGGCATCGACGGCATCACCTCTTCGGCCCTCGGTGCTGGCTCTGGGACCGACGACCCGCTCGTAGCCGTGTTAGGTGACCTCGCGTACTACCACGACATGAACGGCCTGCTGGCGGTCTCGCGCTGTGACGTCGATGCGACGGTCGTCTGTATCAACAACGATGGGGGTGGCATCTTCCGCCTGCTGCCCATCGAGGAACACGACGCCTTCGAGGAGTGGTTCCGGACGCCGCACGGACTGGATTTCGAGGGGTCGGCCGACGTCTATGATATCGATTTCGCGCGTACGCGAAATCGCGAGGGCTTTCGCGACCTGTATACGGAGTCGGTCGGGAGCGACGGCACGCAGGTCATCGAAGTCGTCACCGACAGCGAGCGGAGCCACGAGGCGCGCGCGGCGCTCCAGGAGCGCGTCCTCGCGGCGTTGTCCTGACGGTTCGCCGCAGTCGGGTGGGTTTTTGCTATCGGCGCTCCCGGTTTCGGTATGGTCTCAGACCTCTTCGACCCCGACCGCTGGGAGCCGATAACCGACGATTTCGAGGACATCACCTACCACCGCGGGACGGACGTCAACGCCGTGCGTATCGCCTTCGACCGCCCGGAGGTGCGCAACGCCTTCCGGCCGGAGACGGTCGACGAACTCTACACCGCATTGGACCACGCCAAACGGCAGACCGATATCGGCTGTGTCCTCCTGACGGGCAACGGGCCATCGCCGAAGGACGACGGGTGGGCGTTCTGTTCGGGTGGCGACCAGCGGATTCGCGGGGAGGCGGGCTACGAGTACGAGGACGGGGAGGGCGACGAGGCGGAACGGCAGGACGCCCCCCGACTGCACATCCTGGAGGTCCAGCGACTGATCCGCCACATCCCGAAGCCGGTCATCGCCGTCGTGCCGGGGTGGGCCGTCGGCGGCGGCCACTCCCTGCACGTCGTCTGTGACATGACGCTGGCCTCCGAGGAGCACGCCAAGTTCCTCCAGACGGACCCCGACGTGGCCTCCTTCGACGCCGGCTTCGGGTCGGCGTATCTCGCCCAGCAGGTCGGCCACAAGAAGGCCCGCGAGGTGTTCTTCCTCGGTAAGACGTACTCCGCGGAGGAGGCCGTCGATATGGGGATGGCCAACGAGGCGGTCCCTCACGAGGAACTGGAGGAGGTCGCTCTGGAGTGGGCCGACGAGATCCTCTCGAAGTCGCCGATGGCGATCCGGATGCTCAAATACGCCTTCAACATGGACACTGACGGCCTCATCGGCCAGCAGGTCTTCGCGGGTGAGGCGACGCGACTCGGCTACATGACCGACGAGGCCCGCGAGGGCCGGCAGGCGTTCAACGAGAACCGAAAGCCGAACTTCGAGAAGTACGACTGGTACTACTGACAGGGTGTTATAGGACGATTCACGCGGTTTTGACTTCGTTCTGCTTCGATGAATCAGTCGTTTGGTGAACGTGCGTATCGAGTGGTTGACTCATTTCTTATAAACTGAAACGAACGACACCTTCGTCCGGGAAGTGCATCCGCCGAGTGGGGCCTTCGAAGAAGGCACTTGAGGCGGTTCCCGCTGGCGAGGGCCGAAGGCCCGAGCCAGCGTAGCGACGAGTGACTACCGCGCTCGACCGGAGGGAGAGCGCGACAGGAACGAGTCGCGCATATTTTCCCCATGTTTTTGCCGGGCCGGCCACAGGCCGGCCCGGGCAAAAAGTGGCTTAAACCAGGCGGCAATTGCTGGCAGCATCCCTTCGGAGATCGGTCTCGTATATTCACGTGTCAGCGCCGGCACCGCGTCGCGCTGTCTACCGGGTGGGTGACCTCCATCCACCACCATTGGTCCACATTTCTGAGACTCTCAATGTATCTCAATGGTTTTGAATGGTTTTCAGAGACAAGTTTATATGTGCTGGGGGCGTAGTTGTAAATACAATGAGCGAGAACACCAACCCCGTCGAAACAGTATTCGAATTGCAACGCAGCACCCTCGAGCAGACCCACAGCGCCGTCGAGCGCGGCGTCGAGATCCAAAAGCAGGTCAACTCCACGTTCCTCGACACCATCGAGCCCGCCCGCGACGTCTCCGACCGCGGCAACGACCTGCTGCGGACGACCGTCGACAGCTACCTCGACGCCGTCGAGTCGGCCGTCCCGGCCGAGCAGGACGTCTTCGGTGACCTCCGCGACAGCATCGACGAACAGCTCGACACGCTCGAGGAGAGCCAGGCGGACGCCCTCGACACGCTCGAGGAGAACCTCCGTGACGGCAACGATTCCGTCGAGGAGTTCCTCGAGGACTTCCTCGACCAGCTCGACGAGCAGGTCAACGCGATTCTCGACGCCAACGAGGATCTCGAAGACCAGACCATCGACGCCCTCGAAGGGCTCGACGAGCAGATCCAGGACCTTCAGGACCAGCTCGAAGAGCAGGGCGAGGACTTCCAGCAGCAGGTCGAAGACCAACTCGACACCATCTCCGAGCAGTTCGAGGAGCAGGCCGAAAGCGTCTCCGAGCAGGTCGAAGACGTGACCGAGCAGGTCGAGGACGTCTCCGAGCAGGTCCAGGACGCCGCCGACGACGTCGCCAGCCAGGTCGAGGACGCCGCCGACGAGGCGACCTCCGCTTAAATCGGCACCTCACCGTCGTATCCCATATTTTTCTTTCGACGCAACGCCCGAGAGCGGCCGCGCCGTCGGAAACGCTTTCCGAATGCTGTGCGAACCGTTTACGTATGCCAATCGAGGACCGTCGCGGCTGGGCCGAGCCGTTCGGTATCGAGCGTGCGGCCGCCGAAATCCGGGAGTACGGTCGGCGGCTTGATGGCCCCCACGACCTCGACCCGCTTATCGACCGACTGGCCGAGACCGACGTCGTTCTACTGGGCGAGGCCTCCCACGGCACCTCCGAGTTCTATCGCTGGCGCGCGACCATCTCGGCGGAGCTGATCCGCGACCACGGCTTCGATTTCGTCGCCGTCGAGGGCGATTGGCCCAGCTGCTTCGCGGTCAATCAGTTCGTCAGGAACGCGGCAGACGGTCCGGAAACCGTCCGCGAGGCTGTCGACGCCTTCGACCGCTGGCCCACGTGGATGTGGGCCAACTGGGAGGCCGTCGGGTTCTTCGAGTGGCTCGCCGTCCACAACGAGGAGGCGTCGCCGGCCGAACACGCCGGCTTCTACGGCCTCGACGTCTACAGCCTCCACGAGTCGATGGAAGCGGTCGTCGACTATCTCGAAGACGTCGACCCGATGGCCGCCGCCGAACACGCCCGACAGGCCTACCGCTGTTTCGAACCCTACGGCGAGGACGGCCAGGAGTACGCACAGGCGATGCGGATGGTGCCCGAGGACTGCGAGGACGACGTGGTGTCGGTCCTGACCGAGATGCTGGACCGGCGGCGGACCGAAGCCGATGGTGACGCACCTGAATCGGTGTTCGCCGCCGAGCAGAACGCCCACGTCGCCAAGAACGCCGAGGCTTACTACCGGGCGCTGGCGTCCTCCGAGAACTCCTGGAACGTCCGGGACGAACATATGGCCGACACCCTCGCCCGCCTTCGGGACTTCCACGACGGTGGCAAGGCCATCGTCTGGGCACACAACACCCACGTCGGCGACGCCCGCGCGACCGATATGCCGCGTCGCGACCGCCTGAACCTCGGCCAACTCGTCCGCGAGTCCGAGGCCGACTGCGAAATCGTCGGGTTCGGCACGCATCGCGGCGACGTCATCGCGGCCGACGAGTGGGGCGAGACGCCACGGGAGATGCGCGTGCCCGACGCCCAAGACGGCAGTTACGAGGATGCCTTTCACGCGGCTGACGGCGCCGACCGCCTGCTGTTTACCGACCGCATCGGGGCGGATGACGCGCTCGCGGAACCGCGCGGCAACCGGGCTATCGGCGTCGTCTACCGGCCCGCCTTGGAGTCGGGCAACTACGTCCCGACCGACCTTCGAGAACGCTACGACGCCTTCATCCACATCGATGAGACGGAGGCGCTACACGCCATCGAACGGCATCCCGAGCGCGAACGGGTGCCCGAACTCTACCCCTACGGCGTCTAGGCCTCAGTCTTCGAGATATTCCATCGCTTCCTCGTCGGTGACCTGTGAGAAGTCCCGATAGTGCCGTCCGACCGCGCCGAAGCGAGCAGGCTGTTCGACGGCGACGACCTCGTCGGCCTCGCGTGCGGCCTCGTCGAGGGAGTCCGGCGCTCCGACCGGCACCGCGAGGACGACGCGTTCGGCCCCGGCGGCCTTCGCCTTCCGGATGCAGGCGATGGCGGTCGCGCCGGTCGCAAGCCCATCGTCGACGATGACGACGTGCCTGCCGACGAGGTCCGGTTCCTCGCCTTCGCGGTAGGTCGCCTCTTTCTCGCGGGCGGTTTCGGCCGCTCGGTCGGCTTCCGCCTCGATATAGGCCTCGTCGACGCCGAGTTCGTCGATGATCGCCTCGTTGCGATAGAGGCTTCCGTCACTGGCGGCGGCGCCGATGGCGAGTTCGGGGTTGTTCGGAGCGCCGAGTTTCTTCGCCGCGACGATGTCGAGCGGCGCGTCGAGTCGGTCGGCGACGACGCGTCCGAGCGGGAGGCCACCGCGGGGGACCGCGAGGACGATATCGGCCCCGATTCCCCGGTCGACGAGTTCGTCCGCGAGTTGCTCGGCGGCCGTTGTCCGATTCTTGAACATACCTTGGATTTTCGCCCGACTGATAGATAAAACGCCGGGGCGGACCACCGGGCATTATACTGCGTCCGCCCCGAGTACGACCAATGACAGAGACGGTCTCACCGACGAAGGCGTGGCTGATGGCGGCCCGCCCACAGACCCTCCCTGCCGGCGCCGCCCCCGTCATCGTGGGTACCGGACTGGCCGTACACGAGGGCGTCTTCGCGCCGCTGCCGGCCGTCTTCGCCCTGGTCGGTGCGCTCCTGTTGCAGATCGGCACCAACTTCGCCAACGACTACTACGACGCCGTCCGCGGCGCCGACACCGAGGACCGCGAGGGCTTTACCCGCGTGACCGCCGGGGGCATCATCGACCCGGAACGGGTCAAGATGGCGATGTACGCGACATTCGGCCTCGCGATCGCCATCGGGTTCTATCTCGTCTACATCGGGGGTCTCCCCATCGTCGTCGTCGGCCTCGCCAGCGTCGCCGCCGGCATCACCTACACCGGCGGACCGCTTCCCTACGGCTATCGCGGCCTCGGGGACGTCTTCGTCTTCGTCTTCTTCGGCCTCGTCGCCGTCGCGGGCACCTACTACGTGCAGGCGGTCACCTACGTTGCCGACCCGCTGCCGCTCGGCGTCCCGGCGGGGACCGTGCCGGTCGCCGCCCTCGTCGCCGCGCTGCCGGCAGCCGGCCTCTCGACGGCCATCCTCGTCGTGAACAATATCCGAGATAAGGAGACCGACGCGGCCGCGGGTAAACGGACGCTCGCGGTCATCCTCGGCTATCGACTCAGCCGTATCGAGTGGACGGCGCTGGTCGGCATGGCCTACGTCGTGCCCGTCGTCTTCTGGCTGGACGGCTTCACGCCTGCGGTCCTGGTGCCGCTCGTGACCGCCCCTCTTGCTGCCCGCATCGGCCGCACCGTCTGGACGAAGACGGAGGGCGAGGCCCTGAACCCCGCCCTGGAGCAGACCGGGAAACTCCTCTTCGCCCACTCGCTTCTGTTCGCCATCGGACTGGCCGCGCCCGCGTTCGTATGAGAATCGAACCGTTCTCCCTGTCGCTGTCGACGCCGCTCGATACCGCCGCCGGCACCATCGACGAGCGACGTGGCTTCCTCGTCCGGCTCGATTCCGACGGTACGCCGGGTCTCGGCGAGGCGACACCGCTTCCGGGGTGGACCGAATCCCTCGACGACTGCGAGGCCACCATCCGTCGGGTCGACGACCCCGAGAGCACGCTCGACGACGACTCCCTCGCGGCCGCCCCTGCTGCCCGTCACGGGGTCTCGCTGGCGGTCCTCGATGCGCGCGCTCGGGCGGCCGGCGAACCACTCTATCGCCACCTCGGTGCGACGGCCAGCACCGAGGAGGTCCCAGTCAACGCGACGGTCGGGGATGGGGAGCCGAAAGCGACCGCCGAGGCGGCCGCCGACGCGGTCGCCGAGGGCTTCCCGGCGGTGAAACTCAAGGTCGGCGCCCGGTCGCTTTCGGCGGACATCGAGCGCCTCGAAGCCGTCCGACGGCGATGCCCGGACGTCGAACTTCGGGCCGACGCGAACGGGGCGTGGGACCACGAGACCGCCGAGCGCGCGCTGTCGGCCTTCGCCGACCACGACGTGGCCTTCGTCGAACAACCGCTGTCGGCCGGCGATCTGTCGGGCCACGCGGACCTCCGGGGTGGCCCGGTCGGTATCGCACTCGATGAAGGACTCCACGAACACGGCATCGACGCGGTGCTGGCTGCGGCGGCCGCCGACGTCATCATTATAAAACCGATGGCGCTGGGCGGCGTCGACCAGGCGGCCGACGTGGGCCGGCGCGCTATCGACGCTGGTCTCGATGTCGTCGTCACCACGACCATCGACGGTGCGGTCGCTCGCGCCGCCGCGGTCCACCTTGCGGCCGCCTTGCCGAGGGTTCGAGCCTGTGGATTGGCGACGAGAAGCCTTCTCGCGGAAGATATCCGGGAGAATGTCGCTCCGATCCGGTCGGGAGCCGCCGTCGTTCCACAAGGAAAAGGCAATATTCCCCCCTCGTGAAACGGGCTACGCTACGATGCGTGACTGGCTGGCGACCCGGGCGAGCGCGACGCCGAACGCGACGGCGATAGCCGCCGCTGGCGACGCCGAGGCGGCCGAGACGTACGCCGACCTCGACGAACGGGTCGAGGTGCTCTCCGGACGACTCGCCGCCCGCGGCGTCGGCGTCGACGATGCGCTGGTCGTCTGTGCCGAAACCCGGACGGAGTTCGTCGAACTCGCCCACGCGGCACAGCGTCTCGGTGCCGTGCTGGTGCCGGTCAACGCACGCCTTTCGGCCGACGAACTGTCGGTCCGCTTCGACCGCGTGAACCCGGAGGTCGTCGTCTGTGAGGCCGACACAGAGGCGGCGGTCACCGATGCGACCGACGCGACGGTACTCTCGGTGGACGAGCCGACGGGAAGTGCCGAGGCGTTGGCGAGCGTCCGGCCCGAACCCTTCGACCTCCCCGAGTGGGAACCGGACAACCCGCTGGTCGTCATGTTCACCTCGGGGACGACCGGCGACCCGAAGGGCGTCGTCCTGACGATGGGCAACGTGCTCGCGAGCGCGACGGCCTCGGCGTTCCGACTCGGCCTGCGGGATACCGACTGCTGGCACGTCTGCCTGCCGATGTACCACATGGGCGGGCTGGCGCCCGTCTATCGGTCGGCCCTCTACGGGACGACGATAGCCGTCCAGCAGGGCTTCGAGCCCCAAGAGACGCTGGCGGCGATGGACGACGCCGATGCGACCGCCGTCTCGCTGGTGCCGACGATGCTGGAGCGATTGCTCGATGCCGGTGCCGACGGCGATACTTCGCTTGCGCCGCTCGTCGACCTCCGGTTCGTCCTGCTCGGCGGTGCGGCCTGCCCGCCGGACCTGCTGGAACGCGCACAGAAGCAGAACGTTCCGGTCGCGCCCACCTACGGGATGACCGAGGCCGCCTCCCAGATAGCGACCGCGACGCCCGAGCAGGCTCGACAGACGCCCGACACCGTCGGCAACCCCGTCATGTTCGCCGAGGTGACCATCGTCGACGAGTCCGGCGCGATCTGTGAGACCGGCCAGACGGGCGAACTCGTCGTCTCCGGGCCGATGGTGACGCCGGGCTATCTCGACGAGACGGCGACCTTCGAGGCCTTCACGAACGGCGGCCTCCGAACCGGCGACCTCGGCCACCGCGACGAGGACGGCCAACTCTACGTCCACGCGCGGGTCGACGACACCATCATCACCGGCGGCGAGAACGTCGATCCGAGCGAGGTGGCCGACGCCGTCCGCTCCCATGCTGCCGTCGAAGACTGTGCGGTCGTCGGCCTGCCCGACGAGGAGTGGGGCGAACGCGTCGCCGCTCTCGTCGTCACGGACGGTGCCGAGGTCTCGGCCGACGACATCCGCGAGTTCTGTCGGGACCGACTCGCCGGCTACAAACTCCCCCGGACGGTCGCGTTCGCGGACGCGTTACCCCGGACCGCGTCGGGCACCGTCGACCGCGAGGCCGTCGAAGCGCGACTCCGTTCGGGTGCCGACGACGGTGGCTCGGACGAGGTTTAAATCGGCGCCGCTCCTACCTGCGTTCGTGTGTACCCTCATCGTTGCGTGGCGCGTCTTCGAGGATGCGCCGGTCTGTATCGCCGCCAACCGTGACGAGCAGTTCGGCCGGCCGGCCACGCCGCCAGCAGTTCGTGACGGCCCGCCTCGCGTGCTCGCACCGCGTGACGAGGAGGCCGGCGGCACGTGGATCGGCTACAACGAACACGGTCTCTTCGTCGGCGTCACCAACCGCTGGGAGGCCGGCGAGGGCGACCGCTCTCGCGGCCTCCTCGTGAACGACGCGCTCGAAGAGGCGACGGCGACGGACGCCCTCGCTCGCGTCGAGGCAGAACTCGACGCCCGCGAGTACGCACCGTTCCACCTCCTACTCGCTGACGCGGACGATTGCATCCTCGTCGCGAACCGCGGCGACGAAACCGGCGGTGGCTACCGGACCGATACCTTCGACCCCGGCGTCCACGTCGTCGTCAACGTCGGTACCGCCGACGACTGGTTCGTCCCTTCGGCACGGCCCGAGATCGGCAAACAGCAGGCGGCCAACGCCGAACGCCTCCGCGAGGAACTCCAGCCACGTGACGGCGAAACGGCCGCCGACTGGACGCGTCGGGCGGGGGAGTCTCTCAGCGACCACGACTCCGGCGTCTGCATCCACCGCGACGGCTTCGGCACGCGCTCGTCGTCGCTCATTCGACTCGGCGACGAGCAGTACTTCGCGTTCGCCGACGGCCCACCATGTGAGAATCCATACGAGCCTGTCGAAGAGATGATTTAAAAGGCTCGCAGCCCCACGTATCAATAATGAGCGCTTCTGAGGAAGAGGACCTCTCGGAGATCGAACGCGAAGGCCTCGAACTGATTCGCGAGAGCGGCGGCATTCATCAGAGCGACTTCTGGAAGGAACTGGACGTCGACTCCCGGAAGGGGAGTCGCATCATCGACAAACTGGCCGACCTCGACCTCGTCGACCGCGAGGATACCGTCTACGAGGGCCACAACACCTACTACATCACCCCCGTCCGCGACCCGAAGGACCTCGATTTCTCCCTGCTGATGGCCGGCGACATGCTCTCGCCGTTCGTCGGCGACGAGGAGATCGACCCCCAGAGCGACGCCTTCTCCCACTGGGTGATGAACCTGGCCTACCAGTAACCACTTTTCGTCGGCTTCACCGCTGTGTCGTACGGCCGCGACCGTCAGCGGCCCGTTCGACCCCTCCCGACTGCGGGTGTGACCCGGTTCCCGTCGCCCCGTGGAAATCCACCGAGGGATCGAGCGATGGTACCGCTCGGAGCCGCATCCGAAGGCGGGGCTCGCTCAGGCAGTAAACACCGGGATGTCGAGCGACCCGATGACGCGCTTGGTGACCGAGCCGGTGAGCGGCTTGTCGGGGTCCGAGTGTCCCCGCTTGCCCATCACGACCAGATCGATGTCGTTCTCGTCGACGTACTCGATGATGGCCTCGTGCGGGAGGTTCGACGTGACCTCGGTCACACAGGGGACCCCGGCTTCCCCGGCAAGTTCCTCGATCTCCTCGACGAAGGACTGGCCTTTCTTCTCCAGGCGACGTCGGGTTTCCCCGATGTCGCTTGGGACCGCAACGTAGCCGGCGCGACCTATGTCCATCGCATACAGCACGTGCAGTGTGGCATCGCGGTGCTGGGCGAAATTGATCGCCTGCCTGGCCGCGTTACGGGCAGCGTCGCTGCCGTCGGTCGGAACCAGGATGTCGTCGAACTCCTCTGGAGCGTCCATACCAAAACGTCTAGTCATAAGTAAATAAATCTGTTTTACGGTTCTCAGTGACTGAGAACATCACCTACGGAGGTCCCGTACTCACGTCTTCGTCGGCGTTGGCCGCCGGGATGAGCCGACGCGAAGCGCCGCTGATTTCGCTATTAAAAAAGGTTGGGGCGAAGCCTATATACCCGTCCTGTGGCTTTCGGCGTGTATGGACGCCCACACCGTGATGGAGAAGTGGGAGGGGTCGCCCTTCGACGGCGGGTTCGACGGGTTGCGTGACCTGCAGTCACGGGGATTCAGCGGTGCGGTCGAGGCCGGCGACAACCGGCTGTTCCTCCGTGATGGCGAACCGCTTGCGGTCGTATCGAACTTCGAAGAGGCCCCCCGAGAGGGAAGCATCGAGGCGTTCGACGGTGCTGCGGGCCGGGCACACGAGGCGGAGCATCCGGGGACGGTACCGCTGGCCGCGATGCTCGCGCTCGACGGGGAGGTCCGGGGCCGGTATTTCAGCGACGACACGCCGCTGTCGAAGGTCCACGAGACGCTGTCCGGCGGCGGCTTCACCGGCTACGTCGAACTCTCGGAGAACGTTCTTAGCGGCGATTACTACATCGTTTACAAGGACGGCGACGCGGACTACATCGGCTATATCAGCTCCAGCGGCCGGCTCATCACCGACGAGGAAGCCCAGGAGAAAGCCGAAGGCGAGATCGGGATCTACGAGGTCGTCGCCGTCTCCCTGTCGGATATCGGGATTCCGGCGGCGCCCGAACCCGATACCGGAACGGGAGCGGTCGGGGTCGCTTCCGAATCGCCACCACAGCCGGATACGACGACCGATGTCGGTACCGAGACGGTCGCCGATGCCGACCCTCGTTCGGAGGTGACGCCCGAACCGGAATCGGAACCGGAACCGGCGGCCGAACCAGCCACCCAGTCGGAGCCAGCGACCGAGTCGGATTCCACGGTCGAATCGGAACCGGAACCGGAGCCAGCAACCGAACCGGAACCGGAGCCTGCGGCGGAGCAGGACACGACGCCGACGACCGAATCTGCCACCGAGACGACCGACGAACGCGACGAATCGGTGGATTCGACCCCGGAGCCATCGGCTGCGGATGGGCCGTCCGCAGCCGCGGACGTCGCCGAAGCCGAAACGGAGGAATCGACGACCGAGCCGTCGGAGCCGACACCTGATACGGAGGAATCGACGACATCGGAGTCGGCGCCCGAAACGGAGGATACGGCTTCGACCGACTCCTCGTCGGCGTGGCAGTCGACGGCGACGACGCGAACGGCCCAGTCGACAGCCGAGTCGAGCGCCGACTCCGACGGCTCGGTCATGGACGACCTGACGACGCGGTCAGTTCCGTCTATCGACCCGGAGAACACGGGTCGTGGGGAGAACGGTGAGGCCGACACCGCCGCCCAGCGTGGTGCCGGCGGGGTGACACCGAGCGAGCCCGAACCGACCCAGACGCCGGACCGAACCCGAGAGCCGGAGCCGGCTTCCGCGTCCGAACCGGAGTCCACGGAACAATCGCGGCCGGACCCCGATGCGGAGTCGGAACCAGACGTCGACGTGGAGGCACGCATCGAGGAGGTCCGCCAGGAGTACGAATCGGAGTTGGAGTCGCTACGGGCTGAACTCGACTCTCTGCGAACCGAACGTGACCGGTTGCAGGAACGTGTCGAAACGCTGGAAGCCCAGGGGACGGCAGGCGCTGGGGGTGCCAGCGGCGTCAGCCTGACGCCGGACCGCGCGCTCGCGGGGACGAGCCTGTTCGTCCGCGACGAGGGCCCCGGCGGACCGACACTGGAGGACGCCCACGCGGGCAACGTCGAACCCGAGGAACTGGCGGAGAACCTTCGCATCGAGTATCACACCCAGTTCGAGGACGAAGGGGCGACCGTCGACGGCGAACCCTTCGAGTCGTTCCTCCGGTCGTCGCCGCTGTACGCCTTCACGGAGTGGGTGCTCACAGACCTGCTGTTCGAGATCCAGTCGACGCGCTCGGAGGGGGCGATGCGGCCGCTCTACGACGCCCTGCCCGATATCGACCGGGTGAGCTTCGGCGAGCCGGTCACCGTCGGCGAGGGCGAGGACCAGCGGGACATCGAGTTCGACGTCGTCGCCCGCGACCGGATGGGCGAACCGCTCGTGGTCGCCAACATGGACGAGAGCCGCGACCCGACCCGCGCGGCCTCGCTGGAACCGCTCATCGACGATGCCTCCGACGTGGGGATGGAAGCCGACCGGTTCGCGGGTGCCTTCGCCGTCACGTCCAGTTACTTCGAACCGGACGCGCTGGAGGCCGCTCGGGAGGCGACCAGTGGCAGCCTTCTCAGCCGAGAGAAGCATCGGAACTTCGTGAAACTCTCGCGCAACAACGGGTTCCACCTCTGTCTGGTGGAGTCCCGCGACGAATCGTTCCACATGACGATGCCGAAACTGTAGCGGCCCGTGCGCTTTTAGCGGGCGCTAACGGACGCTCTCGGCCGAAACGAGAAACGTAGAAAACCGTTCAGTTCTCGATTTCGGGGACTTCGTCGATCTTCATCCCTTCGAGCTTGTCGATGATCTCGTCGACCTTCGTGTCGAGTTCGGAGACGAATTCGACGGTGTCCTCGGTGGTGATTGCGCCCTGGCTGGAGGGTTCGATGAGGTTCTCCTCTTCGAGAACGCGCAGCGAGTAGCGAACCTTGTGGTGGGGGTAGCCCGTCTCGTTGGACATCTTGACGATGCCGATAGGCTCGTTCTCGATGACCATCCGCAGCACCTGCAGATGGCGCTCCAGCATGTCTACTTCCTTCTCAAGCCGATCTATCATGGCATTTGTTAACTTGTGTTTGCAGGGTTTAAAAGTTGCTGTCCGTTCGGGCCCCGAAACCGATACATCGGGGGTATCGTACCGTATTTTCGGAGGTGGCGTTTATAGGCCTTGTGACGCCGGCTCATATGGCAGCCGTTCAGAGCGGCGCTGGCGGTCGAATCGACCAAAAGCGGGCCGCCGCGCGCGAGACGTCGGCAGCAGCGAGGCTGGCCATACCGTAATCGGTTTACCACCTTGGGCGAAACGTCGTCCCGATGACCGTAACCATCGTCGGTTCGCAGCTCGGCGACGAGGGCAAAGGGGGTATCGTCGACGTCTACGGCGATATCGCCGATGTCGTCGTTCGCTACCAGGGCGGCGACAACGCCGGCCACACCGTCGTCCACGAAGGCGACGAGTACAAGCTCTCCCTCGTCCCGTCGGGCGCCGTCCGAGACAAGATCGGCGTCCTCGGCAACGGCTGTGTCGTCAACCCACGCACGCTATTCGACGAGATCGACACCCTCCGCGACCGCGGCCTCGACCCCGACGTTCGGGTCGCCGAGCGCGCGCACGCCATTCTCCCGTATCACCGCGTTATCGACAACCTCGAAGAGGACATCAAATCCGACGACGACCTTGCCGCCGGTACGACCGGCCGTGGCATCGGCCCGACCTACGAGGACAAGGCCGGCCGCCGCGGCGTCCGAATCGGCGACCTGCTGGATCCCGAGACGCTCCGCTCCCGCCTCGAATACGTCGTTCCGCAGAAACGCGCGCTCCTCGAAGAGGTCTACGATATCTCCATCGAGGACCACGAGGACATCGACGCCGATACCTTCGATATCGACGCCCTCTTCGAACAGTACCGCGACTTCGGTGACCGCCTCGACAGCGAGGGCATGACCGTCAACTGCGGGGAGTTCCTCGCCGAGCGCCTCGACGCGGGCGAGGAACTCATGTTCGAGGGCGCACAGGGCACCTCCATCGACATCGACCACGGCGTCTACCCCTACGTCACCTCCTCGAACCCCACCGCCGGCGGGGCGACCGTCGGCACCGGCCTCGGCCCGACCGTCATCGGCGACGGCGAGGTCGTCGGCATCGTCAAGGCCTACCTCTCCCGTGTCGGCACCGGTCCGCTCCCGACCGAACTCGGCTCCGTCGACGGCCAGACGCCCGACGACGGCGGCCGACCCGCCGAGGCCGACCTCGCCGAGTACATCCGCGACAAGGGCGGCGAGTACGGCACCGTTACCGGCCGTCCGCGCCGCGTCGGTTGGCTCGACATCCCGATGCTCCGGCATGCCGCCCGCGCGAACGGCTTCACCGGCCTCGCGGTCAACCACATCGACGTGCTCGCCGGCCTCGACGAAGTGAAGGTCGGCCACTCCTACACGCTCGACGGCGAGGAGGTCTTTACGATGCCCCCGACCACCGAGAAGTGGGGCGACTGTGAGGCCAACCTCCGCTCCTTCGAGGGCTGGGATGACGTCGACTGGAACGCCGTCGCCGAGGAGGGCTACGAGGCGATTCCCGAGAACGCTCGCGAGTATCTGGATTACATCGCCGAGGAACTCGACACGCCCGTCTACGCCGTCGGTGTCGGTCCCGGCCGCGAACAGACCATCGTCGTCGAAGACCTGACGTAAGCTACGCGGCTTCGTCGACTTTCGCTTCTCCCGTTTCGACCCGCGCTTTCAGCGCCGCGTTCATCTCCTCGAATCCCCGTCGAATCGCGTCCTTGTCGAGGATGAGCGGCACGAGGACGCCCCCGAAGGTTTCCCGATGGACGAAGCGAACGCCCTCGGCGCGGTCCTCGATGACGAACTCGTGGCGGCCGTCGAAGACGTTGGGCACCAGCAGGCTTCCCTTCCACGCGAGGCGGCGGTTCGGCTCGACGGCCTTGACGCGCGGTTTGAACGTCATACCTCGCTTTCCCGGCGGCTCGATGCGGATGGTCAGTTGCCGTTCGGGTTCGATGTCGCCCTCCAGTCGCGTGATGAACGGATTCCAGTCCGGATAGGCAGCCCCGTCGGTCAGGACGGTCCACACCGCCTCGGCGGTGGCGTCGATCTCGATGTCGGTTT
Organism: Natronomonas sp.; assembly: GCF_036625485.1. GTDB lineage: Archaea > Halobacteriota > Halobacteria > Halobacteriales > Haloarculaceae > Natronomonas. The sequence goes on along the minus strand of NZ_JAZKTR010000004.1, from coordinate 22,311 downwards.
CGATGGTCTGCACGGGGGTAGTAGGCGCGAAACGGAGAAATAGGTATCTGCGGATCAGCGCATACCGGGAATCTGACGCTGAATCTTCAGCGCCTTGTTCATGATCTTCGCGTAGAGCCAATGCGGCACGCCCGGAGGGTTCGTCATCCCGAGGTGCTTCTGGACGGCGACCGTCTGGGGCTCGGTATACTTCATGAAGCCCGTCTTGGCGTGGCGGCGGCCGATACCGGAGTTCTTCATGCCACCCATCGGCGCGTCCAGCGAGACCCACGCGGCGGCGTAGGCTTCGTTGACGTTGACCGTCCCGGTCTCGATCTGTTTGGCCATCCGCTTGCCGCGGTCGGTGTCTTCGGTCCAAATCGAGGCGTTGAGGCCGTACTCGGTGTCGTTGGCGCGGCGGATGACCTCGGCCTCGTCGCTCCATTTATAGATCGAGACGACGGGGCCGAACGTCTCCTCGGCACAGAGGGCCATCGACTCGTCGACGTCGGTCAGGACGGTGGGTTCGTAGAAGTACGGGCCGAGGTCGGGGCGGGCGGTGCCGCCGGTGAGGACGGTCGCGCCCTCGGCTTTTGCTTCCTCGACGTGTTCGGTGACCTTGTCGAACTGGTCTTGGGAGATGAGACTGCCCACGTCGACGTCGTGGCCGTATCCCGCGCCGATGTGGAGGTCCTCGATCTCGCTGACGAAGGCCTCGACGAACTGGCCGTAGACGTCCTCGTGGACGTAGAGCCGTTCCAGCGAGATACAGAGTTGGCCGGCGTTGGTGAAACAGCCGCGGATGAGTCCCTCGACCGCGCGGTCGATGTCGGCGTCCTCACAGACGATGCCGGGGTTCTTGCCACCCAGTTCCAGCGACACGTCTGTGAGGTGCTCGCCGGCCTGGCTGGCGACGATGCGTCCGGTCTTGCTGGAGCCGGTAAAACAGACGTAATCGGAGTTCGCGACGAGCGGTTCGCCGAGGTCGGGGCCGAAGCCGGTGACGACCTGGAAGACGTCGCGGGGGACGCCGGCCTTCCGGAGGAGTTCGACGGCCTTCAGCGCGGTGTAGGAGGTCTGTTCGGCGGGTTTGAGAACGACGCTGTTGCCGGCCAGAATGGCGGGCAGGGCGTCCGAGACCGCAAGCGAGAGGGGGTAGTTCCACGGCGAGATGATGCCGATGGTCCCCCTCGGGTGGTGGTGAACCGTCGTTTCGGTGAGGCCCGGAATCGCGGCGTCCCGTTTTTCGCTTTCGAGGTACTCCTCGGCGCGGTAGGCGTAGTGACGGGCGGTGATCGCCACGTCGAGGATCTCCTCGTAGGCGTGGCGACGGGCCTTCCCGCTTTCCAGTTGGACGATATCGAGCAGTTCCTCGGCGTGGTCGAGCACGAGGTCGTGATACTCGATGATGACCTCGGCGCGTTCCTCGACGCTGCGTTCGGCCCATGCGGTCTGGCCCTGGTCGGCCCGCTCGAAGACGAGTTCGATGTCGTCGGCATCGCAGGCGGGCAGGCGGCCGATGGTGGAGCCGTCGAACGGCGCCTCGACGTCGAAACGCTCGTCGACGCCGCCCGCGGTGGTGACGTACGATTCGAGCCCTTCGAGTAGTTCGTGGTCGACGGAGCCGACGTCGGGCCCCGTTGCGGACTCGGAGACTGTCATGGGCAGGTGTTGGCTCTACGGCGTGTTAACCGTACGGGAACGGGTGACAACGAGAGGATCGTTTCAGCCGATACCGTCCGGTAGCGGGCGAACGAGCCGAAAAAGGTCGGGAATCACGGGAACGCCGATCAGTGGATGCCGAGCGCTTCGATCTGCTCTTGATAGCGGTTACGGATGGTGACCTCGGTCACCTGCGCGACTTCGGCGACCTCGCGCTGGGTCTTCTTCTCGTTGCAGAGCAGGGAAGCGGCGTAGATGGCCGCGGCGGCGTAGCCGGTCGGGGACTTGCCCGAGAGCATGCCCTTCTCGGCGGTGACCTCGATGATCTCGCGGGTCTTCTGTTCGACCTCCTCGCTGAGGCCGAGCTCCGAGCAGAAGCGCGGCACGTACTGGACGGGGTCGACGGGTTCGAGCCCGAGGGAAAGTTCCTGTGCGATATACCGGTAGGTCCGGCCGATCTCCTTCTGTTCGACGCGGGCGACCTCCGCGACTTCGTCGAGGCTCCGCGGGATGCCTTCCTGTCGGCAGGCGGCATACAGCGCGGCGGTGGCAACGCCCTCGATGGAGCGGCCGCGGATGAGGTCCTCGTCGAGTGCCCGTCGATAGATGACGGAGGCGACCTCGCGTACCGAGCGCGGGACGCCGAGTGCCGAGGACATCCGGTCGATCTCGCTGAGTGCGAACTGTAGGTTACGCTCGCCGGCGTCCTTGGTTCGGATCCGCTCCTGCCACTTACGGAGTCGGTGCATCTGGGAGCGTTTCTCCGAAGAAATCGAGCGGCCGTAGGCGTCCTTGTCCTTCCAGTCGATCTGGGTGGTCAGTCCCTTGTCGTGCATCGTCTGGGTCGTCGGCGCGCCGACCCGGGACTTCGATTGTCGCTCGGAGTGGTTGAACGCACGCCATTCCGGACCGCGGTCGATGTTCTCCTCCTCGATGACGAGTCCGCAGTCCTCGCAGACGAGTTCACCCCCGCCGTCAGCGCTTCTGACGAGTGAATCCGATTCGCACTCCGGACAGCCAGTTTCTTCCTCGTTTTCTGTCTCGTCCTCGCTGGTGCGCTCACGCTGGCGGGTGGGCCCTGGCATTATGCTTATATGGTTTGCCTACTCCACATATAAAGGCTTTGCACTAAACGCTTGTTGCCCCAAAAAAGTGGGGAAATATTCCCGTCGAACGGCACCGAACCACACGCTTCCGGAAATTGCTGCTCCTATTCGGGGCCGGCGGGGGGTCGACGGGTCGACGCGACCGCGTAATCCGCCTCGCGCGCGGTCCGGTGACACGGGACGCCACTGATGACAGACAGCCAGCATTTATATTGGTGTTACTGGCGAGAAACGCGTGAAGACCGCCGCCCGGTCAGGATTCGCGGACGGCAACGAGACAGACCGCACCGGCGAACAGGCCCGAGACGACCAAGAAGGGCGACAACGCCGCCAACAGCAGGAGGACGCAGGCAGCGTTGAGCGCCAACAGGGCCGACATGGCGGGCAGTTCGCGGGAGCGGTCGAAACCGTACTGCATGGAGGGCCGAAGTGCCGATTGCATTCGAATCACGGGGCAATGCCCCAGAGTTCCGGCGGGGATCGAACCCGCGAGGCCCCGACTGGCCCGGAACCGTCCGACGGTATCACTCGACGTTCACATCGAGGACGCCGAAGCCGTCCTGCAGCTGGGCTTCGGGTGCGTCGGTCTCGGCGGCGAATCCGACGGTCGCACGAGCGTCGACGTAGAGGTCGAGAGCGTCGGGTCGGACACCCTCCAGATCGTGTACGTCGACGTGTTCGACACCATCGACGTCCGCGAGCAGGTCGCGGACGCCGCCCTCTACGTCGCCGGCCGCGCCCCGGGGGACGCGGACCGACAGCCGTGCTCTGTAGGTTGCTGCGAGCATAGGTCCCCGGCGGGAGTCGAACCCGCCCCGCGCGATGGCGGGACCGGCGGCTAACGGGGATGGATGTCTCTCCTCGATTCGCGCAGTAGCGAGGGTCGGAGCGCAGCGAGACCCTCGGCTCCCGAGTATCGACGGCGCAGAAGGCGGGGTCCGCACCCGCAGCACGGGCTCTGCCTCGTAGTCGGCAGGAGAAAGCCCGCCGCGCCGCCGAACCGGGTTATGCGGCGCGAATCGCGAGTGCGAACGGAGCGTTAGACCATCCGTCCGCACCCGGCACGCGCCGCTTGGCAGCGACGGCGTACACGAGAGTGCGAACGTAACTGGTCATGGGGTATCGCTCCGAGTTATTTCACCGTGTTACCGGGTTCGTATTAGTAGTTTCCCCGGGGTGAGAGGCCCTAACACGGTTGTTTCCGCCACTTTCGTGGTCGGAACTGTACATCGGTCAACGGATCTGTTCTACGCTTCTCCTTGGATGGTTTATACGTTCTGCGGGGTCTGCCACCTGAAATAGCTCTTTCAGCGAGCGCGCGCGGCTTACGGCCCTTCCCGCAGGTCGTCCGCGCGGATGACCGCCTCGCGGTCGACGTCGGTCACGTCGTCGTAGCCGATGAGGCCCAGCGTGAGGTCGAGGTCGGCGAGGAAGTTCTTCACGACGGCCTCGACGCCGTCCTGCCCGTCGATGGCGAGGCCGTAGGCGTAGGGCCGGCCCAGTTGGACGGCGTCGGCCCCGAGTGCCAGCGCGATGAGGGCGTCGGCGCCGCGGCGGATGCCCGAATCGAAGAGGACGGGGACGTCCTCGTCGTCGAGCGCTTCGACGACGTGCGGGAGCGCGTCGATGGCCGGGACCGCGTTGTCGACCTGCCGGCCACCGTGGTTCGAGACGATGACGCCCTCGGCGCCGCGGTCGACACATTCGACGGCGTCCTGTGGGTGGAGGACACCTTTGACGACGACGGGGATGTCCGCGAATTCACAGAGCCATTCGAGGTCATCGAACGTGAGCGAGGCGTCGCCGAAGATGTCGATGAACGTGCGGATGGCCGGCAGTTCGTTCTCTTCGGGCGGCGCGTCACAGAGGTCGCGGAACGCCCCGTCGGCGAAGTAGTTCGCCACGCCCTCGCCGTCGAGGAAGGGGAGGTAGGCGTCGCTGATGTCCCGCTCGCGCCACCCGAGGATGTTGTTGTCCAGCGTCACGACCAGCGCCTCGTAGCCGGCCTCCTCGGCGCGGCGGACGAAGCTCTTGGCGACGTCGTCGTTCGAGGACCAGTACAACTGGAACCAGCCCGGGGTCTCGCCCAGTTCGTCGGCCATGTCCTCCATCGTATGGGAGGCGGCCGACGACGCCACGAGGGGCACGTCGAGGTCGGCCGCTGCCCGCGCCGTCCCGAGTTCGCCCTCCTCGTGGATGATGGACTGGACGCCGATGGGCGCCAGGAGGACGGGCACCGAAAAGTCGGTGCCGAACAGTTCGACGGAGAGGTCCCGGTCGGAGAAGTCCCGGAGCATCCGGGGCCACAGGCGCCACCCTGCGAAGGCATCGCGGTTGTGGCCGATGGTTCGCTCGCCGCCGGCCCCGCCCGCCACGTAGCCGTAGGCCTTCTCGTCCATGACTTCGAGGGCGGCTTCCTCCAGTTCCTCGAACGAAGGTGGGACGTCCGGTGTGATGTCGGCCATCCCCTCCATGAAGATCTCGACCTGTCGGTCCGACCCGCGGTTGGACTCGCTCATGGCCCTCCCGTAGGCCGGCGGTCCTATATAATTTCAGACGGCGGAAGGCGGAGTCTGCCGTCGCCGTCGACGCGCCGTCGCCCGACGAGATGAGAACCTTCTCGGTGATGGCGGCCGCCGCTCGGCGTATGCAGGTAACCGTCATCGGCGCTGGCAGCATGGGCCACGGCATCGCACAGGTCTCGGCGATGGCCGGCCACGACGTCCGATTGAACGACGTGGACGAAGACCGCATCGCGGCGGGCATCGAGGGCATCGAGGACGACCTGGCGGGCGGCGTCGAGCGCGGCAAGGTAACCGAAGACGAGCGGGACGCGACACTGGACCGCATCGAGGCCGCGCCGGACCTCGATGCCGCCGTCTCGGATGCGGACCTCGTCGTCGAGGCAGTCCCCGAGGACATGGACCTCAAGAAGAACGTCTTCACAGACGTTGAGGCGGCCGCTCCCGAAGACGCAATCATCGGGTCGAACACCTCCTCGCTGTCGGTGACCGAACTCGCGAGCGCCCTCGAACGGCCGGAGCGTGTGGTCGGCCTTCACTTCTTCAATCCGCCGCACATCATGGACCTCGTCGAGATCGTCATCGCCGAGCAGACGAGCGAGGCCGTCGAGGAAACGGCGGTCGAGTACGTCGAAGGCCTCGGCAAGGAGGCCGTCGTCGTCCGGGACAGCGCTGGATTCGCCTCCTCGCGACTCGGCGTCGCGCTCGGCCTCGAAGCCATCCGGATGGTCGAAAGTGGCGTCGCCAGCGTCGAGGACATCGACACCGCGATGGAAGAGGGATACAGCCACCCGATGGGCCCGCTGAAACTCACCGACCTCGTCGGCCTCGACGTCCGCCTCGACATCGCCGAGTACCTCCGCGAGGAGTTGGGCGAGCGGTTCCGGCCGCCCCAGACGCTTCGCAAGAAGGTCCGGGCCGGCAACCTCGGCAAGAAATCCGGCGAGGGCTTCTACGTCTGGGAGGACGGCGAGGCCGTCCGGCCGGCCGACCGAGAGCCCGAGAACTGACCGTGCCTACGACAGGGCGTCCAGAACGATTCGCTCGTGGTCGAAGCCCATCTCCGGGAGTTCCTCCGGCGGGAACGTCGCCACCGTCTCGGCCTCCTCCCGTGGTTCGGGGTCGGCGGACGGGTCGGCCGGCATGCATCTGAAGGCCATGCTCACGTTGTCCCGGGGGTCCCGGCCCGGTTCGTCGTAGAGGCCGACTTCGCCGACGACGCGGACGTCGAGGCCGGCCTCTTCGGCCGTCTCACGGACGCAGGCCTCGCGCGCGGTCTCGTCCGGTTCGACCAGCCCGCCCGGAAGCACCCACGTTCCTTCGTAGGGTTCGTGGTCGCGTTTCAGGAGGAGTATCTCGCCGTCGATGACGACGACGGCGTCGGCTGCGAGCGCGCGAACCGAGGGCATGGACGAAGATTCGGTCGGCGGGGATTTGAGTTCTCGGGGCGGCCCTCCGCGGTCGTTGAGAAAGTCAGTACGCTTCTCGCAAGTGACTTATCCGTCGACTAGGTAGGCCGCGACAATGGAAATCGATCTCGTCTGGGGTGTCGGTGAGGGCCAGACCTCCCTTGGGTCGTTCGACCGGGCTCTCAGCGAAGCCAACATCCACAACTACAATCTCGTTTCCCTCTCCTCGGTCATCCCCGAGGACGCGGCCGTCGTCGAACGCGGCGCCCTCGAACCGGGACGATGGGACGTCGGCGACGTGCTTGCGGTCGTCATGGCCCGACAGACGGGCACCGAACCCGGAGAGAAGGTCGCCGCGGGCCTCGGCTGGCTGACCGCCGAGGAAGGTGGCGTCTTCATGGAGCATTCCGGCGGGACGCGCGAGGAGTGCGAACACGAGTTGTTGCGAAACCTCGAAGACGCGCGGGAGACCCGCGATTGGAACTGGACGGCCGAACCGCGGACGAAGATCGTCGAGGCGACCACCGAGGAGGTCACGTCGGTCCTCACCGCCGCAGTCTATCGGCCGCTGTCGCTGGAATAGCGGTTTTCAGGTCTCGCGGTCGGTGACGTCGACCCGATCTTTCGGCATCAGGCTCTCGAACGGTTGGTCCGCGAGCCACTCACAGAGGGCGACGAGTTGCTCGGTCGCGGCCTCGAACAACTCCTCGCCTTTCTCCGGTGTCGCGTCGGTCTGGTCGCCGAAGACGCCGTTCTCGCTGTTGTCGATGGCGTCGTAGAACGTGCGGGCACCGAACTGTCGGCCCGTGGTCCTGTCGAAATCCAGCACGCCGCCGTCGCGGGCCTCGGCCAGTCGGTCCTCGTGGACCAGCCGTTCGGCCAGATGCATCACCATCGCCGTCTCCTTCGGGCCGCCGTGGGGGCCGTTGTGCTCGAAGAGGTCGTCGACGAGGTCGGGGATGGACTCGTCCCACATCCACTCGATGGCGTAGGCGGTCCGGTCCTCGCGGACGCGGCGGCCGACCTCTCGGAGGTGGTCGACGTTGCCGCCGTGGGCGTTGACGAAGACCACGCGGTCCAGCCCCTGATAGGCGAGGCTCTCGACGAGCGACTCCATGTAATCGCGGAAGGCCGGCGGGTCGACCGACAGCGTGCCGGGGAACTGCTGGTGGTGGGGACTGACACCGATCTTGACGGTTGGGGTACAGACCACGTCGGCCCGGCTTGCGGCCTCGTGGGCCAATCCCTGCGCGATGACGTGGTCGGTCGCAAGCGGGAGGTGCGGGCCGTGCTGTTCGGTCGAGCCGACGGGAACGAGCGCCAGCGATGCGTCGTCGAGTCGTTCGCCAGCCTCGGGCCACGCGACGTCTGCCAGATACATGTCTCGGGTATGTGGCGGGACGGTCAAGAAGCCCCACGACTCCTCGGTCCGCGAGTCGAATCATCGGTGCCGCAGGAACAGCAGCAAAAACACGGCCGCGCCGATGAGCCCGACGAGTTCGTAGGGGCGCTCGTGGAACGTCAGGAGCGCGCTCGCGACGACGAGCGCGCCCGCGAGGATCGCATAGCTGAGCGCATACCACGGCGAGGGGTCGGGGCGTTCGGTCTTGATACGGAGTTCGCCGCGTTCGAGGCGGTCGAACAGCCGATCGGTCCGGGCCGGCAACCGCGCGAGAACCGGCGCGGAGGCTCGCAGGTCGTTTCGAACCTCCGTGGCCAATTTCTGCAGTTCCTCGCGGAAGAGGCCGTGTTCGACGAGGAACGACCGGATGAAGGCGACGAAGTCGAACTCGGGGTCGAGTTGTCGACAGACGCCCTCGGTGACCGTTCCGACGCGAAGCAGGAGCATCACGTTCGGCGGAATCCGAAACGGGAAATCGTGGAGCATCGTGAAAAGCTCCGTAATGATGTCACGCCAGTCGATGTTGGAGCGGCCTTCGAGGTTCTCCATCGCGAGTTCGAGCACGCGCCGGACCTCGCCGCGGTCGGCCTCCGGCGCCAGCACGTCCAGCGCGATGAGTGCGTCGATGAGGCCGTCGGTGTCACGCCGCGCCAGCGAGCGATAGAGGTCGATGATGCGCTGTTGGGTCTCCGGCGTGAGTTGCTCGCTCATGCCGTAATCGTAGATGAGCAGCGTGCCGTCGTCCATCACCGAGAGATTGCCGGGGTGTGGATCGGCGTGGAAGACGCCGTGTTCCAGCCCCATCGAGAGGTAGATGTCGGCGATACGTTCGGCCATCTCCTCGGGGTCGACGCCGGCCTCCCGCAGCGCCTCGGTGTCGGTGACGCGTTCGCCTTCCGCGTACTCCATGACGAGGACGCGTTCGGTCGTCCGCTCCTCGTCGACGTCGGGAATGTAGACCCGCTCGTCGTCGGCGAAGTTCTCACCGATGAGACGCATCATGCGGGCCTCTCGCTCGAAGTCGAGTTCGTCGAAGATGATGCGCTCGAAGTCGTCGGCGATGTTCCGGATCGAGTACTCCTGTCGTTCCTCGGCGATGAGCCCGACGAACGGCACCAGTTTACGGATGATGCGCAGGTCGCGGGCGATTCGGGGTTTCAGTCCCGGCCGCCGGACCTTCAGGGCGACCTCCTCGCCCTCGATGTCGGCCGTGTAGACGTAGGCCAGCGACCCGCCGGCGATGGGCGTGAGGCTTCCGGGGTCGACCGCATCGCCGAGTTCCTCCTCGACGACGACCGCGGGGTCCTGTCCGCTGTCTTCGGGGACCTCGTCCTGCAGGGTCGACAGCGCCTCGGCGTAGATGGGCGGCACGATGTCGGGCCGCGTCGACAGCACCTGTCCGGCCTTGATGAAGGCGGCTCCGAGCTGGAGGAGCGTCTCGACGAGGTGCTCGGCGCGTTCCTCGTGGACTCCCTCGGGCACCTGGCGGGCGCTACCGAACAGGAGGAACCGGCGCTGGTCGCGAGCGAAGGCGACGGCGAAGGGCAACAGCCGAACGGCGACCTGCAGGAACCGTCGATAGAACCCTCTCATCTCGCTGCCTCCGTGACGGCGGCACGACGCGTCATGGGGCCGGCTTGACGGCCCGCCGTCAAATACCTGCCCTTGACTTCCTCCCACGGCTGAAGCCGTGGGCTTCCGCTCGCACCGTGTCATCGGCGGGGCGTCCGGGCCTGCCGGTCGCTCGGGAACGATAGGACAAAGTAGCCGCCTGTCGCAACGTCGGGTATGGCTGACCACGACGACCACGAACACCACCCTCACGATTCGGCGGAAGACGAGCGGACGACCGCACCGCAGAGCGATTACTCGGGCCGCGACGTCGCCATCGGCGCCGTCGTCGCCCTCGTCGGCCTCCTCGTGATCTTCGGTATCCCGTTCCTGCTGGCCTGAGGTCTTTTAATACCCGCTATTCAACCGCCGCGTCTCGTAGCCCTCCGTGAGTTCCTCCCAGCGGTCGGCGAGTTCGTCGCCCGACCAGCCGTCAGCGGCATCCGTCGAGAGGCTTCGCTCGCGTTCGGGGTCCGAGACGACCGAGACGCTATCGCCAGCGACGGCGAGGGTACAGCCCGTGATACCCTCCGCCGCCTCGCTGGCGAGGAAGACGGGTACGCCGGTGGTGTGCTGGGGGCCCATATCTTCCTCGTCCATGCCGGCCATACCGGGCAGGTCCTCGGTCATCCTAGTCAGCGCGGTCGGCCACATGGCATTGACGCGGACGTCGTACTGGTCGAGTTCGAGGGCACCGGTGCGCATCAACCCGAGGATGCCGGCCTTCGCCGCCGAGTAGTTGGCCTGTCCGATGTTGCCGACCGAGACGCCGCTGGAGACGCAGATAAAGGAGCGCTCGCGGTCGAAGCCGTCCTCGGCCTTGTGCCGCTGGCGCCAGTGAGCGGCGGCGTTGCGAAGCAGGGAGAAATGCCCCTTCAGGTGGACGTCGATGACGCTGTCCCACTGGGCTTCGTCCATCTTGAACAACATGCCGTCCCGGAGGATGCCCGCGAAGTTGACCACCGCGTGGACGGCGCCGTATTCGTCGACGGTGTCCTCGATGAGTTGTTCCGTGTACTCGAGGTCGGTCACGTCGCCGAAATGGGCCATCGCCTCACCGCCCGAGTCCTCGATTCTGTCGACAGTCTCCTCGGCCGGTTGTTCGTCGGCCCCCTCGCCGGAGACGTCGACGCCGAGGTCGTTGACCACGACTGCCGCGCCTTCGTCGGCCAGCGCCGCCGCCGTTTCCTCGCCGATGCCGCCGCCGCCACCGCAGACGATACAGACCGTGTCGTCGAGCATGCTTCGGGGTTCGCCCCCATTCCGTTATAAGTTGGTGCCGTCTACGGGCGGTGGCTTTAGCTGTCACTGCCGCAACGGTCCCCTGAGTCCTCTACGACGCCTACCGTCGCGGAACCAGTACGACCCCGAGAAGCACGAGCGTCCCGCCGCCGACAACGACGGCGGAGACGGGTTCGGCGAGGAAGGCCGCACCCAACGCGACGGTGATGACGGGTTCGACGGTGCTGATGATCGCGGCGGGGCCGGCGCCGATACGCGACAGGCCGGCGAAGAAGGTGAATATCGGAACGGCGGTGGCGAAGACGGCGATGGCGAGGATGGTCCCCCACGCGACGGTCCCGGAGGGCATCGCCAGCGAGTCGGTCCCGAGGCCGATGACGAGGAAGGTTACGGCGGCGGCGGGCATGACGTGGGCGGTCAGAATCGGGGCGGCCACATCCTCCAGCGTCGTCCGGCTGGCGGTGATGTAACTGGCGTAGACCAGCGCCGCCAGCAGGACGATGCCGACGCCGCGGGGGTCGGCGGCCGCCGGGTCGGCGCCGGTGATGAGGGCGATGCCGGAGAGAGTGACCGCCAGCGCGGCGATGCTCCGTCGACCGATGGGTTCGTCCAGGAACACGGCGGCCAACACGAGGACGAAGACGGGGTAGGTATAGAGGATGATGCCGACGAGACCGGCGGTCATGAACTCGAGGCCGAGGAAGTAGAGGCCGGACATGGCGGCGTAGCCGAAGGCGCCGAGGGCGATACCGGCGAGCAGGTTCCGGCCGTGGAGGGGTTCCAGACGGCCGCGGACGCCGAGGATGGCCCACACCAGCACCGTCGCCAGCGAGAAGCGGAAGAAGAGGACGGTCGGAATCGAGAGGCCGGCGTCGCCGGCGACGGTGCCGAATATGCCGAGCGTGCCGAAGCCCGCGGCTGAACAGAGCACCAACAGCGCGCCGACGCGGGCGTCGTCCATGCGCGAGGCTCCGCCCGCGCGGGGAAAGCGGTTATGGAACCCGCCGACGGCGTCGCCCCAGACGGTTGCGGAACCGACTTATTCCAGTCGCTGCTGGGTCCGGGTGTGTTGGCCCGTCTCGAAGCCCGGACGCCGCCGCTTCTCGCGCTGGCGGTCGCCATCGTCGCCGTCTCGACGAGTGCGATCCTCGCCCGCTGGAGCGCCGCCGACGCCGTCGTCCTCGCGTTCTATCGGGTCCTGTTGACGACGCTTCTGATTGCGCCGTTCGTCTTCACCCGGTATCGGGGCGAGTTCGATGCCTTCGGACCGCGAGACCTGCTTATCGCCGGATTGACGGGCGCGGCGCTGGCGGTTCACTTCTCGGCGTACTTCGAGAGCCTCGAATGGACGAGCGTCGCCGCCAGCGTCACGCTGGTCCAGTCACAGCCGGTCTTCGTCGCCCTGGGCGCCGCGCTGTTTTTAAGTGAGCGTATCGGCCTCCGGAAGGCCGCCGGCATCTCTGTCGCCATCGTCGGCATCGTCGCCATGTCGGCCAGCGAGTTCGTCTCCGGGGCCGCCATCGCCGGCTCGCAGCCGCTGTTCGGCAACGCCCTGGCTGTCCTCGGCGCGCTCATGGCGGCCATCTACGTGCTGGTTGGGCGGTCGCTCCGCCAGCGGGTCGCCCTCGTTCCCTACGTGATGGTGGTCTACTCCGCGTGCGCGCTCACGTTGCTCGTCGTCGCCCTGTTTCAGGACCTCCAGTTGACCGGGTATCCGACCCGCGAGTGGCTCATCTTCCTCGGAATGGCCGTCGGGCCGGGCATCTTCGGCCATACGGTCATCAACTGGGCGCTCGAACACGTCGAATCCTCGGTCGTCAGCGTCTCCCTGCTCGGCGAACCCGTGGGTGCGACGCTGCTCGGCGTGGCGTTGCTCGCGGAGGTGCCGGGCGTGGCGACCGTCGCCGGCGGCGCGGTCGTGCTGTTCGGAATCTACATCACGTCGACCGCACGCGCGTGACTCCCCGCCGGCACGGACTCGCTCATTCCGGCCGGGCCTGCCGGTGTGCTTCCGCGACCGCCGACTGTAGGTCGGCGCCCGTCTCGGCATACGCGAGGTGACTCCCACACGTACAGTCGGAGGCCCCAAAGCCGTCGACGGGGCCGTCGGGAAGCGCGCTCGCGACGGCACATTCGACGTCATCGTCGGGCGTCCGCACGTCGCCGCGGATCCGGCTGTCGGGGTGGCCCAGCAGGTAGTCGATATGCCAGTGGCGCGTGTCCCGTTCGCCGGCGGCGAGTTCGTAGTGGCGGTCGACGCGGCCGAACCCGCCGGTCCCGAAGGCACTGCCGGTGTAGGCGAACCAGCCTGCAGGAAACTGCTGGTCGCCGAGGGCGCCGACGGTGATGGTCGTCGCCTCGGGCACCTCGACGAGCAGGGTGTACGTGCCGCCGGTCACGTCCCTTCGTTCGGCGGGGAGAGCCAAAACTCCCCCGAAGCGGTCGGACCCGCCATACTTTTGGCCCGGCCCGCCGGAGACCCGTGTATGAAGGAGTCGCTCATGGATATCCTGTGCTGTCCGCTCGACAAAAGCGACCTCGAACTGGAGGTCATCCGCGAGGACGACGACGAGATCCTGGAGGGCCGACTGGTCTGTACCGAATGCGGCGAGGAATACCCGATCGAGGACGGCATTCCGAACCTGCTACCGCCGGACATGCGTGACGAAGCGGCGGCCTGACCGAGTTCGATTTCCCGTCTCGGCCGTGAGTCGGCCTAGCAGTAGCCTTTTTTAGGCCACCGCGCGAGTCGACGCCCGTGACCGAAACGCTCGCTGTCGATGTCAACCGGACGGGGCTGCACACGCTCGAAGCGCCGACCACCTTCGAGGCGAACGGCCCCTTCGCCATCGCGTTGACGAACCACGGCGAGCCGACGCACGTCCACGTCCACCTCGACGACCACCTCTCGGACATCGCGCGTATCGAGGCCTCGAACCACTACGTCGAAACCGACGAGACCCGACACGTCGAGGTCAAAACGCGGGACCGAACGGAGTGGCCGTCGGATCTGGTCCGCGGGAAACTGAAGGTCGTCACCGCCCACGGCCAGGAGACCCACTACGTCGACATCGAGTTCGACCGAACGCCGGAGAAGGAACCCGTCGAGGTCGACCCGGACCTCTCGAAGCCACGACAACAGGAAGACACGGAGGTCTCGCCCGCGATGCGTGCCCTGCCGGTCGGCGTGCTCGGCGCCGTCGCACTCCTCCTCGCCATCGGCGCGCTCTTTGCCGCCGACGGCATCAACTTCGTTCTCGGCGCTTTCGCCGTCATCGCCGGCGTCGCCTGTGCGGTCGCCGCGAACTATCTGCTGGTCTGACGGCGTCTCTATTCGTCGTCGGTCGGGACGCCACAGAGGTTGCCGTCCTCGTCGAACCGCTTGGCCCGCAGGAAGCGCGTCCGATAGCGGTTGGCGCCGTCGTAGACGTCGGCCTCCCGGACCTCGTCGGCCTCGCCGTCGGCGACGGTGTCGATGATGGCCTCGATCTGTTCTTTCTCGCTCGGCGTGAGTTCGAACTCGTAGGTCCGGGTCTCCTCGCCTTCGAGTTTGGTCCACTGTCGCGCGGCCGCGATGACGAGCGAACAGGGCTCCCGACACGGGAACTCGCCGTCGCCCCCGTCGACCTCGAGGTCGGTCTCGGCGTCGTAGCCCCACTCGCGGCGCTTCAGACACTGGGAATCGTCACAGCAGGCCTCGGCGACCCAGTTGACGTGCTCGTGGCCCTCGCCGCGGTCCCACGTCTGGATGACGCCGTAGATGCCGGACTGCCGTTCCATCGTCGGCACCCAGTGGGAGACGTCGAGTTCGCCCTGTCGTTCCAGATGCCAGTTGGCGATGGTCACCGGGTAGATGACGTCGACTGCGCGGCCGAGCGCGCGGCCGTCCAGATCGACGAAGGCCCACCCGGTCGGCAGCGTCGGCGCCGTCTTCAGCGGGCGATAGCGGCCCCGGTCGTCGTGCTTGACGAGTTCGCGGGCGTCGAGCGGGTCGGTGTGGACCGCCAGCGAATCGAGGTCGGCGTCGGCGTCTTCCTCGTTGCGGACGGTGTAGACGCGCGTTCCGTCGTCGCCGAGCGAGATCTCGATGTGGAGTTGCCCCCACGATTCGGTGAGGCCGCCGTCGGCCATCGATTCGTATCGTTTCGTGACGGATCGCTCGTCGGCGCCCTCCAGCCACCGGAGGAAGTCCTGCTCGGGCTCGGGCCGGCCCACTTGCGTCCAGAAGTACCAGTTCGAGACCAGCCACGGGTTCTCGGTGGCGACCTCACGGAGGCCGTCCTCGTCGAGGCCCTCGTAGGGCTCGCCGGGCGTTTCGAAGGTGTAGCTCCCCTCATCGTGGGTGACGCGCAGTCCGTCGTAGTCGATGCCCTCGTCGGCGGCCTCGACGAGCGCGTCCAGTTGCGTGTCGTTCACGGTCAGTCCCCCGCGCTCGCGCTGGCGTCGGTATCGGTGCCCGCCACGCGCGTGCGGCGTCGAACCTCCTCGATGGCGTCGCCGACGTCGGCGCCGGCGTCGGCCGCCCGTTCGAGGACGACGTCGGCCATCAGCGCCTCCGTCCCGACGGCGCCGGCATACCATATGCGGTGGCCGTCGACCTCGGCAGGGGTGTCCCAGCCCTTCCGGTAGTCGTCGGTCAGGCCCATGTCCTCGGGGATGTCCTCCTGTGTGTGGTAGCCGTCGGCGACGAACAGCGGGACGACGACGATGTCCTCGACCTCGAAGAAGTCGGTCACGTCGTCGATCTCGGGGTCCTCGTCCATGAACAGCGCTTTCACCTCGTCGAAGCGGCCGCTCTCGGCGACGCGTTCGGCGTGGTACTCGATGGCCTTCGCGGAGTTCTCGTTGCGCTCGGTGCCGTGGCCGACGACGGCGAGGCCGAACCCGTCTCCGACGTCGGGGTCGCCGGTGACCGTCTCGGCGCGGCGGACGATGACGTCGGTCATCGCGTCGTGGGTGCCGACCGGGCCACAGTAGTGAACCGTCTTGTCGACGTCGTCGGCCTCCAGCGTCGCGTGGGTCGCGCTCGTGCCGTCGGAGTCCCACTCCTCGACGTCCCAGTCGTCGAGGCGGAGTTCCCGGGGGATGACCTCCTCGGTGAAGTACCCCTCCGAGATGAAAAGCGGGACGACGTACACTTCGTCGCTTTCGAGGGTCCGCAACACCTCGCGGAACGACGGTTCCTCCTTCCAGAACGCGGTCGCGACCTCGTCGAAGACGCCGGACTCCCGGATGGTGTCGGCGTGTTCGTAGGTCGGCGTACTCGCGTCCGGGTTCAGATGCGACCCGTGGGCGACGATGACGAGCGCCTGCATGCTCCGAATCTAGGGCACTGCGGGCTTATGACCTTCGGGACCCGTCTTGCCTTGCTGGATTCTCGCCGCTGATTACGACGCTTGTCGACGGCCATGACCCGGACTCCCACGCCGAGCGGAATCGACAACCCTTAAAACCGCCGCGACACTCCTGTCGTGTATGGCTGGAACTATCGAAGTGCTCGTCCCCGGTGGGCAGGCCAACCCCGGGCCGCCGCTCGGCCCCGAACTCGGCCCGACGCCCGTGGACGTGCAGGCGGTTGTCAACGAGATCAACGACCAGACGGAAGCGTTCGACGGCACCGAAGTCCCCGTGACCGTTACCTACGAGGACGACGGCTCCTTCGAGATCGAGGTCGGTGTCCCGCCGACCGCGGCTCTCATCAAGGACGAACTCGACTTCGAGACGGGCTCCGGCGTCCCGCAGGAGGACTTCGTCGCCGACATGTCCGTCGAGCAGCTCAAGAAGATCGCCGAGCAGAAGCTCCCCGACCTGCTCGCCTACGACGCCCGCGGCGCCTCCAAAGAGGTCGCCGGCACGTGCGTCTCCCTCGGTGTCACCATCGAAGGCGAGGACGCTCGCACCTACAAGCAGCGGCTCGAAGACGGCGAGTACGACGACACCTTTGCCGAGGCTGAAGCGGCAGCGTAAGCCGAGGCAAAGGCTCGAAAAACGAGCGAAGCGAGTTTTTCGGTGCGTTCGAGCAAGCCGAAGCCGCAGCGTAAACCGGTTCGGTCTTGGGAGGGTTTTCTCGCGTTCTTTTTACTTCTCGCAGACGTAGCAACGGGTGTGTCAAACGCCGAGTCGGTCGACACCGATGTCGATATTCCCACCGACAAGCCGATACTGCTGTTCGACGGCAAGTGCAACCTCTGTAACGGCTTCGTCCAGTGGGTCATCGACCGGGACCCGGAGGCCCGCTTTCGGTTCGCCGCGCTCCAATCCGAGGCTGGCCAGCAGTTGCTGGAACGCCACGACTTGCCGACCGAGAGCTTCGAGACGTTCGTCCTCGTCGAGGGTGACGACTATTACACGAGATCGACCGCAGCGCTCCGGATGCTCAAGCGGCTGGGGTTCCCCTACTCGCTCCTCTATCCCTTCGTCGTCGTTCCACGTCCGATTCGCGATGTAGTCTACGAGTTCGTGGCGGCCAACCGCTACGATTGGTTCGGCCAGCGGGACCGCTGTATGGTGCCGCCGCCGGATATCGAAGACCGCTTTCTCGACGGCGACGTGCGGTGAAAACCGGCCTTCGGCACCGCGGGTTCGACGGCCTTAAGTGCGTCATCCTCGTCGCTTCGAACGAGACAGGCGCAGCCTGTTTCACACCGTAGTAGCCCTTGTGGCTGCAACTACGGAGGTGAACGATGGCAAATTCGATAGAGGACGCAGTAGATCGCGCACTCGAGGACGCCCCTGAGCGGAACTTCCGCGAAACGGTCGACCTCGCGATCAACTTGCGCGACATAGACCTAGACGACCCCAACAACCGTGTAGACGAGAGTATCGTCCTACCAGCGGGTACGGGCCAGGACACGCGTATCGTCGTGTTCGCCGAAGGTGAAACGGCCCTCCGGGCCGAAGAGGTTGCTGACGATGTACTCGACAGCGACGACCTCGAAGACCTCGGCGACGACGATGACGCGGCGAAAGACCTCGCTGAAGAGACGGACTTCTTCATCGCGGAAGAGAGCATGATGCAGGACATCGGTCGCTACCTCGGTACCGTGCTCGGTCCCCGAGGGAAGATGCCGACTCCGTTGGACCCCGACGACGACGTCGTCGAGACGGTCAACCGCATGAAGAACACCGTTCAGGTCCGTTCCCGTGACCGACGTACGTTCCACACGCGCGTCGGCGCCGAGGACATGGACGCCGAGGATATCTCCGACAACATCGACGTCATTCTGCGTCGTCTGTTCACGGACCTCGAGAAGGGCCCGCAGAACATCGACGCAGTCTACGTGAAGACGACGATGGGGCCGGCCGTGGAGGTGCCCGCATGAGCGCCGAAGCCGATTCCGAACGCAAAACCGAGACGATTCCGCAGTGGAAGCGCGAGGAAGTCGACGATATCGTCGAGTTCGTCGAGCGATACGACTCGATCGGCGTCGTCGACATCGCCGGCATCCCGAGCCGCCAGCTGCAGGACATGCGCCGTGACCTGCACGGCACCGCAGCCCTGCGCGTCTCGCGGAACACGCTGGTCGTTCGCGCCCTCGAAGAGGTCGACGACGGCCTCGAAGACCTGACCGAACACGTCGCCGGACAGGTCGGACTCATCGGCACGAACGACAACCCCTTCGGGCTCTACCAGCAGCTCGAGGAATCCAAGACCCCCGCGCCCATCGGCGCCGGTGAGGTCGCGCCCAACGACATCGTCATCCCCGAGGGTGACACGGGCGTCGACCCGGGTCCGTTCGTCGGCGACCTGCAGGCCGTCGGTGCGAACGCTCGCATCGAAGAGGGCTCCATCCAGGTGATGGAGGACTCGAAGGTTCTGGACGCTGGCGAAGAGGTCTCCCAGGACCTCGCGAACGTCCTCAGCGAACTCGGCATCGAGCCGAAAGAGGTCGGTCTCGACCTGCGTGGCGTGTTCTCCGACGGCGTGCTGTTCGCGCCCGAGGAACTCGCCATCGACGTCGAGGAGTACCGCGCGGACGTCGAGTCCGCCGCGGCCGCAGCCCGGAACCTCGCGGTCAACTCCGAGTACCCGACCGCACGGACGGTCCCCACGCTGCTCGCGAAGGCAGCGGGCGAGGCCAAGTCCGTCGGTCTCTCGGCGGCCGTCGAGAGCCCGGACCTCGCGGACGACCTCGTCTCCACGGCCGACGCGCAGGTTCGCGCGCTGGCCGCCCAGATCGACGACGAGGAGGCGCTCCCCGAGGAACTCCGCGGCGTCGAGGCTCCCGCGGCTGAGGCAGACGCCTCCGCCGAGGCGGCCGACGAGGACGAAGACGAATCGAGCGACGAAGAAGAAGCGGAAGCCGAAGGCGAGGCCGACGACACCGACGAGGAAGAAGGTGACGGCGGCGACGCTCTCGGCGACATGTTCGGGTGATACACAATGGAATACGTTTACGCTGCACTTATCCTGCACGAGACTGGCGAAGAGATCAACGAAGACAAGCTGACGGACGTCCTCGAGGCGGCCGGTGTCGACGTCGAGGAATCCCGCGTCAAGGCGCTCGTCGCCGCGCTGGAAGACGTTGACGTCGAAGAGGCCATCGAGACGGCCGCGGCCGCACCCGCGGGCGGCGCCGCTGCTGGCGGCGCTGCCGCTGGTGGTGCCGAGGAAGAAGCCGAAGCCGAAGAGGCCGAGGAAGAAGCCGAAGAAGAAGCGGAAGCCGAAGAAGAGGAAGACGGCGACGACGAGGACGGCGGCGAAGGCCTCGGCGAACTGTTCGGCTAAACTGGCCAACAGCAACCTTCTCTATTTATCGACCGGAGAGCGGCAGCGCCGTGGCTCGCCCATAGCGGAGCGTGGGTTTAAATACCAACAGGCGGCCAACCCGTCGCGATGGAGGTGGCCGTCGCGCCCCGTAGCACGCTGATAGCGCTGGCGTTCGTAGCCGGCGGTATCGCCCTCGGGACGGCCAGCGGCCTGATACCGGGGCTCCACGCGAACAACATGGCGCTGTTGTTGGCAGGCATCGCTCCGTCGGTCCCGGGGCCGCCGCTCTCGGTGGGGATGGCGATGCTGGCGGCCGGGGTCGTACACACGTTCCTCGAGATCGTGCCGACGCTGGCGCTCGGCGTGCCCGACCCGGCGATGGCGGTTGCGGCACTGCCGGGCCATCGGCTCGTGCTCGAAGGGCGGGGCCGGGAAGCACTCCGGTTGTCGGCGCTGGGTAGTGGCATCGCCGTGCTGCTCGCCGCGCCGCTTGCGATACCGGTCACGCGGGCGATGGTGGCGGTGTGGCCGCTCGTCCGCGCGAACCTGTCGGTCGTCCTGCTGGCCGTCGTCGGTATCCTCGTCCTTACCGAACGAAGCCTCGCTTCGATGGCCATCGGCGTGTTCGCGTTCGTGACGAGCGCGATGCTCGGCATCGCGACGCTGGATCTCTCGCCAGAAGCACCGCTTGCGGCCGGTGGCGTGTTAGCGCCGCTTTTCGCGGGCCTGTTCGGTGCGCCCGTCCTCATCGACGCCATCGGCGGGGAGGGCGTCCCGCCACAGGACGATCCGGCCGTCGCCCTGTCGAAAGGCGGGCTCGCTGGCCTCTCGGGGCTTGGCACCGTCGCCGGAGCCGTCGTCGGCTACGTGCCCGCCGTCTCCAGTGCCGTCGCGGCGACGCTTTCCCTGCTCGCGGTGCCGGGACGGTACGGCGCGCGAGGATTCGTCGTGACTACCTCGGGCGTCAACACGGCGAATACCATCTTCGCCCTCTTCGCGCTGGTCGCGCTCGGCGCCCCACGGACGGGGGTACTTGTCGCCATCGACGAGGCGGAGGTGCCGCTGTCGATGCCGCATCTGCTCACGGCAGTCGCCCTCTCGGCTGTGGTCGGGTTCGTGCTCGTACTCGCCCTCGGGGACCGTTATCTACTGGCCGTCGGTCGGTTGGATCCGACGCGTCTGTCGGTCGTCGTTCTCGTGGGACTCGGCGCGGTCGGGTATCTGTTCGCGGGTCCCGTCGGTGTGGGCTGTTACGTTGCAGCGACGATAATCGGGTTGGTGCCGGCGCGATTCCGCGCCCGTCGAGCGCACCTGATGGGGGTGTTGATCGGGCCGATACTGGTCGGCTAACGTCTGGCCGGGTGCTGGATGCCGGCGAGCAGGGTGTCGATTCGGGAGTCTTCGTCGATCTCTCGTGGGTGGACGCCGGCACAGATGATGAAGTCGCCCTCGCTCTGGATGCGGCAGATGTGGATGTTTATATCGACGCTTTCGCCGTTCGTCTGGGCCTCGGCGTCGTATTTCGAGACGGTGGTTTCGGTGTCGCCGACGGCCGTGGTCCGGTCGCCGACGCTCTCGACGTTCTGGACGTTGTCGTACTGCTGTTGGACCCGTTCGGCGAGTTCGTCGTTGTCCATGTCGGCGACGGGGTTCATCGCCTGGCCGGCGATGTCGACTTCCGGCGTTGCGACGGCGGTAAAGCGGGCGAGTTCCCCACTGAGGCCGAGCCCGATATCGACCGTGCGGGAGTATTCAGCGAGGACGTTGATGACACGGACCTTTCGACCCGCCGGCAGTTCCCGCTCGACGGTGCTCTCTGTGACCTCGACTTCCTCGTAGCCGGCCTCGGAGCGGGCCTCCTCGGAGACGGTCGCCGTCTGGGCTTCGAACTCGGCTTCGCCATCGACGACGAGACTGGTACAGCCAGCGAACAACGCCATCGGAACACCTGCCAGCAGCGCGCGACGTTTCATGTGGCTGAATATTAATCGGGGGCCCATA
Organism: Natronomonas sp.; assembly: GCF_036625485.1. Lineage (GTDB taxonomy): Archaea > Halobacteriota > Halobacteria > Halobacteriales > Haloarculaceae > Natronomonas. The sequence goes on along the minus strand of NZ_JAZKTR010000004.1, from coordinate 667 downwards.
AGTTAGGTGGCCATCGGTTCGGTCAGCCGAGTGGCGGCGCTCGTTGCCACACTTAATATGCCGGTATTATCCCGCGTCAAGGTTTAGCACGATGGTTTCCAGTCGAGTAAAAACAACCGCGCGCGAGCTCGACGGCGCGGTCACGCTCCCGCTCGATGCTGCCTGCGGCGTTCGGTCCAAAGGCGGCAAAAAGCGCTGGCAACGGACCGATGCCGACCCCCAAGACGTCTGCGTCGCGTTCTCGGTTCCGGCGGGCACGAGCCACGAAGTAACCAGCGAATGCTTCTCGATGCGCCGGCCGGTAGGTAGTAATTAACCACCCGAATGCGGTCGATTTTCGTTTTCTTTCAACAGCGTCGTTAATAGCTTATTACCACCAATTTATATACCGTGAAGTACACGGCCAGATATGGAAGATTCGCTGGAGGTTCGCAAATGAGTTCACAGCGCGGCTCAGAGGCAACGTTACAGAGCCTGATCGGTGAACTGAACGGTAGGCAGTCGGAATCGTCGGGAGACCCGGCGGTGCGAACCGAAGCGGTCGTTCGTGACGCATCCACCGACCTCTCCGACGACGGAACGCTGACTATCGACGACGGTCTCGTAAAGGAGTCCCTCCCGGAACTACTCATGCTACTCGTCGGCCTTCGGGACGGCGACACCCATG